>NZ_SUKD01000023.1:0-91422 GCF_013357275.1 Pseudomonas sp. BMW13 | reverse complement strand
AGTCATAAACACAGTCGTTTGCCTATCCCTTATGGTAAGGGGGAAACGGTGTCCTGTGTTTCAAGGGGCTCGTTCAGCGGAAGACTTGGTGGTGATCAACCGTGACTTGGCCGAGCAGGGGCTTGCGGTTAGGGCTGAAGTCATCGATCCCTACGCTGAGGGCCCCGAACAGATGTTCATGCTGCTGCGTGCCGGCAGAGCAGATTTGAGCTTCCTTACCCTCAACTATCTGAAGATGCAGCAAGGCCGAATGACGGACTTGCTGCAGGCAATCGATCCTACGCGTCTGCGTCTATTCAACCAGCTCTTGCCGCAACTGGCCCATCTAGACATGGGAAAGGATGGTGCGCGCCTGCTCTATGTGCCCTTCGGTGGAGGGACTTATGGGATCTGGGCGAACATGCAGAGGCTCAACAAGGACCAGTTGCCGCAGCGACTGAGCGACCTGTTACAGCCGCATTGGAAAGGAAAGCTGTCGCTGACCAGCGGCCAGGTGCAGCCCAATATCGCCATGGCATTTCTCGCCTTGGGCGAGCAACCATTTCTCTTGCATGATCTGATGCGTGCTGGCAGGCGTAAGGAGGCCAAGCTGATGGCTGCAGCGGATGGTCCTGCGCAGTATTTTCTGGATCGGTTGTATACCCAGGTCGGGGAATTCTGGGAAAGTGCGCCACAGTTTGGTAGTGATCAACTGCTGGTGGCCAGCTATGGTCCAGAGATAGCGGATCGGCGCAAACGTGGTGAGGACTGGCAACGGGTGGAGTTTGTCGAGGGGGACACCACTTGGTTGGACACGATGAATATCGTCAAAGGCGTCAGCGGTGACAAACTGGACGCCGCTTATCTGGTGATGGATCACTTTCTATCTGAGGCAGTGCAGCGTCGGGTGGTGCAGGAACTGAATATGGTGGCGGTAGTCTCCTCAGTCGATAACCCGATGCTTGCCGCCAACCCCGAGCTATTCAGCACCGAGCGTTTCTGGCCACCATATGACCGGACCGCCGACAATCTTATGCTTAACATGTCCAGACATGCTTTGCGGTCACGGTTACCTGCCAATGAGCCTTGATAGGTAGGGCTTTACGTGCTTTAGATCGCCTGTCTCATGCTGACTGAACCTCGATTAACTAGGAGGAGCGCTCATGGTTCCGTCCAGGCAACGATTTTTCAGTCATCCGAGCCCGAGGGAGCAGATCGAGGAGGAGGCCTTTAGTCGCCCCTTGTGCAAAGGGAGTAGCAACTGTAAAGGTCATCAATTTTCCTGAAATATCAATACAACAGACAAAGATCCTTTATTCTTCAGGTGATGCCACCGTAAGGGAATGGCTCAACAGCTGGTAGCTGTCAGCGATAGTCGTCGGCATCTAGGGACGCGCGCTATATTCAGATGGTGCTCTTCTGATCGACAAAGGTTCTGTGACCTCGCTATTGGTACGTCCAGATGGACCAGATTCTATCCCTTCTGTCGGCGACTGTTCCCCGCGCCCGTTCCTTAGAGCAGTTGGCTCGCCCTCTGTTGTCGCTGCTCAGTCAGATCACGGGTATGGAGTCTACATACCTGACGACGATTAATATTGAAGATGGCACTCAGCGTGTTGAAGTTGCACGCAATACGGGAAAAATGATTATCCCTGAGGGGCTTGTCGTGCCTTGGGCTGACACCCTGTGCAAACGCGCACTGGAGGAGAATCGCCAATACTCGGACAACGTTGACGAGTGCTGGGGCGATTCTGAGGCAGCTCAAGCACTAGGGATCAAGACCTATCTGAGTGCGCCGATTCGATCCCAGTCTGGGCGTGTTATTGGCACCGTCTGCGCTGCAAGCTCGGACCAGGTAGCCTGCCCACCCAATGTGAAACCGGTGCTGCGATTATTGTCGACCCTATTGGGCTACTTTATTGAACGGGAGCTATTGGTTGAGCAACTCCAGGCAGCCAACGCAGAGCTGGCGGCGCTTGCCTTGACCGATCCTCTCACTGGCCTTGCCAATCGGCGGGCGATCCTCCGAGATCTGGATCATCTATTTGCCTTGGCGCAACGGGAAAACCGCTATGTGCTAATCGGCGTTATCGATCTGGATGGATTCAAACGTATCAACGATGCCTATGGCCACCAAGCTGGGGATCATTTTCTTCAGGAAGTGGCATCTAAATTAAAACAGTGTCTGCGGAGCAGTGACCGTGTTGGTCGTCTTGGAGGTGACGAGTTTATCGTGATCGCACAGGGGGCATCGCCCGAAAACAAGGACTCGAATGAAGAGCTGAGTGTTGTCGCTCGGCTCATGCAAGAGCGACTGAGTCGGGCGATAGCTGGACGGTACACACTTGGCGATAGTACGGAGGCCTTTGACTATCAAGGTGCGAGTGTTGGAGTGGTTGCGGTGATGCCGGCGACGATTACAGTAGAAGACGCCATCAGAATTGCGGACAGTGAAATGTACCGCGTGAAACAGCAACGCAGGCGCCAGGAGGCGGTGGAAACTCCGTGGCTGCGCCGACAGTGAGCGATTCGATCTGTACAGGCGCCCCAAATGAGCTGGGACTACGTGATGCCGAATGTTCTGTCTGATGGTCTGGATATTGGGCCAAGAACGAAGTCACAGGTGGAAGTCCCCTGCGGCTTCTGGCTGATAAAGCACTCTTCTGATCTCAATCCGGCGGGTTCGATCAGATATCCGCCAACTGATGGCATCGCCCTCCTGATAGCCGAGGATTGCAGCCCCGATGTCTGAGCACACGGAATGCTTACCGGCATTGCTATCCGCGTCTTTGGGGTAGACCAGAGCCACCTCGATTTGCTCGTCGTCTAGCTGCAGCAAGGCCCTGGAGTTCATCGTGACGACATCACGTGCCACATGCTCCTGCTTGACAACAATGGCTCGCTCAAGCTCATGCTCAAGTTCAATCACCGCCTGGCCTTGCTCAAGTGGAATCAGGCTCTCGAGTCTGGCCTTGTCGATTTCAGTGACGTAGATCCTGGGTGAATTGCCGACTGCGCCTTCGCGTAGGAGCTGGAGATAGCGCTGCGCCGTCATGGAAAATGACTTCAATGCAGGCGTCTCGCTCTCAAGCAGAAAACCACAGCGCAGAAAGGCTTTCAGCGATCGGGTGTTGTCAGGGTGGATCTTGGCGATGAGCTTCTTGGCCCGCATGTCGAGAAAGGCTAGCTTCATGCCTTCGTGGATCGTGAGAGCACCAAGGTTTCGGCCCCATTTGTCACTATCTCCGATGACCAGAACGATCTCGCAATTCGCGCCGGTCTTGATGAGACGGACAAAACCCACCGGAGTGTCATGCCGGTCATAGGCCATGAAGAATCGGCCGCCCTGATTGAACAGGTGAGTCAGAATCGGCAATTGAGTCCGATCTATAGCGTGCTCAATAGATCGGGAGACATGGGGCGAGTCGCTCAAATAGCAGGTGACGCGCTCATCCTCCAACCAATGCATCAGCTTCAGCGCGTGCTCCCTGGTAACTTCAGGGCACAGCGAAATGAAAGGCTTGTTCATCTTCACCACACATATCTGTAAAGGATGAAAGCCCTTCATGGCGATGGCCATGACGGTTCTTTCGGCAACCGGTTATCTTAAGACATATTCCGATCAATGCCGAATGGAATTGGGGAGCTGGGGGAAGTCATTGTGTTTCTGAACGTTAGCCAGGCAAACCCAAAGCTCCCGCCATGGTGGCAGTAATCGGGTAAAGCTGTTTGGAGAACAAAGACTAGAAACCTCCTGCGCCTATCAGCAGGGCCGGGCTCTTGTGGGGCGTCTGACTGAAAATTCGCATCGGCTTCGACAGCCATTTGCACTCAAAGTCCACAGCTATTCTCATACTCCTGCAATATTTCGACTCCCCCGACGCTTGGTAGCATTTCCGGCAGACTGTCTTGCTCGCATCTGATCTAACAAACGAACTGACACCTAGCGCCCACTTATGGGCGATAGCGGGATAGGCAGCTAGCCAGCGCCTGGACTGAAGGCTCAGCCCGGTAGCGTGGGCGTGTCCAGAGGGACTTCGGCGAAACGGCTGAAGGCTTGCGCCGCCGGTGACGGACTCTTGGTGCGCCAGCACACCAGGTACCAGCGGTTGGGAATCGGAAAGCCCTCCACATCCAGCTCCACCAGATTGCCTGGCGCCGTATGGATGAGGGTATGCCGCGACAGGATGGCGATGCCCAGGCCAGCCGCCACGGATTCCTTGATTGCCTCGTTGCTCTCGATGGTCATCTGTGGTTTGAGACTCCAGCCGAAGCGGGCGAAATGCTCCTCGATGGCCAGGCGCGTGCCCGAGCCGGGCTCGCGGCTGAGAAATGGCTCGCCCACCAGCTGTTCCCAGCGCAGACGCTGACCGGCGAAGCGGTGGCCGGCCGGAGCGATCACCACCAGCGGGTTGTCGGCCAGTGGGGTCACCTCGAGATCCAGATGCCGAGGCGGCTGGCTGAACACGTAGAGATCGTCGCGGTTGTCCTCAAGGCGCCGGATCACCTCCGAGCGGTTGGCGATGTTCAGCTCGACCTCGACCTGGGGATACTGTCGGCAAAAGGGGCCGAGCAGACGCGGTACCAGGTACTTGGCGGTGGTCACGGCGCCGAGGCGTAGCTGCCCGGCGGTCAGCCCGTTGAGCTGCGCCAGGCGCATCTCCAGATGATCGAGAGCGTCGAAGATTTCCCGCGCACCGGCCTGCACCTCGCGCCCGGCATCGGTCAAGTGCAGGCGCTTGCCCAACTGCTCGAACAGCTGCATGCCCAGGGCCTGCTCGAGCTTGGCAATCTGCGTCGATACTGAGGGTTGGGCCAGGTGCAGGGCGCGGGCCGCCTCGGTCACACTGAGCCGCTCGGCCACGGCTAGAAAGGTCTCCAGCTGGCGGAAGGTGGTCTGGCGAGTGTGAAAGCGCTGCCTTTTCATTGCTAATAACCGATGATTTTCAGGTAGATAATCTATTTTTGACTATATCAACGACTGGTGAAAATGCATGCGACGACACATGCAGGAGTTACCGCCATGTCTGCCGCTCATGCCCCTCACGGAACGCTCGCCACCACGCACCAGGTGCAGCGCGTTACCTTTCTGACCTGCCATGACAAGGGCCGCTTGGTTGCCGATGCGCTGGCGCCGCTGGGGCTGCGTATCGACGCGGTCAACAGCTATGACACCGACCACTTCGGGACTTTCAGTCGAGAGGTACCGCGCCAGGGCAGTGCCCACGATACGGCGCTGAGCAAAGCCAAACTCGCCTGTTCGCTCGGCGCAACACGCTATGGCCTGGGCAGCGAGGGTAGCTTCGCTCGCGACCCGCACCTGGGCTGGATGCCCTGGGATTACGAGATCCTCTGCCTGTGGGATGCCCAACTGGAGTACCCGGTATTTGCCCTGGCCGGTTCAGGCGCGACCAACTATGCCCAAGGCGAGATCGCCAGCTTGGAGCAGGCGGAGACGTTCATGCAGCGCGCCCGCTTTCCCGAGCATGCCCTGATCCTGGGGCGTCCCGGCGAGCCCTGGTTCCGCAAGGGGGTTCGCGAGCCCGACTGGCTGCGCGGCCAGTTGCAGTGGCTGCTGGCCCGCGAGGCCTCGATCTGGCTGGAAACCGATATGCGCGCGCACCTCAACCCGCTGCGGCAGACGGTGATTCGCGAGGCCGTCGAGCAGTTGGCGCAACGCCTGGCTAGCAACTGTCTGCGCTGCCAGGCACGTGGCTTTGCCGTGGCCCGCAGCGAGCCCGGTCTGCTGTGCGCCGATTGTGGCCTGAGCACACCGCTGGCAGCGGCGCACGTCTGGCAATGTCCGGCCTGCAATTACGAGGAACGACAGGCCGTCGGCCGGCTGGCCAGCCCCGGCCAATGCCCGCAGTGCAATCCATAGGCACCATTCCCAATGGTGCGCGCCTGACCTACCTGCGTGCCCCTTAGGCCATCCTGCGCAGATTGGTAGCGGTGATTCGCCATCACTGCCTGTTCTATTCCATCGGCAAGGATTCCACGGCGCTGCTGCACCTGGCATGCAAGGCTTTTTTCTAGGAGCCGCTGCCGTTTCCCCTATTGCATGTGGACTCCGGCTGGGAGTTTCACGAGATGGGCGAATTCAGTGATCGTCTGGCCGAACGCTTGCACCTGGATATGCGCGTGCACATCAATCCGGACGGCGCGCGGCTGAGCATTACGCCGTTCTCCTTGGGCTTGGCCAAGTGCACCGACATCATGAAAACCGAGGCGCTCAAGCAGGCGCTGGCGCATTACGGTTTAGAAGTCTACTTCGATGGCGCCAGGCGCGAGGAGGAAAAACCATGGGCCAGGGTGCGCGTCTGTTCCTTCCTCGACCCGCACCAGCGCTGGGACCTCAAGCAGCGACCAGAGCTGTGGCAGCTGTAACACACCCGAATTAACGTCGGCGAAAACCTGCGGGTGTTCCCGCTGTCAAACTGGACCGAGCTTGGCATCTGGCAATACATCTATCTGGAAAACATCGATATCGTCGACCTCTACCGCGCGGCGCTGCGCCCGTTGGTGGAGCTGTACGGCGCGCTGATGTGTGTCGACGATGAGCCTCCGCAGCACCTCACCCAGCAGCAGCGTGCAAGCATCCAGACCCGCTGGGTTACGGCTCCGCACCCTCGTTTGCTACCCGCTGACGGGGCACGTAGAGTTGCAGGCACAGACGCAGCCGGCAATCGTCCAGGATGATGCTTTTGACCCGTATGTCCGAGCACTAGGGCCGGATCATCGACCATGGCCAGCGGGGCTCGATGGAGAAAAAGAAGATCGAAGGCTATTCCTAAACCGCTCAACGCCTGCTGCCAACCAACGAGGCCGTGTCTGCATGACGTGGCCTCGGTGTTTTCAGGCGTCCGGCATGGCTTCCCAGCCGCTGACGGTACGCCGCTCCAGGCGTGCCGGCTGGCCGTCCAGGCGCAGCAGGTACAGCCAGCCGTGCTGCATCAGGTCGCGCACAACGGCGTGCGTCTCTATCACCCGGTCGATCATCGCCTGCGGCGCTTCGATGACCACGTGCAGGCGAAGCGGGCGGTGCATCCACTGCTGGCCGTCGTGCAGCGACTGGCGGGCCAGGCCGATGCGCAAATCGCCGCCGTTGCCCTCGAACACGCCGAGATGGCCGCCCACCACGTTGTGCAGCAGTTTGTTGCCGCTACCGAAACGCGGGTTGTCGGTGGTGGAGGTGAAGTACTGCAGGTTGATCCAGTGCGCCACCACCATGGGCGCGGTCATGATCAGCTCCAGCACGGCGCCGTCGCGGTCCTCGCGCCAGTCGTAGTCGTGCAGGAAGGCGCGGCCCTGTAGGTCGACGCCGCGGGTGCGGGTGCGCGGTGCGGCGATGAATGCTGCGTTGCCGGCCAGACCCCACTCGGGGCGCGTCTGCGCCCAGTCGCGGGCACGCCGGCGCAGCCGTGCCAGCAACCTGTCGGGTTGCTCGCGCAGGGGCGCCAGGCCCAGTTTCGCTGCCCGTTGCCGACGCACCTCGACAGCGGCGCTGTCCAATGCGGCCCGCAGGCGCTGCCAGCTAGATTGCAGCGCCTGGGGCAGCGCCGCGTGATCGAAGACCTGGACTTCGTCGGTGGTGGTGTTGTGCAGCCCGGCCAGCACATGGCAGTGCGGCGGCAGGTCGATCCCGCGCTCACGCAAACCGGCGCGCACTTCGGCTTCATTGAGCAGGCTGGCCAGCAGGCGTGCGTTGATCTCGCCGCTCTGCCCGCAGCAGGCACCGCAGTCGAGAGCGGCTGCCTGCGGGTTGTTGGCGCTCTGGCTGCCGTGGCCGAGCAGCACCAGCAGCGCCGGCACGGGCCCGGTGAGGCCCATGGCCCTGAGGATACGCTCGGCCAGGTCGATCTTCTGTGACAGGCCCATGCTCGGTAGTTGCGGTTGCAGGCGTTGCCATTCGGCGCGGCTCCAGGCGCTGCGATCTGGCTGGGCTGGACTTTCGCTGAGGCCGTAGGTGCGCCACAGCAGTGCGCCGGCGTAGCCCAGGCCGACGCTCTCGACCAGGGTAAAGGTCGAGGCCGGCAGGCGTTCGAACAGGCGCCAGCTGCCCTGACGCGCGAGGCGACCCTGGCGTGCCTGGGCCAGTTGCCGGTCCTGTGCGACGTCGCCCGTGCTCTCGCTGACCTGCAGCTGCGGAGCCAGTAGCCCCGGCAGCTGCGGACGTGTGGCGCTGGTGCCCAGCGGGGTATAGGCGATGGGCAGACCGAAAAAGCCGGCGAAGCCGCCAGTCTGAAGATCCGGGCAGACCTGTTCCAGCGCTCGGCGCAGGGGCTCGGAACGGACATCGATGCAGAAGAACAGCTTGGCCAGCGGCGCCGGCGGCAGGGCCCCCGGTGTGCTACGGCACAGCGCGTGCTGCAGCTGTTCCTGCCAGGCCAACTCGTCGGCCCGTTGCCACAGCTGTAGAGCCTGCCAGGTGGTCGACGGCGGCTGTTGCAGGCGGTCCTGCCAGGCTGAGCGCCAGCACTGCCATCGGCTGTCGCCGTCGCGCTGACGGTCATCGACCAGCGACTCCCAGGCGGCGCGTATGGCTAGTAACTCAAGCATGGTCTGGTCGTCTTTGCCCTGCAGGCGGGCCTGCCAGCGAAGGTAGGCACACCAGGAGGCCCAGCCCAGGCTACGCAGCAGCAGGCAGTCGAACCAGGGGGCCCAGTCAGCCACCACCAGCCCGAGACGCTGCACCGCCGCCTCCAGGGCCGCCTGCGGCTGCTCCGGCAGTTCGACGATGCGCTGGTGCAGATAGCGGCAGGCGCTGAGCACGCTCAGCCCCTTATCTGCCAGCATGCTGCTGCGCCAGGCCTGGTATAGCCCGACGCTGCCGTCCGGGCGCCAGTCGGCCTGTTCGTGGTCGAACCAGGCCGCGCAGCACTGGCCGATCTGCTGGGTGATCAGCACCGGCCAGCCCGGCAGTGGGATGCCAGGCTCGGCCAGGTCTTCCAGCAGCGGCAGCCCTTGGCCAGGCTCCTCGGGGGCATCCAGCGCCTGCAGGAGCTGGACAGGTGTCTCGGCTGCGCTGCGCTCGGCCAGTGCCTGATGCAGATGGCGCTCGGTGATGGCGCCGTCCTGCCAGGCCTTGCGGTAGTCAACGGCGCTCAGCGTCAGGCGACTGCCGGCGCGTTGCCAGAGCTGCTCGGCGACGGCGTCCCAGGTCTGCTCGCGACGTTCCCACAAGGGGCTGACAGCAATCATGCGATCCAGCGGCCAGGTTGGCGCGATTCGCGCACAGGCCTGACGCGCAGCTTCATACAAGGCGTCCCGGTCGAGGCCAACGATGGGTTCGTGCGCAGTCATGGGCAATCTCCAGAAGTCGAGGTAAGGGGCTGCGGCGAGCGCACCGGCCACAGACGAAAGGTCAGGCGGGTGAAGTGCTCGTCCAGGTAGAAGCCGGCGAAGGCTAGGGGGTAAAGACGTTGCGCCAGGGCGCCGTGGGGATGGGCGAGGAGCAGGGCCTGCAGCAGATACAGACCGAGTAACAGCAGCACGGCGACCCCGGTCAGCGGCCATGGTGCTGTGCCGAGCTGCAGGTCGAGCATCCAGCCGGCGGCCTGGTGCCAGAGCAGGTAGGCGCCCAACAACAGGACGAACATCGCCAGCCCATAGGGCAGCTGGCCACGGCGCAGGCACCAGGGCGCCAGGCCGATGGCCAGTAGCGTCAGGGCAACCAGGGGTAGCGCGTGGCCGGGCAGCACCCAGCTCCACAACCCCTGTAGCAGGGTCAGCGCCAGGCCGGCCAGCAGCAGGGCGAGCAGCAAGCTACCCAGCCCGGGCGCGGAAGCCTGCGGCTGCAGGGCATGTTGGCGGGCCTGGGCCACGGTCTCGCCAGCCGCGAGGAAGGCATGGGCCTTGTACAGCGAGTGGGCCAGCAGGTGCACCAGGGCCAGCTCGTACAAGCCCAGGCCACACTCCAGCAGCATCAGGCCCATCTGCGCGCAGGTCGACCAGGCCAGGCGCACCTTGATGCTGATGCGGGTCATCATCACCAGCGCGGCAATCACCGCAGTCAGACCGCCGAACAGCACCAGCAGACTCTGCGCCGGCACGGCAGCGGAGAACAGCGGGGCGAAGCGCAGCAGGAGGAAGCCGCCCAGATTGACCAGCCCGGCGTGGAGCAGCGCCGAGACCGGCGTCGGCGCCTCCATCACCTGGATCAGCCAGCCGTGCACCGGCAACTGGGCGGACTTGAGGATCACCGCCAGGGCCAGCAGCAGCGCGGCCAGCTGCAGGTCCCAGCCCAGTTGGCCGTTGGCCTGCAGGCGTGTGTTCACAGCATCGAGGATCACCGCAATCTGGCTGTCACCGCCGGCACGCACCAGCAGCACAGTCGCCAACAGCAGGCAGACATCTGCCAGGCGGCTGGCGAGAAACTTCTTGTGGGCCACCACGACTGCCTGCGGACGGTCGCGGTAGAAAGTCAGCAGCTGATGCAGGCACAGGCTGGAGATAGTCCAGGCACCGACCAGCAGGAACAGGTTGGTGCTGGTCACCACAGTGGCCACCGCGGTCAAGGTGCCCAGCAGGGCCAGCACGTAACGGCGCTGCCCCGGCTCGCCGTCCAGGTAACGCTGGGAATAATCGATGATCACCAGCGCCAACAGACCGACCAGGCCGGCCATGGCCAGTCCCAGGCGGTCGTTGCTTTGCCCTTCCAGGGCGGCCTGCCCCCAGGCAGCAAGCACCAGGCTCAGTCCCAGGTAGCCGGCGACGCGGGCAGGCCACCAGATCCAGCGTGGTGAGCCGATGAGAGCGACCGGCAGCAACGCCAGGGCATAGGCCCAGGGCAGCAACTGGGCCAGGGGGAAAAACAGGCTGGGCATGGCGCGCACTCCGCAAAAGCTTGATGGCGCTAGTGTCGGAGAGTGCTTGAACTATTAAAAATAGATTGATAAGAATCAATCGATCACTTTAGGAGAACTAAATATGCGCCGACTGAACTTCCACCACCTGCATTACTTCTGGGCCGTGGCCAAGGAAGGCAACCTGACCCGCGCCGCCGAGGCCCTGCATGTGTCGCAGTCGGCCCTCTCGACCCAGATCCGCGTGCTGGAAGACCAACTCGGCCACGCCTTGTTCATTCGCTCCGGCCGCAGCCTGCGGCTGACCGAAGCGGGTCAGTTGGTGCTGGACTACGCCGAGACCATCTTCGCTCTCGGCAGCGAGCTGCAGACCACCCTACAGCACACCCTACAGGCCAGCCAGACGCTGCGCATCGGCGCCGTCGCCACCCTGTCGCGCAACTTCCAGGAAAACCTGCTGCGTCCCTTCCTCGGCCGTGAAGGCCTGCGCATCACCCTGGAATCCGGCGGCTTGGATGAACTGCTGGAGCGCCTGGCCCTGCACAAGCTGGACGTGGTGCTGACCAATAAGGCGGTCAGCGCCGACAGCCAGCGTACCTGGCAGTGCCGCCTGCTTGATCGCCAGGCCGTCTGCTTGATTGGGCCGCCGCGCCAGGAGATCGGCCTCTTCGACCTGCATCGTGACTTGCAACAGGTACGCCTGATCGTCCCCGGCCGCAGCAGCGACGTGCGCAGCCAGTTCGAGGTCTACTGCAACAGCCACGGGCTGAAACCTATCATCTGCGCCGAGGTGGACGACATGGCCATGCTGCGCCTACTGGCTCGTGACTCTGGGGATATGGCGCTGCTGCCGGCTGTGGTGGTTCAGGACGAACTGCGCAGCGGCGCCCTGCAGCTTTACGCCGAGGTACCCGAGATCGCCGAGCAGTTCTATGCCGTCACCCTGCAGCGCCAGTTCAGCCTGAGAATTTTGGATGAGCTGCTCAGTCAATCGCTCTCACAAGACGGGAAATAACGGAAAAGTGCTAGTTGCGGATGTCTTCGGATATGCCCGCTTTTGGCCCTGAGTGTGTAAAAACGCCCGGACATACCCTTGCTATGATTTCTGAGAATTTCATCGCAAGGGAAGCCCATGAAACGGTTTATCCAAGGTGAACACCGAGGTCAAAGCACCTTGCTTCCCGAAAGCCTCGACGACTACGTCAGCGATACAAATCCGGTGCGCGTGGTCGATGTCTTCGTTGACGAACTTGACCTAGTGACGCTGGGTTTTGATGGTGTCATTCCAGCCGATACCGGCAGACCCGCGTATCACCCTGCGATCCTTCTGAAGATCTACATCTACGGCTACCTCAATCGCATCCAGTCGAGCCGGCGTCTTGAGCGAGAGGCCCAACGCAACGTCGAACTGATGTGGCTCACCGGTCGCTTGATGCCCGACTTCAAGACCATCGCCAACTTCCGAAAAGACAACAGCAAAGCCATTCGCGGCGTGTGCCGCCAGTTCGTTGTGCTCTGCCAGCAGTTGGGGTTGTTTAGCGAAAACCTGGTGGCCATCGACGGGAGCAAATTCAAGGCAGTGAACAATCGCGACCGCAACTTCACCAGCGCAAAGCTGAAGCGCCGAATGGAGGAAATCGAGTCGAGCATCAACCGTTACCTGACCGCCCTTGATGCCGCTGATCGGCAAGTGCCAACCGCTGCTGAGCCAGACGCTACGCGCCTGGAAGAGAAAATCGCCAAGCTCAAAGCACAGATGAAAGAGCTTCAGGTGATCGAATCTCAGCTCAACGACTCTTCAGACAAACAGGTTTCACTGACCGACCCCGATGCCCGCTCGATGATGACGCGTGGCAATGGCATCGTCGGCTACAACGTACAGACGGCGGTCGATACCCAGCACCATTTGATCGTTGCTCACGAGGTCACGAACGTTGGCTCTGACCGCGACCAACTCAGCTCGATGGCAAAGCAGGCGCGGGAAGCTATTGGTTCAGAAACGCTGGCGGTAGTGGCTGACCGTGGCTACTTCAAGGGTGAAGAAATCCTGGCTTGCCACAACGCGAACATCACTACCTACGTGCCAAAGCCGATGACTTCAAGTGCCAAGGCTGATGGTCGATTCAACAAAGATGCCTTCGTTTATGACGCGACGAAAAACGAATACATCTGCCCGGCTGGCGAGGCACTGATCTGGCGTTTTTCCAGCGTTGAGAAGGGCATGAATATGCACTGTTATTGGAGTTCAAACTGCCAGAGATGCGCGCTGAAACCGCAGTGCACGCCAAGCACCAATCGTCGAGTAAAGCGCTGGGAACATGAAGCGGTGCTGGAGGAAATGCAGCGTCGGTTGAACCATGCGCCGGACATGATGCGAGTCCGGAAGCGCACTGTTGAGCATCCCTTCGGGACGCTCAAGCAATGGATGGGCTCCACGCATTTCCTGACACGCAGGCTGGTCGGCGTCAGCACGGAGATGAGCCTCAATGTGCTCGCCTACAACATGAAGCGAGTCATGAAAATCATTGGCACTGAAAGCTTGCTGAGGGCGATGGTGGCGTAAAAGCCCTGGCTTTTGCTGCTCCAGAAGGTGCTAAAACGCACCAGAAGCGCTCTCGAACGTTACCGGTGCCGGTCGGGGCAAATACATGGGGAATAAACTCGTCCAGGAGCGCTGGGCTGAGACACCCAAGATCCGAAAGTGTTTTTACACACTCTGGGCCGGAAGCGGACGTCGGTGAGTGGTTGCTATCGGCCAGTAATAGCCGTTGGCTGAACGCATATTCAGATTCGTGCTCTGGCTAGCTGCGCTGCGGCTTGAGACCACAAATCTAGGATCGACTTGTACGATTGCTACTGGCACACGCTATCGGCGCATTTCCGTGCCGGCTGCCTATAGTTTCTCGCTCATGATTCCCTTGCTTCCACTGAGCATGGGCAGTGCTCCAAGTGTCTTAGCTACTACGCATGCGCTGTGATAGCTTGCCCGGTGTTTGACCGTGACCAAGGACGTGGCAAGAATGTTCTATTCAAGCGAGGCGCTGCGCAAGATTCCTCGCGGGGTGTGGGTGCTCGGTGGAGTGAGCATGTTCATGGATATCTCCTCGGAGATGATCCATAGTCTGCTGCCGCTCTTTCTGGCGACCGGACTGGGCCTGAGCGTCATCGTCATCGGCTTGCTGGAAGGCATCGCCGAGGCGACCGCGCTGATCACCAAGATCTTTTCCGGTGCCCTAAGCGACTACCTAGGCAAGCGCAAGGGCCTCGCCGTGCTGGGCTATGGCCTCGGTGCCCTGAGCAAGCCGCTGTTCGCTATCGCCAACACGCCCGGGCTAGTGTTCGACGCGCGCTTCATGGATCGCGTCGGTAAGGGCATCCGCGGTGCGCCTCGTGATGCATTGGTCGCCGACGTCACGCCAGAGCAACTACGCGGCGCCGCCTATGGCCTGCGCCAGTCGCTGGACACCATCGGTGCGTTTCTCGGCCCCTTGTTGGCGGTCGCGCTGATGCTGCTCTGGAATGACGATTTCCGCGCGGTGTTCTGGGTCGCGGTGATTCCGGCATTCCTGGCCGTTGCGCTGCTGTGTTTCGGCTTGAAGGAGCCACGCACGCCCATCGAGCGTCCGCGTACCAACCCGCTGCGCCGCGCACAGCTGCGCAAGCTGTCCAGAGCCTACTGGCAGGTGGTGCTGATTGGCTCGATCTTCACCCTGGCACGTTTCAGCGAAGCCTTTCTGGTGCTCAAGGCCGAGGAGGTCGGTACGCCACTGGCGCTGGTGCCCCTGGTGATGGTGGCGATGCACCTGGTGTATTCGCTGTCGGCCTACCCATTCGGCGCCCTATCGGATCGCATCAGCCATCGCCAGTTGCTAGCCGTCGGCCTGGTTGTTCTGGTGCTGGCGGATCTCGCGCTGGCGCTGCTGCCTAGCTGGTTTGGCCTGGCGATTGGCGTCGCCCTGTGGGGCATCCATATGGGCATGACCCAGGGTCTACTGGCCGCCATGGTAGCCAAGACAGCGCCAGCCGAGCTGCGCGGCACCTCGTTCGGCATGTTCAATCTGGTCAGCGGTGTCGCGCTGCTCGTCGCCAGCACCGGTGCGGGCGTGCTCTGGCATTTCCTGGGTTCGTCGGCGACGTTTCTGTTCGGTGCGATTGCCTGCGGCGCGTCTCTGATCGCACTAGCCTATTGCCGTAGAACGGAGACCGTGGAGGCCAGCTGACGGCGGCCTTGGTTGATATCAATCGTTTTTTCACCGGCTGCTTTTGGCCGGTAGTTGTCACTCGTCGACGATTAATTCCGACTACAAGCAGATGGCGTCGTTGGCAAAATGTCCTCAGCCTAATCTTTCGCAATAATTAATTGGCCATGTGAGAAAATGTGTACTCCGTACAGATGCCGGATGATCAAAGCTACTGTTAGATGTGCCCTGTATCTAAGAGGCTTTCGAAGTTTTTATGGGCGTTCGTGCTGGGCGTCAAATTTTGGGGGCGGGGGCGTTGCTCAATAGTATGTGTGCTTTAAGCTATTGTGAGCCAGTCTTGCTTTAGCTGCTCACTTGATTGCGCCCGTTATTTTTTGCGCGATAAAGGGCTTCATCTGCTTTCTTTAACAAAGACTCCGGCGTGGTTTCATGTGAGGGGTCGTTGCTAGCAACCCCCACCGAAACACTAACCCACTTACTAGCGCTTGATTGGGCGTGCGGAATATTGAGCTGTTCTACGGAGGATCGTATGACTTCTGCGAGCTGCCTTGCGCCGCTAGAAGACGTGTTGGGGAGAACGCAAGCAAATTCCTCTCCTCCATAACGCGCAACGAAGTCGAAAGGTCGTCTAGATGACGCCTCTAGCGCCTTAGAAACTCGCTTAAGGCACTCGTCGCCTTCTAAATGTCCGTAATGGTCGTTAAATCGTTTGAAGAAATCCACGTCAAGCATAAGAAGAGACAGTTGCTGTTTTTCGCGTCTCGATTGGTCGAGATATCTTGAGAGCATCTCATCAAAAGCTCGGCGGTTATGGACCCCCGTTAGCCCGTCCAAGTTGGCTAGATCTCGCAAACGGTCTGCTTGAAGTTTGAGGGTTATGTGAGTTTCTATTCGCGATAGCGCGATGGCAGTGTTGAAAGGCTTGCGTATATAATCCACAGCGCCCACCTTAAGGCCGGTGGCTTCATCTTCGTCCTCAGACTTGGCGCTGATGAATATTACTGGAATATTTTTTGTGCTTTTGTCTGCCTTGAGGCGGGAGCAAACTTCATAGCCATTGATGTCGTTTAATACGATATCTAGCAGAATGAGATCGGGTTGAGTCTTGGTTGCTGTTGTAACTACCTCATTTCCTTTTGTTGCCATATAGACGTCGTAATAAGGTCTAAGCATTTCATGAAGTATCATGATGTTTACAGGCTGATCATCAACCACCAAGATCTTTGGTCGGCGGTCTGCTAAGGCAGTAATTACGCTCATTTAGCCTCTCAATGCCTGCTATGGGTGCTCTAAAGCACGGGTAGTGTACTAGGACTAGACCAATTTAACGTTCAGGGGGTTGTAATAGTTTTTCCAGTTCCTCGAAAGGAGATGGTCGAGCATACAGGTAGCCTTGTAACACATCACAGCCAAGTTCCACCAATTTGCAGGCCTGCTGCTCATTTTCGACTCCTTCGGCGACGAGCTCCAGATTCAGAGCCTGCCCCATGCGTACGATGGCATGCACGATGTCTGCGTCGCTTCTATCGCTGAGCATGTCTCTGACAAAACCTTGGTCAATCTTGAGTACATCAATTGGAAGTCGCTTTAGATAAGCAAGACTGGAGTAGCCCGTGCCAAAATCGTCAATTGCTACGCGAACACCATTTGCTCGCAGCTCTTCAAGAACCTTGCTCGTCCACGCCATATCCGTCGCCAAGACGCCTTCGGTGATTTCTAGTTCAAGCATCTCTGCCGGCAAGCCCGATTCATTCAATGTGCCTAATACCATTTCAAGGAAATTTTCTTCTCGAAACTGCACTGCGGAGATATTCACGCTGACAGGGATCGTGAAGCCGGCTCGCATTAATTTAAGAGCGTCTAGGCAGGCTCTTTGCAGAACATGTGTGCCAAGTGGAATGATTAGCCCGGTGTTCTCTGCTACAGGAATAAATTCATTTGGTGAAATCAGAGAACCATCTGCCTGGCGCCAGCGGGTCAGTGCCTCCATTCGGCAGAAACCACCTTGGCTGAAACTGTACATGGGCTGATAAAATACTTCGAATATTCTCTGCTCAAGAGCATGTCGAATATGTCTCTCAAGCAGTAGTCGAGCTCGTGCGGTGGCCTCAAGAGCCTCAGAGAAAAATCGGTACCGGCTACGGCCAAGTTTCTTGGCTTCGTACATGGTTGTTTCGGCGTGACTAAAAAGCTCGTAGTGATTCTTGCTGTCTTCTGGGTAAACACTAACTCCTGCACACGCTGATAGATCGAATCGAGTTTTTTCTATATAGAAAGGGTGGGATAACTCATTGAGAATGTTTTCAACAAGCGGGCCAATGGAGTCAGTTTTTTCTAGGTTTGTAAGCAGAATTGCGAACTCATCCCCCATAGGACGGGCAATAGTGTCTATGTGCACATCAGTCAACCCTTCAAGACGACGTGCTACCTCGTGCAATATTCTGTCGCCAAGCATGTGTCCAGAGTGATTGTTGATGCTCTTGAAGTCGTCTAAGTTGATCAGTACTAGTGAAGCAAATGTGCCACTGCGCTGCGCTTGCAAGACAGCTTGATTTAGTCGGTCGACTAGTAGAATTCGATTAGGTAGCCCGCTAAGAGCGTCAAAGTAAGCAAGGCGGTTGGCTTGGCGACGTAAATTAAGGTGTGCGCGGACTCGGGCTCGTACAATAGCAACATCAATGGGCTTCTGAACGAAGTCAACACCACCACTTTCCAAGGCCCGAATCTGCATCCTAGGTTGGGAGTGGGCTGTTACGAAGATGATGGCCGCATCGCAAACCTTGGGGTCGGCTTTCATCTCACGGCACAAAGCTAAGCCATCTAGGTCAGGCATTAAGATGTCTAGGAGCACAACGTCTGGCCTAAAACGCCTAGCCAGATCGAGCGCACGCTGACTTGTGTTTGCCACGTGCACCTGACCCAGCCTAGCTACGGCCTCACGCAGCACCTCGGCATCACTGACTTGATCGTCCACCACCAAGATGACGAAATTTTCCCTGAGTGCTTTCTGTGGCATTGGCCGCCCCGAAAAATCCTTAATTCAAGATCACACCATTGGAACTATAGTGTTGATCATACGAGCTGAACGGGTTCCCGAGAAGAATAGCTCAGTCGGCTGAGGCGGAGGCATGCTTCGACTCTTCATTGAAAGCAGAGCGGGCGTGGACATCAGGGATGGAGACGATCCTTTGAAGCACAAACACATTCCTTTTAGCGTAAAAAATGCCGTCTGGTATGTGCTGATCACCGGCATATGTAGCACGTTACTGGCTGCGTGGTTGACGCATGTCGCTAACCAGCGCCAGATCAGGAGCGAGCTTGAGAGTGAGGCACGAGCACTCACTGTTGCTATTGGGGCTCGGTTCGAGCGCTATCAGTATGGGTTGAGGGGCGGGCGCGCAACCATTCTGGCAGCAGGCCCTGACAAGATCACACGGGCAGATTTTCATAACTACAGCTTGACCCGCGATTTTGATGATGAGTTCCCAGGAGCTAGGGGGTTTGGGTTTATCCGGAGAGTGTCTGTCGCTGAGGAAGCACAGTTCCTCGAGAAAGCCCGTTACGACGAATGGCCCAGCTTTTCGATACGACAGTTGTCCCCCACTCAAGATGAGCGGTTTGTCATTCAATATATCGAGCCAGTGCAGCGGAATCTTCAAGCTGTTGGCCTGGACATTGCTTCGGAACAGAACAGGCGTGAGGCTGCTTGGGCGGCTGTGCAGTCAGGCAAAGCTCGTCTTACGGGACCTATAACCCTGGTGCAAGCAACCGGTAAGCCCTTGCAATCATTTCTAATCCTCCTGCCTATCTATAAAGGATGGGCCACACCAACTACTGTTCAGGAGCGAGAGAAAGAGGCGATTGGCTGGAGCTATGCGCCGTTAGTTACTGAAGAGGTACTTGGAGGGTTGGTTGACAGCGCGGCAGTGGATTTTACGCTTCAGGATGTTACCAGCTCGAATAGTAAGGAGGAGGCTCCCTTTTTTTCCAGTTCCATTGAAGACGGCATTGATCGTAGTGAGCACCACTTTGATCTGACATGGAATGTATACGGGCGTACTTGGAGACTAGATTATCGAGCGAACAGCTTGTTTGTTGAGAAACTAAATCAAGCCTCTCCAACCGCTATTTTAAGTGGTGGCGGCCTACTAAGCCTGTTGCTTGCCTTTCTAGTCAGCATTCTTGCCGTTAATCAGCAGCGTCGACGCCAGGTCGCAGCGACGCAGGCGTGGATGGCAGCAGTTGTCGAAAATTCAGACGACGCCATCATCGGGAAAACTGTTGACGGCAAGGTCATTAGCTGGAATGCCGGTGCAGAACGTCTGTTTGGTTACACCGAGGCCGAAGCGATCGGGAGGAAAGTTGCTGATCTTATTGTGCCCTCAGAGCGAAAGCAGGAAGAGGCGGACATTTTGGAGCGCATTGTCCGTAATGAGCGCACAGATAGTTTTGATACGCAGCGTAAATGTAAGGATGGCAGCATTAAAGACGTAGCAGTAGCTGTCTCTCCTATTTTAAACGATAGTGGACAGGTCATAGGCGCGTCGAAGACCGTTAGGGATATTTTTGCACAAAAGGCTTTTGAAGCGCACCTGCAGAAGATGAATAATCAACTTGAGCAGGAGGTGGCTGAGCGAACCCGTGATCTTGAATCTAGTCTGGAAACTACTCGAGGTATTCTCGATACGGCGATGAACCCTATTATCACCATAGATTCCTACGGTGTAATGCGATCTTGCAATCCTGCTGCTGAATTGGCTTTTGGTTATACAGAAAAAGAAATGATTGGAGGCAACGTCTCCATGTTGATGCCGAAAAAATTTTCCGATGAACACGACCGCTATTTAGAAAGCTTTCGCAGTGATCATAGCGGGCGGGGGATTGGTATCAATCGCGAAATTGAAGCGATGCACCGTGATGGTCGTGTATTCCCAGTCCAGATCAGTCTCGGCGTTATGACGATCGACAACAAGCGAATGGTTGTCGGCATTATGTCAGACCTTTCTGAGCAACATCGTCAACGCGATGCTATTGCTCAGATGCGCGATCATCTCGCTCTGGCGGCAGATGTCGCAGAGTTGGGTATCTGGAGTTGGAATGTCAGAGATGGGGCCTTGGAGTGGAACGACCGCATGTTCGCAATTTATGACCAACCCTCCTCACTTACTGAGACAGGACTTAGATATGAACATTGGCGTTCGCGTGTTCACCCCGATGATGTTGAAGAGGCCGAGCGCCGACTTCAAGCGGCCGTCGCCGGAACAGGCTCTTACGATCCTATTTTTCGAGTCGTGCGCCCTGATGGAACAGTTCGCTTTATCCAAGCAGGCGGGCGAGTAGAGCGTGATGATAAAGGCAGTGCGATTCGAGTGACTGGAATTAATATAGACATCACTCATGAGCGTGAGCTTCAAGCTGATTTGATCGTTGCCAAGGATCTGGCTGATGCCGCAAGTGCCGCCAAAACCTCTTTCTTGGCTAACATGAGTCATGAAATCCGCACGCCGATGAATGCTGTGCTGGGGATGCTTATGCTTGCAAGGCAAACCGAGCTGACGCTTCGTCAACGTGACTATCTAGATAAAGCTCACGGTGCCGCCACATCTCTTCTCGGACTACTCAACGACATCCTTGATTATTCAAAAATTGAGGCGGGTAAATTGCAACTTGAGCAGCACCCATTTGAACTGGATTCGCTAATGACGGATTTGGGGGTCGTGCTTTCAGGTAATCAGGGGGGGAAGTCTGTTGAGGTGGTGTTTGATATTGATACCGACCTGCCAGTTATGCTGGTAGGTGATAGTCTTCGATTAGAACAAGTTTTAATTAACTTGGCTGGTAATGCTCTGAAGTTTACCGAACGGGGAGAAGTGGTTGTCAGCCTGCGAATGATACAGCGGCATGAGGCTAGTGTGATGCTTCATGTCGGCGTGAGAGACAGCGGTATTGGCATCACACCAGAGCAACTAGCACGTATCTTCGATAGTTTTACGCAGGCAGAGGCCTCAACTACTCGCCGTTTTGGTGGGACTGGGCTCGGTTTGTTCATCTGCCGTAGTTTGGTTGAGTTAATGGGGGGGGAGCTTCAGGTCGAGAGTACCCTGGGTGAGGGGAGCCATTTCTGGTTTACGCTTGAGCTTCCTATTGTTCAGCAAAAGTCTATCAAGGATGACCTTCCACCAAGTGAGCATTGCCTGCGCGTTCTCGTGGTAGATGATAATCCGATTGCGGGGCAAGTGCTCAAGCAAACCATTGAATCAATAGGCTGGCAGGCAGAGTTGGTAAATAGTGGGGTGCACGCTGTAGGTAAGACCCTGGCTGCGGCCAGCGAGGGGAATCCTTTCCAGGTCGTTCTGATGGATTGGCGTATGCCTGAATTGGATGGTGTTCGCGCCGCTCAGATTATGCGCTCATCGGGCGATGGAGAGAATGCGCCTGTAATTATAATGATTACCGCTTATGGGCGAGCAGAGCTTGCAGAGCTTCAGGAGCATCAAAAGGCGCCGTTTTCTAACTTCCTAACAAAGCCAGTAACCCCTCAGCAGTTGATGTCCGCAGTTTCTCTAGCTTTGGCGGGAGAGTCAGGGGCTAGTGACGCAGCATCTAAAATCACATCAGCCAATCGCTTGGCCGGTATACGGATCTTGGTTGTTGAGGATAACGAGCTTAATCGGCAGGTTGCGGACGAGTTGCTTTCAGCAGAAGGCGCAGTCGTAGAGCTTGCTGTAGATGGTTCGGAAGGTCAGCGAACGGTGGTGTCAGAATCAGCGCACTTTGACCTGGTTCTCATGGATATGCAGATGCCTGTTATGGATGGGCTTGAGGCAACCCGTCGAATTCGTGCAACGCCCGGGTTTGAATCGCTTCCGATTATCGCTATGACGGCGAATGCCTCTGAGGCTGATAAGCGTTCATGCATTGAGGCCGGGATGGATGGGCATGTTCCTAAGCCATTCGATTTGGAGATGCTGGTGTCCACTATCTTGATGCAGCTTGGTCTAGACACCGAACAGCAAGAGTCAACCCCCATAAGTAAAGTTAAAAAGACTTTTATCGAAGAGCGCGGCGCTATTCTACAGCGCTTTAGTGGTAATGAAGAACTTATTAAGCGAATGCTGGACTCTTTTTGCGTTCAAATTACATCGCTAGTTAGCCAGCTTAGAGAGCAGGCCGAGGATGCCGAAAGCGTTGCAATCGTGCTGCATACCATAAAAGGTACGGCAGGAACCATGGGCTGTACCTCTTTGGTCGAGCAAGCATCAAACTTGGAGGCAACTCTTGTCGATGCTGAAAGCAGTAAGGTGTCTTGCATTATTGCAGTAACAGACGTAGCTGAAGTGGAGCGCCTTGCTGAGGATAGTATCTTAGCCCTGCGTCAGATGTTTGGTGCGCAAGGCACACATGATGTAAAACTCACCAGCCTAGTTGGAGGTGCTATGAGTAGTTCTGCACGGGAGAGTCTCAATGAGTTACTTGAGTTGCTGGCTTTTCGTAGTATGGATGCTATTGCGCAATTAGAGGTGATAGAGCGATATCAGCAGGAGCTTGATCCGAAGAGCTTAGAGCGTCTGCGGGTCGCTATAACAGGGCTCGATTTTGAGGAGGCTATCCAAGTTGTCCGTGAGATGCTCTGAAATATGAGTATCTATTATGGATGCCTGGTCGTTGCGTGAGTTCTTTTTGGCTGGATAATGACGATTTGCTTTCGATCATTGATATGTGTCTGAGTATGTGCATTTGTTTATTGAAGGCTCAAGGTTTGGGAAGGAATACCAATGCGCGTAATGGTTGTGGATGACGACCCTTGGTTGGCAGATTTGCTTAGGCAACTGGTATTAAGTAGGAGGCCAAGTGCAGAGGTTGACTGTTACAGAGATGTCAAAAGCGCTTTTGCTGGGTGGCAGAGCAAAAAATACCAACTAGTCCTAGCCGACTGGAACCTTCCCGAGGACTCAGGCCTTACGCTGTTGCAGTTGATTCGTAAGGATGATAAGAATACGCCGCTGGTCATGATCACAGGTCGTGCGGATCGTGAAAGCGTTCTAGCAATCAGGCCGTTGGCTATTAGTGCTTACATCACCAAGCCCTTCGACGTGCCAAAAGTGGTGGAGTGTCTAGAGAGCGTACTGCCGGCGGATGATACGACTGTGGTCCATGAAGTGGCTCGTGATGATCTACAAACGTTTCTGTCTGGTCGGTCCGCCGCGGATCTGGATTTACCGTTAATGCTCCAGGTCAAGGATCGGTTGATGCTCGTCGCCCGCGGTACACCGTTGGATTTTCGAGAGCTCGCCGAGGAATGGCAACATGACCCCGCCCTCTGTGCTTATCTGATCGCTGCAGCCAACAGTCCTGCTTATTTATCGGGGGGGCAGCGCTGTACTAACTTAATAGACGCACTGAAGCGCTTAGGCGGGCGTACTAGCCTCAATTTGGCAATTACTCTGGCATTGCGACAGACCGGCAGTTCTGCGGACCCGTTGCTCTCTGTTTTCATTCAAGAGCATCTGGATGCCTCGGAACGACTGGCTGAAAGGGTAGTGCAGTTGGCCCGGCAGTCTGGCGTAGAGCATGGTGCCTTACAGACAGCGGCGATATTGCATCGGCTCGGAGAGTTATGTGTCTTGCAGCAGGTGCAAATATGGAGCAAGCAGGGCAACAGTATAGACGACGGCGCTGTCATCCAGGCGTGCGATGACTATGCCAAGCCCTTTGCTATTGCTCTCAAGGCCCACTGGGGAGTGCCAATAGCATTGCGTGAGCTGATTGGTGCAGTTTATGCGTTACCGCAGTTTCAAGTACGTCGAGAGCAGGTGCTGATGCGTTTAGCGGCTGCTATGGGTAATAACGAGCCAGCACATGTGATAGAGAGCCTGAAACGCCTTGCGGGCATAAATTGAGGTATCTGCTCGAATTTTGAGAAATGTCACTATCAATGAGAGGCTGAATCGACCTTGGCTTCATAGACACCTTCGCCCGTCGCTAAGGGTCGAAAGCTACCTCATGTGAGTTGCTGCTTCTGGCCGGGTGTTGCCGTTGACGAAGAATAGGAGCCGGCCAGACGCCGGCACTGGTACGCGATTGAGTCTGTCTCCGGGAGAAACCTTTATCGACTTGCAACGGAGCCTAACGCTGTCCGAATCTCTCGCGCTAGAAAGACGGAGCCACGCCGACTACTTTGCGAAATGTCACGCGAAAGCTTTCGACGGAAGCAAAACCGTATCGCTCGGCAATTTTTTCGTTGTTCAGGTTGGTGCTTTCAAGCAGCGAACGGGCCAGAGACATGCGTGCATGCTGTAATCAACCCTAGGGTGACTTGCCTGTTGATTCACTGAATCGACGCAAAAAGGTGCGGTCGCATCATTAATGCCTTCGCCGCCAGCTGGCTTACCGTCAACGGTTTGTCCAGATGCTGACGCGCCCACTCCAGCACCGCTGATAGGTCATCCCAAGGCACCTGAGGTACCGGTGCAGGAATAAACTGCGCCTGTCTGCCGGGATGTTGCGGGGCCATCACCAGACGGCGCGCCACGCAGTAGGTAATATGAGCACCGAAGTCGCGCTCGACTAGATGCAGGCACGCATCTATCCCCGCAGCACTACCTGTCGAGGTAATCACTTGGCCGTTGTCCATATAGAGCACCGCTGGATCTACACCGATAGCCGGGAAGCGCGATGCCAGTTCATCGGTATAGCTCCAGTGCATTGTGGCCCGCTTGCCATTAAGGAGTCCCGGCAGCGGCCAGCACAAAGACACCTGAGCAAATCAACAGCAACCGAGCGCCGCGTACATAGGCATTGCCCAGCGCCTCGAGTAGCGCCTCAGGTGGCTGCCACGGTTGCGCCAACCTGGAACAATGATGGTACGGGCCTCGTCCAGCACCTTGAGGTCGGCGTCAGCAGTAGCCAGCAAGCCACCCAAGACGCGCATGGGGCCATCATCCACTGCGACAATGCAATGGCGATACCTGGCAAAGTCGAACTCTGGCGAAATGTTCTCCGGTCTCTGTGCTAACGAAGTGCAAACAGTCGGTACGCTGCCCCTGCACTCCGCTAGCTCAGAACCTCTCTTCATAGTCTGTTTTAACAGGCCATTTCTTGGTATTTGCCATGGCTCAGGTCAGCCCTGACAGCTCGCTCCTGCGAGCGTCAGGGTCTTTCTGTGGCCAAAACAATCACCCGTCGTATAGACCTCGGCCTGCTCGCCGCAGCGAAGAAGCGAGCACATACGCTGGTGGATACGACTCAGGAAGCCCACCTCAAAAGCTCGCCTTTCGATAGCGCAGGGCAGCAGATCGCGCTCCGAGATCATCACAGCCCAGAGCCATCCACTGCGGGCGTTGTCGAGCCATGTCTGGGCCAGCTTCACGCCTTGGTCGAACGCCTTTCTGCAATCGGTAGCCCAGGCTATTTCCATACCTGGATGGCCGTCGTGAGGCGGAAGGTAGGTCATCACACCCTTGCTCATCTGGCACCTCCTCTAGCCTCAGAGAGGGCGCGGCGATAGAGCACGACCATCTCATCGAGCAGAGCCAGCGCTGAATAACCAGCGATGCGCACGCGCAGATCCGCGGGCTGCAAGCCTTCAGGTTCAGCCAGTTGATCCAGCAGGTTACCGAGCATCACCCCACGCAGTTCAGCTGCAGCTTCAGAGGACAGGGGAGAGCGTTCGTATTCATGCAGCGGGCTTCGCTGCAGCGGGAAAGGTACAACGCAGGTTTCGAACTCAGCCATGGCGCACCTCCGGATCAGAGGTGGACAGCAAGACCTGAAGCCCGAGGCGGAGCTCTTGGGTAAAAAAGGGGTAGCGCATTTTCCTTATGCTCCTCAGACGATTAAGGAGCCGCCTACCGCCGTTGCTACACGGTAATGGAGGCGGACCGTGCGGGGGTAGCAAACCGGCGTCCGAGGGAACCGGCCAGGCAAAAGCCTGCCCCACACGGTCCGCCATAGAAGTTAAGCAATCAAGCACGTCGAGTGCTGGCTACTCAAACTATGGCGCTACCGCGCCTCGAACGAATCAGGTTGCTACACCCGGTCGTGGGACTTACCACGACGGGCGCACTCTAGCCTGAGGGTTTCAGGATGGCAACCTACTGTGGCGTAGTTGATTGAGAGGGGACAGTCATTCTCGTTGGAGATAGGGCTGAGGCCGTACTCCATCTATGGCTATTGGCTTACAGCCGTACCTTCGGACTCAACGAGCCCGTCGACATCGAGCGCATGCAGGCTATCAATGAAGAGCTGGATCAGCAGTGGGAGCTGGTGTCGGCCTGCTAACCGGCCAGCGGGATCAAGAAGCGCTTGTGGAGGAGCTAGATATCTCTTCGGTTCGAGTGCATCGGGAAGCGGAGGCGTCTGGTACTCCCTCAGTCGATGTTTTAGTCCGGCCGCATCAAGGGCCTCACGAACAGTACCATAAGGAACGTTCCGCAATTTGCTGAAGCCCCCTGAAATCTGGGGACTGCAGCAAACCTGATGCCGGTCGATTGCGGAACGAATAATTAAGTAAGTTATTGTTTTTACGAATATTAAATGGAGACTTAAAATCTCTCGCCAGTAATGGCGTGCCGGTTCGAGTCCGGCTTCGGGCACCATCTTGCGAAACACGATCTCTGGCGATCCCAAGATACTCCTGGGGCTTCTTCTCCCGCCATCGCCGCAGAGGCAGGCAGCCGACTATCCAAACAGCTATCTTGTGCCTTGCTCAGGATAGCGAGTGACGCGCCAGCCTCTCGAATCTCCATGGCTTTCCTGCCCCAGAACCGACCTGGCCTCCGCGCTCACGTACCAGCGTCTCGCAGTCCTTGCTCCGTCACAGACAGGTGACGTTCCATACCGGCTCAAATGCTGCACGGCACGAGAGTCGGCAGGTTCGTGTCAGATGCCGCACTGGCTGCCTTTCCAGTTCCGCGCAGGGTCATTTTTCATTTGATACGGCCACTGATTCAAGATAGCTTCATGAGTGATTGGTCGCGGAGCCCTCTGTAATCAAGGTTTTCATGGTCTTTTTTCAAGATAGTCGAGATTGTTTTTTGAGATAATCCTGCGTATGTCGCCATTTGCTCATCATGAACTCCAGCTTCTGAACCCTTCCTTCGCTTCGCCTCTGGTGGATGTGCTCAACGAGCTCGAGCACCTGCGGCGCCTGCAGCTTCAGGGCAGTACGCCGTTGCCGGTGTTCTACCAGTTGAAAGGCATCTTCCACATGCTGGAGAGCCTGGGTTCGGCTCGGATCGAAGGTAACCACACGACACTGGCGGATTACGTCGAAAGCAAGGTCGAGGGGCGGCAGCAGGAGAGCGACCAGTTGCGGGAGGTCGCGAACATCGAACGGGCGATGGAGTACATCGAGGGCTCGATGAGCCCCGGAGATGCGCTGTCCGAGCATTTCATCCGCGAGCTGCATCAGCTTGCTGTCGACGATCTGGAAAGAGAGGGTGACCGCACACCCGGAGCCTATCGGTCGGGGGGCGTCCGTATTTCCCAGTCGCCCCATGTTCCACCGGATGCGGTTTCCGTCCCCGGTTACATGAGCGAACTGGTCGATTTCGTGAACCGGCCTGATCCATCCAAGTACGACCTGATGAAGGTGGCGCTGGCTCATCACCGCTTTGGCTGGATCCACCCGTTCGGTAACGGCAACGGGCGCGTGGTGAGGCTTCTGACCTACGCGTTGCTGATCAAGTACGGTTTCAACGTGAACGTCGGTGGCCGGTTGCTGAATCCTACGGCGGTCTTCTGCAATGACCGTGAGCGTTACTACGCCATGCTTTCCGGCGCGGACAGCGGCACAGCGGAGGGCCTGGAAAACTGGTGTATCTATGTTCTGGAGGGTGTGCGCGAAGAGCTGGACAAGGTGGATCGCCTGACGGATTTCGAGTACCTGACCCGGCATATCCTCAATCCCGCCGTGGATATCGCACGTAATCGCAGCCTGATCACGGCGACCGAGGAGGGCGTGCTCAAGCTCGCCATCAGGCAAGGCGTGGTGAAGTCTGCGGACCTGGCGCCTGCGCTGCCTGGTTTGACCGCCAATCAGCGGACCTACCAGCTGAAGAAGCTGGTCGACCAGGGCATGCTTCGCCCGGTCGCCGAGGGTTCCAGGCAGTACACGATCGGTTTCTCCAACAACTACCTGATCCGTGGCGTCGTCAAGGCACTACGGGACGAAGGCTTCATCCCGGAACCCGTCGTAGGCGTCTGACCTGCGCCAAGCCCCGTGACCGTCAGGCATCACGCTTGAGGGCGTTGCCCGAGCGCGGCCATTGTCATCTTTCCTTCTCCGCTCCGTCACATCGCTGCCACCGCGATTGGTTGCAATCGCAGCAAACCTCTGGAGGATGCTGCGATGCAGATAGGCGTGATTGGAGCAGGCTACGTGGGCTTGGTGACGGCAACCTGCTTTGCCGAGATGGGCAACCGGGTGATCTGCGTCGAGCGTGATCCGCAGCGGGTCGCGATGCTCTCCCGCGGTGAGGTACCGATCTACGAACCGGGGCTTGAGGCGATGCTCAAGGCGCAGCTCGCCAGCGGCCAGCTCAGCTTCACCTCCCAGCTGCGCGCCGGCATCCGGCGCGCCGAGGTGGTGTTCATCGCCGTGGGCACGCCAAGCGGCGAGGATGGCTCGGCGGACCTGACGCATGTGCTGGCGGTTGCCGACGAACTGGGGGAACAGCTCGATCACAACTGCCTGGTCGTGGACAAGTCCACCGTGCCGGTCGGCACCGCTGGCCGGGTGGAGCAGCGTGTCAACGCGGGGCTGGTGCGGCGTGGGCTGCACGCGCGTGTGGTGGTGGCGAGCAATCCCGAGTTCCTCAAGGAGGGCTCTGCCGTCGAGGACTTCATGCGCCCGGACCGGGTCATCGTGGGCTGTGACGACGAGCGTGGCCGCGAGCTGTTGCGCCGGCTGTACGCGCCGTTCCTGCGCAACCACGACCGCCTGCTCTGCATGGGCGTGCGTGCCGCCGAGTTCAGCAAGTACGCGGCCAATGCCTTTCTCGCCACCAAGATCTCCTTCATCAACGAGATGGCCGGCATCTGTGCGCGCCTGGGCGTGGACGTCGAGGAGGTCCGTCGTGGTATCGGCAGCGACCGGCGCATCGGCACCCACTTCATCTACGCCGGCTGCGGTTACGGCGGCTCGTGCTTCCCCAAGGACGTTAAGGCGCTGATCCGCACCGCCGAGCATGAAGGCATCGAGCCGGGCATCCTGCGCGCGGTCGAAGCGCGCAACGCGCTGCAGAAGACCCTGCTGTTCCAGGCCTTGCGCGAGCACTTCAACGGTCATTTCCAGGGGCGGGTCATCGCGCTCTGGGGCCTGGCGTTCAAGCCTGGCACCGACGACCTGCGCGAAGCGCCGAGCCTGGTACTGCTGGAGGCGTTGCTCACGGCGGGTGCGCGGGTCCAGGCCTGCGACCCGGTAGCCACTGCCGGCGTGGCTGCGCGCTACACCGCAGCGGTCGAATCGGGGCAGTTGCAGCTGAGCGATTCGCCCTATGCGGCGACCCAGGGGGCCGACGCGCTGGTGCTGGTGACCGAGTGGAAGCAGTTCCGTCAGCCGGACTTTCCACGCATACGCGGGGCGATGCGCATGCCGGTGCTGTTCGATGGGCGCAACATCTACGACGCGGCTCAGCTGGCCGAGCAGGGATTTTTGTACCGCGGCATCGGTCGGCCAGCAGTCGGCAGTTGTAAGGCCAGCGCGGCTTGATAGACTGGGCGCGCCATTCATCCTCCATCAGGGAGTCCCATGATCAAGAAATGCCTGTTCCCCGCTGCCGGTTACGGTACCCGCTTTCTGCCCGCCACCAAGGCCATGCCGAAAGAAATGTTACCGGTGGTGAACAAGCCACTGATTCAGTATGGGGTCGAAGAGGCACTCGAGGCTGGCCTCAGCCAGATCTCCATCGTTACCGGTCGCGGCAAGCGCGCTCTGGAAGACCATTTCGACGTCAGCTATGAACTCGAGCACCAGATCAAGGGCACCGACAAGGAAAAATACCTGGTCGGCATTCGCCGCCTGATCGACGAGTGCAGCTTTTCCTACACCCGCCAGGTCGAGATGAAAGGCCTGGGGCACGCCATTCTGTGCGGCCAGCCGCTGATCGGCGACGAGCCGTTCGCCGTGGTCCTGGCCGACGACCTGTGCCTGAACCTGGAAGGCGACAGCGTGCTGGCGCAGATGGTCAAGCTGTACAACCAGTTCCGCTGCTCCATCGTCGCGATCCAGGAAGTCCCGCGTGACGAAACCTACAAGTACGGTGTGATCGACGGTGAGATGATCCGTGACGACATCTACCGCGTCAGCAACATGGTGGAGAAGCCCAAGCCGGAAGACGCGCCGTCGAACCTGGCGATCATCGGCCGCTACATCCTCACGCCGGATATCTTCGACCTGATTCGCAGCACCCCGCCTGGCAAGGGCGGTGAAATCCAGATCACCGATGCACTGATGCGCCAGGCCCAGCAGGGCTGCGTGATGGCCTACAAGTTCAAGGGCCAGCGTTTCGACTGCGGTAGCGCCGAAGGCTACATCGAGGCGACCAACTTCTGCTTCGAGAATCTGTACAAGACCGGCAAGGCGTTCTGATACGCAGGCTGATCGACACGACGCCACCTTCGGGTGGCGTCTTGCTTTCAGGGGATCGGCATCTGCTCCGAACCCGGCCCCAGAGGCTGGCCGTAGCTGAACTCCACGTAGTTGCCTGCGGGATCGCGCAGGCCGCAGTAGAAGCCGACCGGGTAGGGCTCGTCGCGCGGCGGCCAGATCAGGCAGCCGTCGGCGGCGGCCATGGCGGCAATGCGCTCGACGTCGGCGCGGCTTTCCAGCGCGAAACCGAAGTGGCTGTAGTCATCCGCGGCCAGATGCCTGTCCTGGCCACCGGGCATGATGACGAAGATGAACTGGTGTTCCTTGCCGGGTTCGGCCATCCAGACGATGCGCGTGCCCTTGCCCGGACGCTGGTGGATCACCTGCATGCCGCAGTAGCGGCGATAGAAATCGATGCAGGCGTCCAGGTCCGGTACATGGAGGGCGATGTGGGTCAGGGCAGGGCGCATGGCGTACACCTCCTGGACTCAGCTTAGCCGCTGGCTTTCGGGTATGCTGGCGACCTGTTCAAGGAGGCCGCAATGAGTTACGACTTCGATCTCTTCGTTATCGGTGCCGGGTCCGGCGGTGTGCGTGCGGCACGTTTCGCCGCTGGCTTCGGCGCACGCGTGGCCGTTGCCGAAAGCCGCTACCTGGGCGGCACCTGCGTGAACGTCGGCTGCGTGCCGAAGAAGTTGCTGGTCTTCGGCGCGCACTTCGCCGAGGACTTCGAGCAGGCCGAGGGCTTCGGCTGGTCGCTGGGAGCCGCGAACTTCGACTGGGCAACGCTGATCGCCAACAAGAACCGCGAGATCGAGCGCCTCAACGGGATCTACCGCAACCTGCTGGTCAACAGCGGGGTCAGCCTGTTCGAGGGTCATGCGCGCATCGTCGACGCCCACACCGTCGAAGTCGACGGCGAGCGCCACAGTGCCGAGCGCATTCTCATCGCCACCGGTGGCTGGCCGAAGATTCCGGACATTCCCGGCCGCGAGCACGCCATCAGCTCCAACGAAGCCTTCTTCCTGAAAACGCTGCCCAAGCGTGTGCTGGTGGTGGGCGGTGGTTATATCGCGGTCGAGTTCGCCTCCATCTTCCACGGCCTCGGCGCGCAGGCTACGTTGCTGTATCGCGGCGACCTGTTCCTGCGCGGCTTCGACGGTGCAGTGCGTGAGCACCTGAAAGAGGAGCTGAGCAAGAAGGGGCTGGACCTGCAGTTCAACGCCGATATCGCCAGCATCGAATGCAAGGCCGATGGCAGCCTGGCGGCGACGCTCAAGGATGGTCGCGTGCTGGACACCGATTGTGTGTTCTACGCCACCGGCCGCCGGCCGATGCTGGACAACCTCGGCCTGGAGAATGTCGAGGTGAAGCTGGACGAGCGCGGCTACATCGCCGTGGACGAGCAGTTCCAGACATCCACGCCCTCGATCCTCGCCCTGGGCGACGTCATCGGTCGCGTCCAGCTGACCCCCGTGGCGCTGGCCGAGGGCATGGCGGTGGCCCGTCGCCTGTTCAAGCCCGAGGAATACCGCCCGCTGGACTACCGCATGATTCCGACCGCCGTGTTCAGCCTGCCGAATATCGGCACCGTCGGGCTCAGCGAGGAACAGGCCATCGAGGACGGGTACAAGGTGAAGATCTTCGAGAGCCGTTTCCGGCCGATGAAGCTGACCCTGACCGACAACCCGGAGCGCACCCTGATGAAACTGGTGGTCGACGCCGACAGCGATCGCGTGCTCGGCTGCCACATGGTCGGCCCGGAGGCGGGCGAGATCGTCCAGGGCCTGGCCATCGCGCTGAAGGCCGGTGCGACCAAGCAGATCTTCGACGAGACCATCGGGGTGCACCCGAGTTCGGCCGAGGAGTTCGTCACCCTGCGCACGCCGGTCAGCCGCTGAGCGCAGCATGGAGCGACTTTTCTACATCGCCGACCTGTTCGGCGTAGCGGTATTCGCCATCACCGGCGCGCTGATGGCCGGGCGCAAGTCCATGGACCTGTTCGGCGTGCTGGTGATGGCCATCGTCACCGCGCTGGGCGGTGGCACCTTGCGTGACCTGATCCTGGACAACCATCCGGTCAGCTGGATTCGTGACGACACCTACATCCTGGTGGCATCGCTGGCGGCCCTGGGCACGGTCGCCTGGGTACGCATGACGCGACCGATTCACGAGAAGGGCCTGCTGATCGCCGACGCCTTCGGCCTCGCCGTGTTCACTGTGTACGGTACCGAGCTGGCGTTGCAGCACGGTACGCCAATCAGCACGGCGGTGATCATGGGCGTGATGACCGGGGTGGTCGGAGGCGTCATTCGCGACGTTCTGTGCAACGAGATTCCGCTGATTTTCCAGAAGGAAATCTACGCGACCGCCTGCATCGCCGGCGCGCTGACCTTCATCGCCCTGCGCATGCTGGGTACGCCGCACTGGGTGGACACGGCTGCAGCGATGCTGGTCGTGCTGGCCTCGCGTCTGGCTGCAATTCACTGGCACCTCGGGTTGCCGCGTTTTCATCTACTGGACAGGCATTGAGCATGATCGAACGACTGGATCACCTGGTACTGACGGTGGCGGATATCGACGTCACCGTCGACTTCTACGAGCGCGTTCTGGGCATGCGCCACGAGCGTTTCGGCGCCGGGCGCAGCGCACTGGTCTTCGGCCGGCAGAAATTCAACCTGCACCAGGCAGGGCGCGAGTTCGAGCCCAAGGCGGCCAGGCCGACGCCGGGTGCCATCGACCTTTGCCTGATCACCCAGTGGTCGATGGCGCAGGTGCTGGAACACCTGGCCGGGCAGGGGGTGTCCGTGGAGGAGGGCCCCGTTGCGCGCACGGGCGCCGTCGGGCCTATCGAGTCGGTGTATTTCCGCGATCCGGACAGCAACCTGATCGAAGTCAGTCGTTATCCCGACAACGGCTGAAACCGACGCCTGCTTCGCAGGCGCGGATGAAATTTCTTGAACCGATCGGCCGCCAGGCTGGTCAGGTTCTGTACCCAGTCTCTGAATTTGGTATGGAATCCATGATCAAGAAATGTCTCTTTCCCGCGGCCGGCTACGGCACACGCTTTCTTCCCGCGACCAAGTCGATGCCCAAGGAAATGCTGCCGGTGGTCGACACGCCGCTGATCCAGTACGGCGTCGAAGAAGCGCTCGAGGCCGGCCTGTCGGAAATCGCCATCGTCACGGGGCGTGGCAAGCGCGCGCTGGAAGATCACTTCGACATCAGCTACGAGCTGGAACACGAAATCTCCAACACCGGCAAGGAGAAGTCCTTGAGCGGTGTTCGCCAGCTGATCGATGAATGCACCTTTTCCTACACCCGCCAGGTGGAGATGAAAGGCCTGGGGCATGCCATCCTCACTGGCCGTCCGCTGATCGGTGACGAAGCGTTCGCCGTGGTCCTGGCCGACGACCTGTGCCTGAACCTGGAAGGCGACGGCGTACTGAGCCAGATGGTCAAGCTCTACGAACAGTTCCGATGCTCGATCGTGGCCATCCAGGAAGTACCGATGGAGGAGGTGTCGCGCTACGGTGTGATCGCCGGCGAGGCGCTGCGTGACGATATCTTCCGCATCGAGCGCATGGTGGAGAAGCCTCGGCCGGAAGACGCGCCGTCGAACCTGGCGATTATTGGCCGTTACATCCTGACGCCGGACATCTTCTCGCTGATCGAGCAGACCGAGCCCGGCAAGAGCGGCGAGATCCAGATCACCGACGCCTTGATGAAGCAGGCGCAACAAGGCTGCGTGCTGGCATACAAGTTCAAGGGCCAGCGTTTCGACTGCGGTTCGGCCGAGGGCTACGTGCAGGCGACCAATTTCTGTTTCGAGAACCGCCACAGGACGCACCCGGTGAGTGCGGCGAACGCACGCCTGAAGGCGGTATCGGCCTGAGCGAGCGGTTGCGTCTCCATCGGGCGAAAGCGCGTCGTGCTGCTCGACGCGCTGCCGCTCATGGGATCAGGCGCCCGATACTCGGCGGTGGCAGGTAGCATCCGCCCTGGGGCGCAGGACAGACGAGCAGGGTCATCTGGGGCTGGGGACGCGACATGATCAATGTGCCGGCCAGGCCGACAATCACGGTAACGGCGAGCAGCGTGCAGCAGGTGGAGGTCTTCATGGCGCACCTCAGGCTGGGCGCTTCACCTGCGGGGCAGGCCAGCGCGGTTGTTGTTGTGCCTTCACCTTAGGGCGCCTCGGAAAGAGCGTCCTCGTCCGAGTGAACTAGATCGTCTCCGTGCCTGTGCGCGCAGGCACTTGCCGCTTGCAGCGCGCGAATGCAGCGGTGCGGCGCGGAACAAGGTTGCTGTTCGAGTACGAGGAGAGGGAGGGGCCAGAAGATCCCGCCGGGGGGAGTTGGCGAGACCCTGGCCGTCACGTGCAGCCGAGCAGTCGGAGCTTCCTCGAGCAATCCACCGCGCCAACGGGCGCCGTCTTCAGCCTTTCACCACATATTCATGGCGTTCGGCGTTCTCGCGCGGGACTTCGGCGGCATCGACATAGAACTGCTCGTACCACTTGCGTAGCTGGTAGACCGGGCCGTCGCCGTCACACAGCAGCGGATTGTCGACTCGGGTCTTGCTCTGCCAGATCGCCACATCTTCGTAGAAGGCGGCGCGCGCCTGCTCGACGTAGGCCATGGCCATGGCGCGGTTCTGCTCCTCGCTGAGGCCGGGGATTTTCTTCACCAGCACACCGTAGCGCAGGGTGAAACTGTGCTGGTTTATCGGCACATGGCAGTTGAGCAGGATCGAATGGATGGCCTGCCCGGCCATCGAACCGGTCATGTCAGTGATCTGGTAGGCAGGGCCATAGTAGGTGGCCACCGTGACCAGCTCGGCATCGCCGGACAGGCGCGCGCTGGTGCCGCGCATGCTCTGCTCGGCGACATGCCCCTCGAAGGTGTTGCTGAAGTAGTGCAGTGGCGCGCCATGCACGCTGCCGAAGTGCGCCATGTCTGCCACGTTGTCCACCAGCTCGCGGCAATTGGTCGCGATGGTCATTTCGGCGATGGCCCAGCTGGCCCAGGCTTCGTCGTAGCAGGCATCGATACGTGGGATGGCTTGCTCGGCACGTGGTGGATTGCCCTCCGGGTCGTGCCAGACGAACAGCAGGTGATTCTGCTCCAGAACGGGCCAGGCCTTGATCCTGGCCCGTGGTGGGATGCGCTTGGCGTACGGGATGTCGTCGCACACGCCATCGGCGCCCCAGCGCCATTCGTGGAAGGGGCAACGTAGCGAGTTACCCTCGACGCAACCTTCGCTGAGATCCGCCCCCATGTGCGGGCAATACCCGTCGAGAATATGCAGCTGGCCGTCCTCGCCCTGGAATGCGACCAGGCGGGTACCAAAGGCATCGATACGATGCGCCCGACCGTCGCGGTAGTCGTTGGCCAGGCCCAGGCAGTGCCAGCCACGGGCGTAACGCTCGGGGAGCTGTTTCACTTCGATTCGGTGCAGTGCGGGCATCTTGTGTTCTCCGTTGGCGCGCATGGGTAGGTTGCGCCCTGGATTCTGCGGCCTGAATTGCGCCAGGCATCGTCTGAATGGACGATGCCTGCGGTCGTTGCCCCGGCTCTACTGACACCACGAGAACGAGGAGTGGAGGTCCAGATGAGCGACACTGACGCTCGCGTAGCCGTCATCACCGGGGCTGCCAGCGGCATCGGCCGCGGGCTGGCCGAATACGCAGCCAGCCGAGGCCTGAGGCTGGTCCTGGGCGATATAGATGCGGCCTGTCTGGCCACCGTAGCCGAGATGCTGAGTGAGCGCGGGGCTGAAGTTGCCTGGCAACTGACAGACGTCAGCCAGCCGCAGCATCTGGAGACGCTGCGCGATCTCGCCGTACAGCGCTTCGGCGGCGTCGACCTGCTGTTCAACAATGCCGGGATCATGCAGACCGGGCTGTGCTGGGAGGTCGATGCGGCCAAGTGGCAGCGCATGCTCGACATCAATCTGAATGGTGTGCTCAACGGCATTCGCAGTTTCATGCCGCTGCTGCTGCAGCAGAAGCGCCCGGCCCATGTGATCAATACCGCGTCCCTGGCGGGCCTGATCAACAGCCCGCTGCTGGGGCCTTACAACGTCACCAAGCAGGCGGTGGTCGCGATCTCCGAGACCCTGCATTACGAGCTGGCCATGCTCGATGCGCCGATCGTCGTCTCGGTGCTCTGCCCGGGGCCGGTAGCCAGTTCGATCATGGAATCCAACAGCCGTATCGGTGATGCGGATGCACAACTCGACACGCTGCTGGGCAGCCGTATCCGCGAAGGCATGAGCCCCCTGGAACTGGCGCAACAGGTATTCGCTGCCATCGACGAGCAGCGCTTCTGGATTTTCCCGCACAAGTTCTTCAAGCCAGCCCTGCAGCGACGCCTGCAAAGCATGCTCGACGAGACCAACCCGGTCTTGCAGTTGGCACAGGAGTAGGGCCATGCCTCTCGACAGTCAGATCGCTGCCGTCCTTGCCCAGTTCAGCAGCTTGCCGCAACCCGACTTCAGTACAGCGACACCGTGCAGACCCAGGTTGCGCTCTTTGGCCTGGATGTCGGCGTCACCCTGCACGACTGGCTGCAACTACAGCAGCGCCAGGTGCAGATGAGCGACAGCAAGCAGGACAAGATCGCCGCCGAAGCTGCCCGGCTGGAGTATCGCAAGCTGCAGGAAAAGCTCAGGCAAACCCCGGCGACGGACTTCCAAACCGTTGACGCCGAACTGCAAGCCGCTCTTGCCGCCCTTGAGCGTCTGGATCACTGGAGCGATGAATGGCTGGCCGAGTTGGCGCCCAGCTTCGGTTCATTACGCCATACATTGATCGAGCTACGTGCTCAGCTCGAGGAATTCATCCCGCCAGCCGAGTCTCCTTCATCCAATCCTGAGAGCGATGCCGCCATGGACGAGCCGACTACCGAACCGACTGTCCCAGCGCCGCCTGTCGCGGGTGTACCCAGCAGTCGTGAGCAGGCCTATCGGCAACTGGCACAGATTGCCGATTATCTGGCCAAGACCGAACCGCACAGCCCGGTGCCTTATGTCATCCGCAGGGCAGTGGAGTGGGGCAACCAGCCGCTCGGTGAGCTACTGGATGAGTTGATCAGCGCCGATGCCGAGTCCCGGCGCCTATGGAAGCTGCTCGGCGTTCTCAAGTGACCTTCGAGCACAGCATGGCCAGCGCTCTGGGCGCGCAGATTGATCTGCATGTCGGGTCGGGTATGCGCGTCCTCGTCGGTGCAATGACGAGTGCAGTCTCAGCTGGCGAAAGTTTTGAGTCGTGACGTATCGAGGCGAGTTGGTCTGTAGCGTCGACTGTCCATGCGCTTATCCATCCGGTGCAAAGCAGCGCCGAAAGACTCGGATAGATTTGGAAGACGGTTGGGCGTCGACGAGCAACGATTAGGCTGGTTGGAGTTTTCCAGCTGGACGACGTGGCAAGCCGGGAAGTGGTCATCGATACACGTAATTTAACATAATATACATTATGCGAAGTATTGGTTGGGACGAAGCCACTCAGGGGCGTAGACAAAACGCTCTGCGTACGCATGCAACCAACACATGAAAACAGATACCGCTACCGGCCTGAAACCTCCGCAGCACTACGGATGGTGGACGGCCAATGCGACAGGCATGATGAGGTCCATGAAATCATCGTCCAGATTCAGCGTTCCCGTGCTCTGGCTGATCCTGTTCTGCCCCGGTGCAGCCTGGATTGGCTGGCAGGACGGCGTTGCCAACTACGAACGCTTCTTCCAGGACACCAGCATCGCCCAGCGCATGCTCAGTCAGAAGACCGTGCAGCATGAGGCCGTCCTGGCAACGCTGGCGGCGTTGGCGAATCCGCCTGCGCCCGAACGCCTGTTGCCCAGTCTGCAACCAAGCATGCCGCAGCTGCAGGGTCTCGGGCTGTTTCGCAACGGCACCTGGATGGCAACTCAGGCAGCGCCTGCTGACCTGGCGATGATGCTCGAACGAGCGCGCCAACTGCAGCGGCCTGTCACCTTGCCTCAGGAGCAGTCGCGCTACTGGCTGGTCGCGCCGTCAGGCTGGAGCCTGTTGCTGGATGCACGACAATTGCTCTCCGCCGATGAATTCCCGCCATCACTGGGCGTGTTGACCCTGGATCTGGGCAACGGACCGCTCACGCTGCTGGCCCGTCAGCCCAAGGACCTTTCCGTGGGCTGGACGTTCGACCTGCGCAAACCGCTGGGAGCCGTCAGCCAGCCCTTTGCCTTGCGCAGCTGGCGGACCCTGACGCCAGCTGACTGGCCCTGGCCGGCATGGCTGACATGGGCGTTCGCCAGCGCTCTGCTGGCCGCTGCCGGCACGGCCTGGCAGCGCACGCGCGCCGAGGCTCGGCGACAGCAGGAGCAAGCCCGCCTGGCGCAGATGGCCCGTCTGGGCTCGCTGGGTGAAATGGCCGCAGGCATCGCCCATGAGCTGAACCAGCCACTGACGGCGATTCTCGCCCAGGTGCGTGCAGCCGAGCGCCTGCTCGACGACGAGGACGAGCGCCCTGCCGTGCGCCAGGCGCTGCTTGCCAGCGCTGCCCAGGCACGCCGTGCGGCGGACATCATCAGCCGATTGCGCGATCTGGTGCAGTCCAGCTCGCCGTCGACTCGTGCAGCGGTGGATGCCGAGCAGCTGATGGCCTCGCTACTGTTTCTACGCGCCGAGGAGCTGGCCCGCCAGGGCATTCGCCTGAGCTGGTCCAATGCCAGCCCGGGCGAATGCCCGCTGGGCGATCGGGTCGCGCTCGAGCAGATAGTGCACAACCTGGTGCAGAACGCAGCTGACATGCGCGGCACCCGCAACATCCAGGTCAGTGGCGGCGTCGAGGACGATGCGTATGTGTTCAATGTCAGCGACGATGGTCCGGGCATCGCAGACGAAGCGCTACCACGCCTGTTCGAGCCGTTCTATACGTCACGCCTGCACGGCATGGGGCTGGGCCTGACACTGTGCGAAACGCTGGCCGGCGCCATGGACGGCCAGCTCAGCGCGCGTAACCTGGACGCGGGCGGCGCCTGCTTCACCCTGCGCCTGCCGCTTGCCGGAGCCGATGCATGAGCGCCCTCTCCCACTCCCCGCTGGTTTACCTGGTCGACGATGATAACGCCGTGCGTGATGGCCTGGCCCTGCTGCTGCGCAGCGTCGGCTTGCGCAGCGAGAGCCATGGCGATCCGCAGGCATTTCTCGCCACGCTGTCGGCGCAGTCGATCGGCTGCGTCGTGCTGGACATTCGCATGCCGGGCATGGGTGGGCTGGAGCTACTGGAACGGCTCGCCGAATGCTCCGATCTGCCGGTGGTGATGCTGACCGGGCATGGCAACGTCGATCTGTGTCGCCGTGCCTTCAAGGGCGGCGCCATGGAGTTCCTGCAGAAGCCCGTGGATGACGACGTGTTCCTGGATGCGGTGCAAGCCGCTGTACGTCTGCATATCGCCAGCCGGGAGCGTCAGGCCGTCACCCTGGCGGCCAGCGAGCGCCTGGCGCGCTTGTCCGGGCGCGAGCATGACGTGCTGGTGCGCATCGTCACAGGCATGAGCAACAAGGAGATCGCGCGGGAGCTGGAGCTCTCGCCGCGAACCGTGGAAACCTACCGGGCCAACGTCTTCGACAAGCTCGAAGCCGACTCGCTGGCACAGCTGATCCGCCAGTACGCCAGCCTGCTGGATGAACCATCTCCGTAGTGCTACGGAGAACGACGAGTAGTCGGGCGAATACCGCGGCGAGGGGCATGCGACCAGACTGGCGACTCCTGATCTGACTGAAAGGAAAGTCCCATGACTCGTTCATCCCTAGCTGCCCTGCTCTGCTCGTTCGCCCTCGTCAACGTCGCCAACGGCGCGGTTCTCGATGAAGGCAATCTGTCGACGGCCGACGCACAGAAGCTCGCCAGTGCGACCGTCGCGGCCTGCTCCGCCAAAGGCTACAACGTCAGCGCTTCGGTGGTGGATCGTGCCGGCCTGCTGAAGGCCTTTGCCCGCGCGGACAACGCCGGCCCGCACACGATCGAGGCCAGCAGGGCCAAGGCCTTCACCTCGGCGTCGGCCAAGGCCCCTACGCTGGCAATCATGGAGAACGCGCAGAAGAACCCCGGCGCAGCCAACCTCACCGATATTCCGGGTTTCCTGTTGCTGGGTGGTGGGGTTCCGGTCAAGGCCGGCGACACCGTCATCGGCGCCATCGGTGTCGCAGGTGCTCCGGGTGGCCACCTGGATGCACAGTGCGCCGATGAGGTTCTGGCAGTGAATGCCGCGTTGTTTCGCTAAGCGACCGTAACGCGAGTAGTCATTCGCGGCCTTGGCTACCGCCGGTTGCTGAAGCTGGCGGTGGCCTGGTTCCTGTCTCCCGGACAAAAAAAGACCGCACTGGAAGACCCAGGCGGTCACAAGTCGTCTTAACCAAAGGAGATGAAGTGGAGCCAGAGCAACGACCTTGTCACGGAGTCAACTGTCGCTGCCCAGGAATCTTCATCGGGACGAAGCCTACCGGGTGCGTCCGCAAACACCCCATCGAAGTCATCGATAGTGATCATCAATCAGCTCAAATAGTGCCGCCGGCAGCATGGTGATAACTCTAAGCGCGCCCTCTGGGCCGGGCCTTACCTCGATGTGAGGCACGTTTAGAACAGCACACAAACACCGGGAGCACTCATGTACAGAAAACACGGTCTCGCGCTGGCCTGCAGCCTCGCGCTTGGTGGCCAGTTGGCGCACGCCAGCAGCCAGTCGGAAGCCAACGGTTTCGTCGAGGATGCCAGCCTCAATCTGTTGCTGCGCAACGCCTATTTCAACCGCGACTACAAAGACCGCACCAACGATGCCAAGACCTGGGGCCAGGGTTTCATCACCACCTTCGAGTCCGGCTTCACCCAGGGCACGGTCGGCTTCGGCGTCGACGCCTTCGGCCTGCTGGGCATCAAGCTCGACAGCGGTCGTGGACGCAACTACCGCGCCTTCTTCGACACCGACGGCGACGGTCGTCCGGTCGATGAGCTTTCCCAGGCCGGCGGTGCAGTGAAGCTGCGCGTCTCCAACACCGTGATCAAGTACGGCAACCAGTTCCCTTCCCTGCCCGTTCTGGCGCATGACGACAGCCGCCTGCTGCCGCAATCCTTCACCGGTACGCTGGTGACCAGCAACGAGATCGAAGGCCTGGAGCTGAATGCCGGGCGCTTTACCGCTGACAGCCCGATGGGCGACTCGGCGCGCGACCCCAACCGCCTGAAGAGCATCGATGTGCTCGGCGGCAGCTACGCCGTCAGCGATGACCTGAGCCTGGCGGTCTACCACGCCGACCTCGAGGACATGTACAAGCGCTACTACGCCAACGTCAATTACAACCTGGCACTGGCGGCCGATCAGGCGCTGAACTTCGACTTCAACATCTACCGCACCAAGTACGACACCGGCTCCAGCGCCGCGCTGGACTTTGGTGGCGACGGCGAAGGCGACCGCAACACCATCTGGAGCCTGGCCGCCAAGTACAGCGTCGGCGCCCACGCGTTCATCCTCGCGCATCAGCGCAACAGCGGCGACGCCGGCTTCGCCTACGACTACGGTGATGGCGGCAGCAGCATCTACCTGGCCAACTCCTACTACTCGGACTTCAACCTGAAGGACGAGCGCTCCTGGCAGGCCAGTTACGAGCTGGACTTCGCCGAGTACGGCGTGCCGGGCCTGCGCTACAAGTTCGCCTACGTCCGTGGCGACAACATCGACACCGGTAACGACAACGAGGGTACCGAGCGCGAGATCTTCAACCAGGTCAGCTACACCGTCCAGAGTGGTGCGGCCAAGGATCTGCACCTGCGCCTGCGCAACTCGATCTATCGTTCGAGCACCGATGTCGGTCCGGACCTCAACGAGATTCGTGCGTTCGTCGAGTACCCGCTGAGCATCCTGTGATGTCCCCTGCCCCGACCCTGGTCGGGGCAGCCCTTCATGCCCGCAAGGCCTGTACGAGAGCCTTGGCCGAATCCTCGATCGCCGCTTCGTCGTAGGCGGCGAACCCCATCATCAGGCCGGGTGCCTGCGTATTGGCGACCCAGTAGCGCGACAGCGGTATCGAGCCGATGCCGGCCTCCTGCAAACGCTCGAACGCCAGTTGTTCATCCTCGACGTGCAAGCGGCAGGCGATGTCCATCCCCGCGCGAATCTCCGGCACATCGATCAATCCGCGCCAATGCCTGTGCGCGGCTTCGGCAAAGGCATCAGCCCGGGAAGCGTAGATCTTGCGCATGCGCCGCACATGGCGGTCGAAATGCCCTTCGTGAATGAAATCGGCCAGCACCGCCTGCGCCAGGCCGTTGGCATGCCGCGACAACAGCGCCGAAGCGCGGGTGAACGGTTCGACCAAATGCTCGGGCAGCACCAGGTAGGCGAGGCGGATCGCAGGAAACAGCAGCTTGCTGAACGTGCCGGCCATGATCACCGAGTGCTCGGCGCCCGGCATGGAGCGCAGTGCCGGGATGGGTTTGGCGATGAAGCGGTACTCGCTGTCATAGTCATCCTCGAAGATATGACTGCCCTGCTCCTGAGCCCATTGCAGCAGGGCCAGACGCCGCGCGGGCGACAGCTCGCCACCCAGAGGCGCCTGACGCGATGGCGTGACGTACGCCAGCCGCGCATCACGCGCCAGGCGCACGCCTTCGTCGACCCTGAGGCCGGCCTGATCCACCGGCACGTCCACACGCCTCACACCGGATACCTCCATCAGCTGGCGTGCGCCCGGGTATCCCGGGTCCTCCATCCACACCTGCGATTCGCCCGGCGCCAGCAGCCGCAGGCACAGGTCCAGCCCTTGCTGCACGGTGCTGAGCAGGAGAATGCGCGACGCTGACACCTGCACCCCACGGGCAATGGCCAGGTAGCCAGCGACCGCCTCGCGCAGCGCGGGCAAGCCCGCCGGATCGGAGTCCAGCAGCATGGACAGGCGCGAGCTGCGCAACTGCTGGGTATGCAGTTTGCGCCACAGGTCGATGGGAAAGGCCTTGATGTCGCCGCGATGAGGGAAGAAAGGACGTAGCCCACTGGGCAGCGTGCGTCGGGAGAAGATCGGATCGATCTCCGCCAGGCGATTCAACCAGGGCGTGTCGGGGGCGCTGCGGCTTTCCTTCACCTCGGCCACCACCTTGCGCCGGACGTATCCCGCGTTCAGCGTCGGGTCCGGCAATACCTCGCTGACGCGTGTCCCGCTACCGGTTCGAGCCTGCAGGTAGCCCTCGGAAAGCAGCTGCTGATAGGCCGCCTGCACCGTGCCACGAGCCAGCTTGTAGTACTCGGCCATGGCGCGCGTGCTGGGCAGCTTGCTGCCTGCGGGAAGACGCCCGAGGAGAATCGCAGCGCGCAGCGACTCATACAGCCAGCTCTGCAGGCTGACACCCTCTTCCGGCGTTCCCAGCGGCAGAAAGACCACCTCTGGCGGTGTTTTGTCGGCAGCCATGTGCACTCCGAAGTGGATCAGTAACTCTTGCAAAGATTGGATCAATACACTGATCCAATGCAACCGCACAATTCATCCCGTAGTCAGCCAGCACCTTTCTTCTTCGCTACGGGAACAACGACATGAAACAACGAATCCTGATCATCGGCGCCGGTTTTGCCGGCATGTGGAGCGCGCTGAGCGCCATTCGCCTGCTGGACCAGCAGCAGCGTCTGGATGTGAGCGTCACCCTCCTCGCCCCGCAAGCCGAACTCCGCGTGCGCCCGCGCTTCTACGAAACCGACCTGACTACCACCGTTGCCCCGCTCGGCCCGCTGTTCGATGCAGTCGGGGTGAATTTCGTGGAAGGCTGTGCGACGCGCATCGATGCCACCGGCAAGCGCGTCATCTACCGTGAAACGGGCGGCGCCCAGGCCGAACTGAGCTATGACCGGCTGATCCTGGCCTCGGGCAGCCAGGTCGCCCGCCCTCCTCTGGCCGGTATCGACCGTTTCGCCTTCGATGTCGACAGCTTCGAATCGGCGCAAAAGCTCGAGGCTCATCTGCAGAGCCTGCGTGACAAGCCGGCCAGCCAGGCGCGAAACACCGTGGTGGTGGTCGGAGGCGGTTTCACCGGCATCGAAACGGCAACAGAAATGCCGGCGCGCTTGCGCGCCATCCTCGGCGACGAGGCGGATGTGCGGGTGATCGTCGTCGACATGGGCAAGCAGGTGGGGAGCGCGATGGGCGAGCAGATCGCCTCGGTGATCGCCGAAGCCAGCGATACGCTGGGGGTCACCTGGAAGCTCGGCAGCCCGGTATCGATGGTCGACGAACAGGGCGTGCAACTCGACGATGGCGAGCGCATCGAGGCCAGCACCGTGGTCTGGACCGTGGGGGTGAAAGCCTCGCCGCTGACCCAGCAGATCGATGGTGAGCGCGACGCCTTCGGACGCCTGCATGTCGACCGCAACCTGAAGGTACTGGGCCAGGAAAGCATCTATGCCACCGGCGATACGGCCTATGCCGCCGTGGATGAGCTGGGCAATCATGCGCTGATGACCTGCCAGCACGCCATCGCCCTGGGGCGCTCTTCGGGGAACAACGCGGCGGCCGATCTGCTGGGTGTCGAAGCGATCCCCTACAGTCAGCCCAAGTACGTGACCTGCCTCGATCTCGGCGCCTGGGGCGCGGTCTTCACCGAAGGCTGGGAGCGCAAGGTGCTGCTGACCGGCCAGGAAGGCAAGGCCATCAAGACCGAGATCAACACCAAGTGGATCTACCCGCCGGAGGCCAAGCGCGACGTCGCGCTGGCGGCGGCCGACCCGCTGATCCCCGTCGTTGCCTGACCCGCTGCCAGCCCCGGACGCCCCGGACGCCCCGGACGCCCTGTGCGTCCGGGGCTGCGCCGTTGCGAGTTGCGCACGGCCACAGCGAAGCGTGCCGCTCGACAGCGCAACCACTGACATCACACCCCCCCAAGCGGTATATGCTCGAGGCCAGACCTGATTGCAGCCCCTGGCGACAGTCGCCTGGTCATACGGGCAAGGCCCTGCCACGCCGCCACCCTCTGGCGAATCCGGGTCGAAGTGCCTTGTCGCGGGTCTTTGACTGCAGGAGAGTTCGCGTGCCACGCATCAATCGCCAGTACCGGCCGCAGGTATTCGGACTGCTGCAATCCGCCATCACCAGCGCCATCGCGGCGTTGATCGCCAACCCCAGGGGGATGGCACTGGGGCCGTTCATGCTCAGCTGGAGCACGACCTGGTTACTGACCTGGCTGAGCATGATCCCGGTGGTACTGCTGGCTGCACCCTATGTCCGGCGACTGACCGATCTCATCGTCCAGCGCGAGGACTGACTGCCCTCAGACCAGCCCGTACGAGTGGCTATCCTCGTCCGAGGCGGCCTGCATCTCGGCGCGTTCCTGCATGCGCTGGGCAATCGTCTCCTCCACTGCCTTCTGCTGTTCAGGCGGCATGGACTCGATATCTTCCTCGGTCAGGCCCATTTCCTTGAGTATGCGGTCGCGCATCTTTTCCGCCGGCGTCATCGCCATGTAGGCCTTGAACGCCTCGAGCGCGGCCTTGCCGTCGTCTTCCTCCTTCTTCTCCACCTGTCCCGAGCCGACGCTGGTTTCGGTCTGCTCATCGGCGCTGTTCTGCAGGGCTACCCGCAGGCGGGCAAACCCCTCTTCCGTGGCTTGTCTGGCCTGGAATTCGCGCTCCGACTCGGCATTCGCCGTGCGCACGGTTTTCCCGACCTCGCGTGTAACGAGCGCTTGTTCATCCTGCTGCTCGTTCTGCTTGCCGCGGAAACCGGTCAGCGACACGCCGCTGTAGTTGCCTACGCCTCCAATGATACTCATGCCTCGCTCCTTGACTGAGTTGCAGTTGCCAGGGGCTTGGAATCAAGGCGCGTGCCAACATGAAAGAGTGACGTAAGCCTCTGAAAACACAGGGCTTGTTCGTTTTCAACGGCGGCAATGGGAGGCAAGACCTTGCCGCTGGGCGGCAAGGTGGCGGCGAGAGTCAGTGCGAGTCGCTGATCTGCCGGAAGGCGTCCAGCAGTGCCCGGGTGAGGTCGACCGAGGAGAACTTGGTCAGCATCGCGTTGGCACCGACCGAGCGGGCCTTTTCGGTATTCATGGTGCTGTCCAGTGAGGTGTGCAGCAACACGTAGGTATCGGCGATGTCGACGCTGCGGCGGATTTCCCTCACCAGGCTGTAGCCGTCCATCTCGGGCATCTCGATGTCGGACACCAGTAGCTCGAAGGGCATGCCCGCCTGGCGAAATTCATGCAGTTGCTGCAGCGCCGCCTGGGCACTGCGTACCGCCGTGCAGTCCAGGCCCAGCTGGCGCAGGACGTTGAGCGTCTGCTGCAGCGCGACCTGCGAATCGTCGACCAGCAGCACCCGTCGTCCCTGCAGGATCTGTCCGTCCTGGCCATCGAGCAATTGCCCGACCGGCGCCTCTTCCAGGGCAGGCGTGATGTCGTGCAACACCTTCTCGATATCGAGAATCTGCACGATGGCGCCGTCGATCTGGGTCACCCCGGTGATGAAGGCCCGGTTGCCTGAGCCTGCGGGTGGCGGGCGCACGTCGCGCGTGGAGCACTGCACGATGCGCTCGACGCTCTTCACGTGCAGCCCCTGGCGCGAGCGGCTCAGCTCGGTGACGATCAGACAGCCGTCGTCCTCGTCGGCGGCCCCGGCCTCGCCCGTGGCACGCGACAGGTCGATGACCGTCAGCGCGGAGCCACGCAACGTGGCGATGCCGCGCACGTTCGGTCCACGGTTGGGCAGTTTGGTCAGCGGCGGACAGGGAATGATCTCGTTGACCTTGAGCAGGTTGATTCCCAGCAGTCGGCCGCTATGCAAACGAAACAACAGCAGAGACAGCGCGTCGCCGGTGATGAGACTCATGAAACGATCCTTGAACGAACGGTAGGCCTACCGGGTATAGCGACCAGCTGGCTGCGGACTTTAATCCGCAGCCAGTTTCAAGGCGACTCGCCCGCGGTTGGGGCAGGTTTCCATGTAGCGATGCGCCTCGACGAAGTCCTCGAAGTCGAACACCTTGTCGATCACCGGCGTCAGCAGGCGGTCGGCCGTCATCTGGTTGATGTGGGTGAGCGCGCGCTGCACCGCCTCGTTGTTGGGCTCGATGCCCAGCTCCGGGCAGCCGGTGAAGTCCAGCACGCAGTGACGGAAGAACTGCAGGTGCTTCTTGAAGGCGGCGCAGGCCGGGAACGCGGTATCGTTGCCGCCGTTGATGCCGTACAGGATCAACTTGCCACGCGGCGCGGCGATGTCACCCAGCAGCTTCATCTGCGGCCCGGCGCACTGGTCGAGAATCACCTCGACGCCCTTGCCCTCGGTGTAGCGTTCGACTTCGAGCACCAGGTCCTGCTCCTCGGTCGCGATCACCTTGTCGGCACCGAGACCACGCAGGAACTCGCGATCATCCGCCGAACTGGTGGAAACGATCACCTTCGCCCCCAGCGCCTTGGCCAACTGCACGGTCTGCGGCGCCATGCAGTGGCTGGCCTCGGTGATCAGCACATGCTGCCCCGGTTTCAGGTGCGCCAGGTCGACCAGCGCCAGGTAGCCGAACAGCAGGCTGGTGTAGTGCACGCTGGCTTCCAGCGGACTGAGCACCTCGGGATAGCGGGTCAGGGCATGGCTGGGCATCAGCACCAGATCGCCCCAGGTCGGATAGCGGTTCGGCGTGCTGGCCGGGAAGCCGGCGACGGCGGTGCCGATCTCGAAATCGCTGACGCCTTCGCCCAGGGCGGCGATGGTGCCGGCCAGTTCGAAGCCGGTGCCTGCCGGAAGCTTGGCCTGCTCGGCCGCCAGGTTCTGACGCCACAATACGTCTTTCCAGCCCAGGCCGACCGCCTGAACGCGCACCAGCACCTCACCAGGGCCGGGCACAGGCGTCGGAACCTCTTCGTACTGGAGCACATCGGCATCGCCGAACTTATGAAAACGGATCATGCGGGACATCGCTTACCTCGAGCTTGATCGCGGATTAACACTTCAATGATTGTGGACTCTATCCGCTGTGCGACGGCGACACTATCAGACTCTATCGATAGTCTTCATGCCTGTCAGTGATTCAGCGACTTTCAATCCGCTGCGCACTGCCCGTACTATTTGTGCCGGCAAGGCTCTCATTTGCAACGCGGTGCTGACAAGGCCCGTGTCCCCTCGGATGGTACCTGGATGAACCGCAACGACCTGCGTCGCCTCGATCTGAACCTGCTGATCGTCTTCGAGACGCTGATGCACGAACGCAGTGTGACCCGGGCTGCTGAGAAGCTGTTTCTCGGCCAGCCAGCCATCAGCGCAGCGCTGGCACGCTTGCGCACGCTGTTCGATGACCCGCTGTTCGTGCGCACCGGGCGCAGCATGGAGCCGACGCCACGGGCACAGGAAATCTTCGCCCTGCTCTCGCCCGCGCTGGACTCCATCTCCACGGCGGTCAGCCGCGCTGCCGACTTCGATCCGGCGACCAGCAAGGCGGTGTTTCGCATCGGCCTCTCCGATGACGTCGAGTTCGCCCTGCTGCCTGCCCTGCTCCGCCGCCTGCGCGCCGAGGCACCAGGCGTGGTGCTGGTGATTCGCCGTACCAACTACCTGATGATGCCGGGGCTGCTGGCCTCCGGGGAGATCTCCGTGGGCGTGGCCTACACCGAGGAGTTGCCGGCCAACGCCAAGCGCAAGGTCCTGCGGCGCAGCAAGGCCAAGCTGTTGCGTGCAGACACCGTGCCCGGCGCGCTGAGCCTCGATGACTACTGCGCGCGCCCGCATGCCCTGGTGTCCTTCGCTGGAGACCTCACCGGCTTCATCGATGACGAGCTGGCCAAGGTCGGGCGCGAACGCCACGTGGTACTGGCCGTGCCGCAGTTCAACGGCCTGGCCACCCTGCTGGCGGAAACCGATATCGTCGCCAGCGTGCCGGACTACACCGCCGCGGCCCTGACCGCAGCCGGTGGCCTGCGCGCCGAGGACCTGCCGCTGCCGGCGCAGACATTCGAGCTGCACATGGCCTGGCGCGGCGCGCAGGACAACGACCCGGCAGAACGCTGGCTGCGTTCGCGCATCCAGATGTTCTGCGGTGACCCCGACAGCCTCTGAAAACGCACCATGCAGGTGCCGGCAGGAACTTTCGCGCACTGCCATGGTTCCAAATTGATATAACTCTGTCTTTCATCATTCCTGATGATATTCAACTTCATGGTGTTCGATTCGTAGCCCCCTCTGACTCGCCGCAGACTCCGCCCATCCACAAATCCGACTGGCGGAGTCATCTATGGAACAGCATCACAAGAACATCTGGATATTCCCCCTGGCGCTCGCCAGCGTCATCGCCCTGAGCGGCTGCGATCAGGCGCCTCAGACTCAGGCGCAGATGCCGGCCCCCAAGGTCAGCGTCGCCGAAGTCATCGAACAACCGATCAACGAGTGGGATGAGTTCACCGGTCGCCTGGAGGCACCGCAGTCGGTCGAGATTCGCCCGCGCGTTTCGGGCTACATCGATCGCGTGGCCTTCGACGAAGGTTCGCTGGTGAAGAAAGGCGATCTGTTGTTCCAGATCGACCCGCGCCCATTCCAGGCCGAAGTCAAACGCCTCGAGGCCCAGCTGCAACAGGCGCGTGCCAACCAGGCACGTGCAGCCAGCGAGGCCCGCCGTGGCGAGCGCCTGCGCCAGAGCAACGCCATCTCCGCCGAACTGGCCGATGCCCGTGCCAGCGCCGCGACCGAAGCCAAGGCCGAGGTCGCCGCCATCGCCGCCGAACTGGAGAACGCTCGCCTCAACCTCGGTTTCACCCGCATCACCTCGCCCATCGACGGTCGCGTCAGCCGCGCCGAGATCACCGAAGGCAACCTGGTCGGTGCCGGCGAAAGCCTGCTGACCTCGGTGGTGTCCACTGACAAGGTCTACGCCTACTTCGATGCGGACGAGCGCGCCTTCCTCAAGTATGTGGAGCTGGCTCGTGAATCCGGTTCCGATGCCCGTGGCGCCAGCCCGGTCTACCTCGGCCTGTCCGATGAAGCCGACCACCCGCACCTGGGCCAGCTGGACTTCCTCGACAACCAGGTCAACCCGCGCACCGGCACCATCCGTGGCCGCGCCGTCTTCGACAACGAGGATGGCCGCTTCACCCCCGGCCTGTATGCGCGTCTGAAGCTGGTCGGCAGCAAGCCCTATGCCGCGACGCTGATCAAGGACGAGGCCGTCGGCACCGACCTGGGCAAGAAGTATGTCCTGGTGCTGGGCGCCGACAATGCCGTGGCCTATCGCGCCATCGAGCTGGGGCCGAAGCTGGAAGGCCTGCGTATCGTGCGCAGCGGTCTGAGCAAGGGTGAGAAGATCGTCGTCAACGGCCTGCAACGTGCCATGCCGGGCGCCACCGTCGACCCGCAGCCGGTGTCGATGGCCGATGAAGGCACGCTCGAGCAACTGGCTCGCATGCGCCAGGCCGTCGATGGCAGCCAGGCTCCGCGTGTCGCCGCCGAAAAAATCGATGCTCACTCTCCGCGCGGCTGATCACGCCAGCGTGACTTGAGGAAAGATCCATGAATTTCTCGCAATTCTTCATTCAGCGGCCGATCTTCGCCGCTGTGCTGTCACTGCTGATCCTGATCGGCGGTGCCATCTCGCTGTTCCAGCTACCGATCAGCGAATACCCGGAAGTGGTGCCGCCCACCGTCGTGGTTCGCGCCAACTTCCCCGGTGCCAACCCCAAGGTGATCGGCGAAACCGTGGCCTCGCCACTGGAGCAGGCCATCGTCGGTGTCGAGGGCATGCTCTACATGTCGTCGCAATCGACCAACGACGGCAAGCTGACCCTCACCGTCACCTTCGCCCTGGGTACCGACCTGGACAACGCCCAGGTGCAGGTGCAGAACCGGGTCACCCGCACCATGCCGACGCTGCCCACCGAGGTACAGCGTCTCGGCGTGACCGTGGACAAGGCCTCGCCTGACCTGACCATGGTGGTGCACCTGACCTCGCCGGATCAGCGCTACGACATGCTCTACCTATCCAACTACGCCGCGCTCAACGTCAAGGACGAGCTGGCACGCCTGGACGGTGTGGGTGACGTGCAGCTGTTCGGCATGGGCAACTACTCGCTGCGTGTCTGGCTTGACCCGAACAAGGTTGCCTCGCGCGGCCTGACCGCCACCGACGTGGTCACCGCGATCCGTGAGCAGAACCGTCAGGTCGCTGCCGGTGCGCTGGGCGCGCCGCCATCGGACGCCGGCAACAGCTTCCAGCTGTCGATCAACACGCAAGGCCGCCTGGTCACCGAGGAAGAGTTCGAAGACATCATCATCCGTGTCGGAGAGAACGGTGAGATCACCCGTCTGCGTGATATCGCCCGCGTCGAACTCGGCTCCAACCAGTACGCCCTGCGCTCGCTGCTGAACAACCAGCCGGCCGTGGCCATCCCGGTGTTCCAGCGTCCGGGTTCCAACGCCATCGCCATCTCCGATGCGGTGCGTGAGCGCATGGCCGAGCTGAAGCAGAGCTTCCCGCAGGGCATGGACTACGAGATCGTCTATGACCCGACCATCTTCGTCCGTGGCTCCATCGAAGCGGTGGTGCACACCCTGCTCGAGGCCATCGTGCTGGTGGTGCTGGTGGTCATCCTGTTCCTGCAGACCTGGCGCGCCTCGATCATCCCGCTGGCCGCCGTGCCGGTCTCGCTGATCGGCACCTTCGCGGTGATGCACCTGTTCGGTTTCTCGCTCAACGCCCTGTCGCTGTTCGGCCTGGTGCTGGCCATCGGCATCGTGGTGGACGACGCCATCGTCGTGGTGGAGAACGTCGAGCGCAACATCGCCCTGGGCAAGTCGCCCGTCGAGGCCACGCGCCAGGCGATGAAGGAAGTGACCGGCCCGATCGTCGCCACGGCCCTGGTGCTCTGCGCGGTGTTCATTCCGACCGCGTTCATCTCCGGTCTCACCGGGCAGTTCTACCAGCAGTTCGCGCTGACCATCGCCATTTCCACCGTGATCTCGGCGGTCAACTCGCTGACGCTGTCGCCGGCCCTCGCCGCCATTCTGCTGAAGGATCACCACGCACCGAAAGACCGTTTCTCGCGCATCCTCGACAAGCTCTTCGGTGGCTGGCTGTTCGGCCCGTTCAACCGCCTGTTCGACCGCGCCAGCAACCGTTATGTCGGCACCGTGCGGCGCGTACTGCGTGGCAGCAGCATTGCCCTGCTGGTCTATGGCGGCCTGCTGGTGCTCGGCTACATGGGTTTCTCCAGCACCCCGACCGGCTTCGTGCCGCAGCAGGACAAGCAGTACCTGGTGGCGTTCGCCCAACTGCCTGACGCGGCCACGCTGGACCGTACCGAGGCGGTGATCAAGCGCATGTCCGAGATCGCGGCCAAGCATCCGGGCATCGAGAACACCGTGGCGTTCCCGGGGCTGTCGATCAACGGCTTCACCAACAGCCCGAACAGCGGCATCGTGTTCACCCCGCTCAAGCCATTCGACGAGCGCAAGGACCCGTCGATGAGCGCAAACGCCATCGCGGCCGAACTCAACGCCCAGTTCGCCGACATCCAGGACGCCTACATCGCGATCTTCCCGCCGCCGCCGGTACAGGGGCTCGGCACCATCGGTGGCTTCCGCCTGCAGATCCAGGATCGCGGCAACCTGGGCTACGAAGAGCTGTACCTGCAGACCCAGAACATCCTCAACAAGGCGCGCCAGTTGCCCGAGCTGAACCCCATGTCGGTGTTCACCAGCTACCAGGTCAACGTGCCGCAGGTGGATGCTGCCATCGACCGCGAGAAGGCCAAGACCCACGGCGTCGCCATCAGCGATATCTTCGACACCCTGCAGGTGTACCTGGGCTCGCTGTATGCCAACGACTTCAACCGCTTCGGTCGGACCTACCAGGTCAACGTCCAGGCCGACCAGCAGTTCCGCCTGGAGCCGGAGCAGATCGGCCAGCTCAAGGTGCGCAACAACCGTGGGGAAATGGTGCCGCTGTCGACCTTCGTCAAGGTCGACGACAGTGCCGGTCCCGACCGCGTGATGCACTACAACGGTTTCCTCACCGCTGAGATCAACGGTGCCGCGGCGCCAGGCTACAGCTCGGGCCAGGCCGAAGCGGCGATCGCCAAGCTGCTCAACGAAGAACTGCCCATCGGCATGACCTTCGAATGGACGGACCTGACCTATCAGCAGATCCTCGCGGGCAACACGGCGATCTTCATCTTCCCGCTCTGCGTGCTGCTGGCCTTCCTCGTGCTGGCTGCCCAGTACGAAAGCTGGAGCCTGCCGCTGGCGGTCATCCTGATCGTGCCGACCGTGCTGTTCGCCGCCATCACCGGGGTGATCATCGCGGGCATCGACAACAACATCTTCACCCAGATCGGCTTGATCGTACTGGTGGGCCTGGCGTGCAAGAACGCGATTCTGATCGTCGAGTTCGCCAAGGAGAAACAGGAAGAAGGCCTCGATCGCATCGCCGCCGTGCTGGAAGCCTGCCGCTTGCGTCTGCGCCCGATCCTGATGACCTCCATCGCCTTCATCATGGGTGTGGTACCGCTGGTGCTGTCGAGCGGTGCCGGTGCCGAGATGCGCCATGCCATGGGTGTGGCCGTGTTCTCCGGCATGATCGGCGTGACCTTCTTCGGTCTGCTGCTTACTCCGGTGTTCTATGTCCTGATCCGTGGGTTCGTGGAAAAGCGCGAAGCCAAGAAAGCCGTTCGCCTGCAGGAGTCGCATGCATGAAAGCCTTTGCCCCCGCCCTCCTGACCCTGGTGCTGTCGGCCTGTGCCGTAGGCCCGGACTACCGGGCACCCGCTACCGACCCGGCGCGCATCGACACGCTGGAGAGCGCCGACTACGACCGTTCGCGCTTCGAAGCGACCTGGTGGCAGCAATTCGATGACCCGACGCTGAATCAGCTGGTGCAGCGTTCGCTGCAGGACAACCGCGAGCTGCGCGTGGCCTTCAGCCGCCTGCGTGCAGCCAGGGCGATCCGCGACGATGTGGCCAATGACCGTTTCCCGACGGTCACCAGCCGCGCCAGCGGTGAGTTCGGCAAGGCGCAGCAGCCACCGACCAGTGAAGACCGTATCCGTCAGGAACGCTACGACCTGGGCCTGGACATGGCCTGGGAAGTGGACCTGTTCGGACGCATTCAGCGTCAGCTGGAAGCCAGTGAAGCGCGCATCGAGCTGGCCGAGGCCGACTACTACCAGCTGCAGGTCAGCCTGATCGCCGAACTGGTCGATGCCTACGGCACGCTGCGCGGCGCGCAACTGCGCGAGAGCATCGCCCGCAAGAACCTGAAGAACCAGCAGGACTCGCGTGCCATCACCGAGCAGCTGCGCGACGCCGGCGTCGGCAACGAACTGGACGTGCTGCGCGCCGATGCACGACTGGCCGCGACCGAGGCCAGCCTGCCGCAGTTACAGGCCCAACAGGTGCGTGCGCAGAACCGTATCGCCACCCTGCTCGGCCAGCGGCCGGAGCAGTTGGAGATCGACCTGACGGCGAAACCCTTGCCGGTGATCGCCAAGGCCCTGCCGATTGGCAACCCGGCCGATCTGCTGCGTCGCCGCCCGGACATCCGTGCGGCCGAGCGCCAGTTGGCAGCGGCTACCGCCGAGGTCGGCGTGGCCACTGCGGACCTGTTCCCACGGGTCAGCCTGTCAGGCTTCCTCGGTTTCACCGCTGGCCGTGGCTCGCAACTCGGTGCATCTGCAGCACGCGCCTGGGGCGTGGCGCCCAGCATCACCTGGGCGGCGTTCGACCTTGGCAGCGTGCGTGCCCGCCTGCGCGGCGCCGAGGCCGAAGCGGACGGCGCGCTGTCGCAGTACGAGCAACAGGTGCTGCTGGCGCTGGAAGAATCGGAGAACGCCTTCAGTGACTACGCCAAGCGTCAGCAGCGCCTGATCTCGCTGGTGCGTCAGGCGGAAGCCAGCCGTGCAGCCGCCGAGCAGGCGGCGATCCGTTACCGCGAAGGTACGGTGGACTTTCTGGTGTTGCTGGATGCCGAGCGTGAACGCCTGGCTGCCGAAGACGCCCAGGCTTCGGCCGAGGTCGAGCTGTACAGCGGCATCGTCGCGATCTACAAGGCGCTCGGTGGCGGCTGGCAACCTCAGGCCTGAACCCGCTCTCCCCCGGATCGGCTGCCCTGCCGATCCTCCTCAGTCCCAGGGATGATGCCCTGGGGCTTTTTTTATCCCTCGACGCGGTTGCGCCCTGACTGCTTGGCCCGGTAGAGCGCCGCATCCGCGCGCTGCATGAGCGCCTGCGCCTGCTGCTCGCCTGCGAGCAACGCGGCGACCCCGATGCTGAGCGTGACCTCGCCGAAGGGTGAGTCGGCATGCGCCAGCTGCAATGACCTGACGGCTTCGAGCAGGCGCTGCGCAATCGCGCAGGTGCCATCCAGATCGCTCATCGGTGCAAGCAGGACGAATTCCTCGCCACCGTAGCGGGCGATGACATCGGTGGGCCTGCCCAGGGCCGTGGCGAGCGCCTGGGCGATCTGCCGCAGGCAGGCATCGCCTGCCGGGTGGCCGTAGCGGTCGTTGTAGGGCTTGAACCAGTCCACGTCCATGATCGCCAGGCCCAGAGGCGCTGCATGGCGCGCGGCACGCTTGCACTCCAGCGCCAACAGCTCGTCGAACTGGCGGCGGTTGGCGATGCCGGTCAGGGCATCGGTCATGCTCAGGGTTTCCAGGCGCTGATTGAGTACCTGCAGCTCCTCGGTACGCTGGGCGACACGTCGCTCCAGCTCGCGCTCGGAGCGCTGCAGGCTCTCCACCAGCTGGTCCTGCGCCTGCAACAGCTGCGCCTGGGCCTGGAGCTTCTCCTGGCGCATCACGTTGATGCGATCGGCCAGGGCGAATGCCAGCAGCAACATCTCCAGCGATGAACCGAGCTGCAGGCCATCCTCGGTGAACACATTGGTCGGCAACACGCCAAGGGCACGCAGGGTCGTACTCGCACCACCGAGAATCAGCAGGCCGAAGGCGGCCAGAAAGAAATAGGCGCTGCGCTGACGCTGCAACGCACAGGCCACGCCCACGCCGATCATCACCACGGCGGCGAGCAGGAACAGCAGGATGGCATAGCGCGACACCTGGGGCAGCGCCAGGGCGAACACAACAGGACTGGCCAGAAAGAACAGGATCATGCCACGCAACAGGCGGTCGCCCCAGGGCAGCGTCACCTCGGTCTGCAACATGCGCCGCATGAACAGCATCAGCGCACTCAGGGCCAGAGACGCACTGGCGTAATAGGCGACGTTGGAGTTGAGCGGCAGGCCGAACAGCAGCCAGTCCGGCGCCATGCCGTTCTTGATGGTCACGCAGCCCACCGCACCGAGCACGAAGCAGACGTAGAGCAGGTAGATCCGCTCCCGCAACGCGATGAACAGCATGAGGTTGAACAGGATCATCGCCAGCGCGATGCCCACGTAGCCGCTGCGCGCCATGTAGTCGTTGCGCTCGTGAGCGTGGAGTGCCTCGACCGACCAGAGCTGCAACGGCACCAGCAAGCCGATGCTCGATTCGACCCGCAGATAGACCGCCTGCTGCGAATGCGCCGCCAGTTGCAGCGGGAAGACGAAGTTGCGGTTGTCATAGGCCTTGCTGGTCTGCGGACGATCGGCTCCGGTGCGCCAGACGGCATAGCCACCCTGCCCGTCCGGCACATAGGCATCCACCAGGGAAATGCGCGGATTGCTGACCACCAGCAGTCGCTGCACGGGCTCATCGCCGCTGTTGCCGATGTCGAGACGAAACCAGTAGGCCGAGCGAGTAAAACCCAGCGCGAAGGATGCACCACTGGCCAGGCCGTGCTGGAACTGCCGCGCCATTTCGGCGGTGCTGACCGCCTGCACCGTCAAGGCCCGCGAAGGGTCTTGCAGCACGCCAACCTGCGCCGTGAGCGACAGCGGCTCCTGCGCCATCTCGACGGCATCCACGACACGCGCCCCGGCCCAGGTTGGCAGCGCATGCAGCAGCAGGCTCAAGAGCAGCCAGGAAAACAGCCGAGCGTGGTGATGAATGTTCATGGGGCGGTATCGACCGGGACGCGCATACCCGCTCACGGATGAGCCGAAGGGTTCTGGAGTCTACAAGACAAGTCGGCCGCCCTGCATCCATCACAACGTAGCGCTATCGGACGCGCGTGCCTTCAGCACTTTTCTCCGTTGCCCCCGATACCCGACCGTCACGATGTACAGCAGTGGACCGATGGAGAGAAACACCATCGTCAGCGCCAGATACGGCAGCATCGATACCCACGAATACCCTCTCGCCCGTGCATCCCGGTAGATCCAGGTACCGGCCATCGCCCCCAGCAAATAGAGATCGATGACCACTTGAGCCGTGTCAGGGCGAGATAGAAGCTCCAGGCCGAAAGCGAGCAAGGACTGGTCGGCGATAGCCATCGTCCAGGCGGTGTAAGAGGAAAACAACAGCAAGGCTGCCAGAGCCAGGTGAGGTCTGTTCATGCGCGGTTCCTGATCGATGACTGACCAGGAACAACCTAGCGACCTGTTCGCACTTCACTCAATGACCTGTCAGGTCATAGACAAGGCATGACAGGCGGTGCCAGAGTCTCGCCATGAATGCCCCACAGCCACTTACATCGCCCTCTGCTTCCGCGGCTGGAGCACAGCTGCGCCAGTTGCGCCGTCAGGCCAGCCTGAGTCAACTCGACCTGGCGCTGATCACCGGTATCTCCCAGCGGCACCTGAGTTACATCGAAACCGGACGCGCCAGACCGAGCCCATCGACCTTGCACGCACTGCTGATGGCGCTGGAGGCACCGCTGGAACACTGTAACAGTGTCTTCCTCGCGGCTGGCTATGCGCCCCGCTATGGCTGCGCTCCACTCGCATCGCCGTCACTGGCAGTTGTTCGTGATGCGATCGGTCACGTACTGCATGCCAACAACCCGGCGCCTGCCATCGCCCTGGACAGTCAATGGCAGGTACTGGCGGCCAACGCCAGTACGGCGGCACTGTTCGGGCTGCTGGAATTGCCGGTGAATGCCCTCGAGGGTCTGAATCTGCTGGTCACGCTGCTGCAAACCGGCGGGCTGGGCGACCAGTTGCTCAACGCCGAGGAAATTCGCACCGTAGCCTGGCAGCGTGCGTCCCGCGAGGCACTGGCCAACCCGGATCTGGCACGCCTGCTGGCCGAGCTGCCAGCGCCAGCCTGTCCGCCGCCGATGGCGGATGAGTCTGCGCCTCTGGTGATGACACGCATCGCCTCAGCGGAGGGAGAGCTGAGCTTCCTGTCCACCTTCACCACGTTCGGCATGCCGCTCGATATCACCGTCGCGGCGCTGCGCATCGAGCACCTGATTCCTGCCGATGCACAGACCTGGCGAATCATGACTCAGGCCCATGAGCGCTCCTTGAAGCCTTGCTCGTAAACCGTCCCGCATTCACGGAAGACCCTATGACACCCGAACAGATCGCCACTTTCTGCCTGAACCTGCCCGGTGCCCGCGAGGACTTCAAGTGGGGCAGCAACCGGGTGTTCTCCGTCGCCGGCAACAAGATGTTCGCCATTCTCGACTTTCTCGGCGAAGACCTGGCGTTCAAGGTCGACAGCGACCTGTTCCTCGGTTACGTCGACCGGCCGGGCATCCGCCCTGCCCCGTACCTGGCCCGTGCTCACTGGATCAGCATGAGCGCCAGGCAGTTGCCGCTTGCCGGTCAGGAACTGACCCAGCTGCTCACGCGCTCGCATCAGCTGGTGGTGCGCCGCCTACCCAAGCGGCTGCAACCCGGTCTGTTACTGGACGAGTAACGGGACGTAGCGGGCAATATGAGTGCCGTCGAGCCAGAGCAGGTCGAGCCAGAGCACCTGATGCGCAGCGACGATCATCCAGAACACTATCTGGTAGGAGACTTTGCGCGTCTTGTGGCGCAGCAGTTGCTGGGCGATCAGCGCCCCAGGCCAGCCGCCCAGCAGCTCGACCAGATGCAGGGTCTTCTCGGCGATGCGCCGGCTGCCGTCCTGTGCGCTGCGCTTGTCCAGCCAATACTGCAGGACGCTCAGCAGGCTGGCTGACAGGTAGAGCGGCAACAGCCACCACAGGCCCTGGTCGAAGAGTTTCAGCGCGGCGATCAGGGGCAAGGCACAGAGTAGAAGGAAAACCGTGGCCTTGGCGGGAAGATGGCGGATGGAGCCCTGCCCCGTGCTTTTGCGCGCCGTACGCGGCGCTGATCCTTTCGCATCGGGGTTCTGCGGTTTGCGCCGGATCGCCTGCCGATCGAGACTCATTTCCCCAGCCAGGCGCAGATGCTCGGCGCGCAGACGCCCGCGCTCGTCTCGCCCCTCGACATACAGCACCCGGTCACCGCTTTGCGGGCGACGGTCACCGCGCATCGCCGATATATGGGCGAAGACGTCCGCCCCGCCGCTCTCGGGCTGGATGAAACCGAAGCCCTTGTCGTCGTTCCAGCTTCTCAGGCGCCCCCTGCGTTCGGTGCCACTCACGGTTGCGCCGTGCTCCAGTCGATCAGATGCAGTTGCCAGGTCGCGAGAATGAGCAGGCCAAAGGCGATCCGGTACCAGGCGAACACCGCATAGCTGTGGTTGGTGATGAACCTGAGCAGCGCACGCACGGTGATCATGGCGACGATGAAGGTACTGACGAAGCCAATGGCGAAGATCGGCAGATCACTCGTCTGCAGGATGTCGCGGTACTTGACCAGGGAGTAGACCGTGGCCGCCACCATGGTCGGCATGGCCAGGAAGAAGGAAAACTCGGTCGCGGCCTTGCGCGACAGGCCGCAGACCAGGCCACCGATGATCGTGGCCCCGGAACGGGACGTCCCCGGGATCAGCGCCAGGCACTGCGCGAATCCGACCTTGAGCGCGAGCTGCCAGGTCATGTCGTCCACCGACTCCGCCTGGATCGGGTGCTCTCGGCGCTCCGCCCAGAGCATGACGATGCCACCCAGGATGAGCGCCGTGGCCACTGTGATGGGGTTGAACAGCCAGTGTTCGATCAGGTCCGCGAAGGCCAGCCCGAAGATCACCGCCGGAATGAACGCGAGAAACAGGTTGAAGCTGAAACGCCTGGCTTTCGGATCGCTGGGCAAGCCGACGAGGACACCGACGACCTTCGCACGGAACTCCCACATCACCGCCAGAATCGCGCCCAGCTGGATGATGATCTTGAAGGCGGTGGCCTTTTCGCCGTTGAAACCCAGCAGGTCACCGACCACGATCAGGTGCCCCGTGCTGGAGATAGGCAAAAACTCGGTCAGCCCTTCGACAACGCCCAGCATCAGGGCCTGAAAAGCCATCCAGATATCCATTGAATCTCCCAAAACGCGGCAGGTGCCTTATGCGCAAGACTAAACGTGGAGCACGGCCCCGGCCCTGGGACACAAATCGATCGCGGAAGTTCCCTGACGCGGCTTGGCCCGGCCAGCACTCAGGTTTGGCGCCGGGCGGCCGAAATGCTATCAGACAACTAGAGTGAATAATGCCTTGATGTGACAGTATTGCCTTGCCCTCCATCGAGGTGGCCCTGATCCCGACAATTACAACAATCAGGAATACGTCCATGAACAGCTTACGTAGTCTTCCCATCAGCCGGCGTCTATGGCTGATCCTGGTGCTGGCCATCCTGACGCTGATCCTGCAGGGCGCCTACATGCTGCGGCAGATCCATACCGATCTGTATCTCGGCAAGTCGGAAAAGACCCAGCACGTGGTCCAGAGTGCCGCCGGCATCCTCAAGTACTTCCATGGCCTGGAGAGCGCCGGAACCCTGAGTCGCGAGGAGGCGCAGAAGCAGGCCATGGAAGTCGTGCGCGGCCTGCGCTACGACGGCCAGGAGTACTTCTGGATCAATGACCAGACCCCGGTCATGATCATGCACCCGACCAACCCCAAGCTCGAAGGCCAGAACCTCTCCGCGTTCAAGGACCCGGATGGCAAGGAACTGTTCAACGAAATGGTCGCCATCAGCCGCAGCAAGGGGGCCGGCCAGGTCGACTACCGCTGGCCCAAGCCGGGTGCCAGCGACCCGGTGCCGAAGATTTCCTACGTCGAGCTGTTCGAACCCTGGGGCTGGATCATTGGCTCCGGCGTCTACGTCGACGACGTGCAGGCCGAGTTCAGGACCCAGGCGCTGAGCGCGATGAGCATCGGCCTGCTGATTGCCGTGCTGCTGGTCGTGCTGGTAGTGCTCATCACCCGCAGCATCGTCCAGCCACTGCAGGCCGCCGTGGATGCGATGGCCAGCATTGCCAGTGGCGAAGGCGACCTGACGCGTAACCTCGACAGCCACGGACGCGACGAACTGACCGCGCTGGCCACCTATTTCAACGCCTTCACCGAGAAGCTGCGCCAGGTTATCCGGCAGATGCTCGACTCGGCCGGCTCGCTGGATCGGGCCGCCGCCTCGCTTGGCGACATTTCCAGCGAGGCGCAGCGCCACAGCCAGCAGCAGGCGCAGCAGATGGAACTGGTGGCAACCGCCGTGAACCAGGTGACCTACGGCGTGCAGGACGTGGCGAAGAACGCCGAGCACGCCTCCAGCGAGATGCAGAACGCCGAGGACCAGGCCGGCCAGGGCCAGCAGAACATCGACGCCAGCCTGCGCCAGATCGACCAGCTGTCCGGCACCATCGACAAGGCCGTCGAGGTGATCCAGTCGCTGGCCAGCGAAAGCACGCAGATCGGCAGCGTCCTGGAAGTGATCCGCTCGATTGCCGAGCAGACCAACCTGCTCGCCCTCAATGCCGCCATCGAAGCGGCCCGTGCCGGCGAACAGGGACGTGGCTTCGCCGTGGTCGCGGACGAAGTCCGTCTGCTCGCGCAGCGCACCCAGCAGTCCACCGCCGAGATCCAGGGCATGATCGAGCGCCTGCAAGGCAACTCGGAAGCCGCCGTCAAGGTGATCAACGACAGCAGCCGTGCCTCTCAGCTGACCGTGGAACAGGCCAGCCAGGCCGGTGAAAGCCTTGCCCAGATTGCGCAGTCGCTGCGCAATCTGGCCGGACTCAACGCTTCCATCGCCAGCGCCACCTTGCAACAATCGCATGTGGTTGAAGACATCAACCAGAACGTCACCCAGACGGCGGCACTGGCCCACAACACGGCCGAGGCCGCCGAACAGTCGAGTGCTGCCAGCCAGCACCTGAAACAACTGGCTGACCAGCTCAATCGCCTGCTGGGGCAGTTCCGCGTATGAGACGTTCATGAGCAACATGCAACATCAGGAGGTCGACTTCAGTCGGCCACAGAACCAGGACCTGATCTGGGACCTGGACAGCATGGCCCGGCGCGAGCTGGCCGAGCGCTTCATCAAGCTGTTCGAGAATCGCCTGTGCGTGTACTCCGAATCGGTGGGGCAGCTGTATACCAACTACAGCCTGCACTTCCCCACCGACCTCGGGCGCAAGATGGTGGTGCTGCCCAACCCCTACGCCTTTCACGACACCCTGCACGGCATCGACAGTCACGCCATCCGCAAGACCGGGCTCTGCGTGCTGCCCGGCAAGGTCCTCGGCAAGCCGGGGCTGCTGCTCAGCACGCAGATCGTCGACGGCGGCCCGACACCCAAGACCATGGCCTTCAAACCGGCGCTGGCACAGATCATCAGCAACCAGAAGAAGGTGGGCGACCTGTTCCTGCCGGTACTGATGAAGGGCGACTTGCGCGAGTTCGACCAGCAGATGCCCTACATCCACCTGCACCGTCTGCAGCTGGCGCGTCTGGAGCGCCTGTCGAGCTTCGAGCGCGACGACATCCAGCAGACCATCACCCGCAAACTGCTGACGCTCTATCGGCAGGCCGACAGCCTGGTGTGCTGAGGCCGGCCAGACCAGTACAATCGCTGCCCTTTCATCGCTCCGAGGATGCCGGATGTCCTGGCTTGAACTCATTGCTGCCGGACTCGGCATCGTCGCGGTATGGCTGACGGTCAGGCAGAACCCCTGGTGCTGGCCCATCGGCCTGCTGATGGTGCTGCTGTACGCGTGGCTGTTCTATGACTGGCGGCTGTATTCCAACCTGCTTCTGCAGCTGCTGTTCGCGGGCTCGCAGCTCTACGGCTGGTGGCAGTGGACACGTGGCGGAGAGCAGCACGACGGGCGCAAGGTCAGTCGACTGAACCTCGCCAGCCTGGCGGCGGGCCTGTCGATGGGGGCGCTCGGAGCCTGGCTGCTTGGCTATCTCATGGCCAATCACACGGATGCCAGCGCCCCCTGGCTCGACGCCGCGCTGACATCATTCAGCCTGGTCGCCCAGCTGTGGATGGCCCAGAAACGCCTGCAGTGCTGGGCCCTCTGGGTGGTCGTCGACCTCTGCTACGTGGCGTTCTTCGTCCATAGCCAGCTGTACCTCACTGCCGGGCTCTATGCTGCCTTCACCGCGCTGGCCATCAGCGGCTGGCTGAGCTGGCGGCGTGACCCCGCGCTGCGCTACGCGCCATGAAGGTCCTGGTACTGACCGGGCCGGAGTCCAGCGGCAAGAGCTGGCTGGCGGCGGAAATTCAGGCGCGCTTCGGCGGCGTGGTGGTGGGCGAGTACGTGCGTCACTTCATCGACCGGCATCAGCGCGACACCTGCTATGCCGACATCGACGATATCGCCCGTGGCCAGCTGGCCTGGGAAGATGCTGCGCGTGCCGCGCGACCTGCACTGCTGATTCTCGACACGCACCTGCTGAGCAACCTGCTCTGGAGTCGCTGCCTGTTCGCTGATTGTCCGGGCTGGCTGGAAACCGAGCTGCTGGCCCGTCACTACGACCTGCACCTGCTGCTCGACCCCGCAGGCGTGCCCTGGATCGAAGACGGGCAACGCTGCCAGCCATTGCTGGCCGAGCGTCAGGCATTCCACCGCGCCTGCCACGACTGGCTGCAGGACAGCGGGCAGCGCTACGTCGCCCTGTCCGGCGACTGGGCCGAACGCCGCGAAGCCGCAATGACCCAGGTGGCGACGCTGCTCGACTCAGCGAATCAGCACGCTGGCCCAGGCCAGTAGCAGGCTGGTGCACACCACCAGGGTCAGGGGGGTGCGCAATGCGGGATACCACTGCGGTGCGAGGCCAACGCGTACCGCATGCATGTCGGCCAGGTACAGGCCGATGAACGACAGCAGGAAGATCGGCAACGTCAGCGCGATGGGCAGGCCGCTGGCCAATGCCGCCCAGCCGAGCAGCGGCGGAACCACCGACAGGCCCAGTTGCAGCTTGGCGTTCTCGTCAGTCTCCTCGGCGCGCATCGCCAGGCCCCAGTGGATGGCGCCCATGAAGGCCAGGATCACCGCAGCAAAATCCAGCAGCGCGTCCAGTACGTAAGGCCGCCAGCCCAGGGGAATCACCCAGATCCCGGCGGCGCCGCTGACGAAGGGCAGCAGCCCGGCATAGCCCAGCAGGACGGCCAGCTGCGGCGGCTTTTCGGCGTCGAACGGATGCATGAAGATCTCCCGCGATACGTTTGCCATGCACCTTAGCAGTGTTTCCCCGGCGAAACAGTAACGCCCCTTCAGCGCAGTCGATGTTTGTGCAGCAGGCGATAGAAAGTTGGCCGGGAAACCCCGAGCGTACGGGCTGCCTGGCTCATGTTATGGGTGTAGCGCCCCAGCACGTCGTTCAACGCCTGACGCTCGGCGCGCAGGATGTAGTCCTCCAGGGTCACCGGGTCATCATCCGTTGCCTGCGGTGCCTCCAAGCCAAGGTCCGTGGCGAGTATCTGGCGCCCTTGTGACAGGACCAGGGCGCGCAGCAGGCGGTTGCGCAGTTCGCGCACGTTGCCCGGCCAGGCATGCGCCATCATGGCTTCGATCGCCTCCTCGCTGAAACGCCGGTGGTGGCGACCGATGGCCACGCCGTGACGCCTGGCGAAGTGCTCTGCGAGCATCAGCAGATCGCCGGGATGCTCGCTCAGGGCCGGCGTATGCAGTTGCCGGGCGCTCAGCAGCCGATAGAGGTCCTCGCGAAAGTGCTTCGTCTGCAGCGCCGCTTCCAGCTCATCGCCACTGATGACCAGTAAACGCAGGCCGGGGTGGCCCTGCAGGTGGTGCAGCAGGTGCTGCTGGTCAGCGCTCGAAAGGGTCGTGATGCCTTCGAGCAGAATCGTCGTGCTGGCTGCCGCAGCCAGAGTCGCTGAGTGTCCGGCCTGATCGAACAGCCCTCCAGGCAACTGCGTGACATCGACCTGCAACATCCGCCGCTGCGCAGAGGCGGTGCGCTCGTGCAGCAGTTGCGCCAGAAGGTGCTTGCCACTGCCACGCGGACCTCGAATCAGCAGCGGCCCGTCTCTCCTGCCCTGTTCATCCAGCTGCTTGCGCAGGCTACGGGCCTGGCCGCTGTTGCCCAGGAACTGCCGTGGTTTCTTGCTTTTCGAGCGCAGCAAGCGAGCGCCTGCCTGGGCCTGCTGCAGGGTCTCGAGCAAGCCTGGCACGTCCACCGGCAACGACAGCACCGCGAACAGCCATTCATGGGCCAGTTCATCCAGCTCGCTGGAAGCTGCCGGCTGGGTGGCCGCGAGCGCGACGCAGCAGAGCCCCGTTCGCCGCAAGTGTGCAAGCAAGCTGGGTAACGGCTGTTCATGCAGATCGAGCAGCAGCACATGGCTAGTCGCGGTGACGAGCGTTTCCGTTGTGCAGCGGCGCAACGACCAACCAGCATCCTGCAACAGCGGAAGCAGTGCTTCGCATGCACCGATCGGCTCAAGCACCAGTAATTGCCGGGATGTGCCGGAAACAGCCTCCAACATACTCCATCCTTGGCGCCATTATTTTGTAATCCCATAAAAAACAACGATTTGGCGCTCACAACTGTAACGCTAGCAAGAACTTTGACGCTCCATGGATCATTTCTCTATATGGGTTGTTCCCGCTGGTTATTGCAGAGTTTTCATAATTGCCACGATGGCAACTTGCCAATGGCCTGCAGTATTGGCATAACAAGCCGATCAATAAGAACGCCACAAGGAAGTCCTAGATGCGTCTGCTCCGTCATACCCTGAAGCTCATTGTGTTGCTGGCACTGATCGGGCTGGCAGTCGCGCTGTACTACGTGGCCAACCCCAACCTGCCGAGCTTCGATCCGCCGAAGGAGCTGCACTATCTGCAGCAGTGGAACGACGAGCAGCGCCAGACCTACTACTACACCCCCCAGGGCACTACGGTTAAGGGTCTGCGCTACGACTGGTTCACCGCGCTGGAGATGCCCTTCGGCAAGGAGAAGTTCGCCCGCCTCGACTACCTCGCCCGCTTCGGCTTCCTGACCGATCCGAACCAGCAGGCCAGCGACCTCAACCCCGGCAACCTGCCCGTCGGCTTCACCCGTCATCAGGACGACGAGAGCGGCGAGCGCTTCCTCGATATCAGTTGCGCCGCCTGCCATACCGGCGAGCTGCGCTACAAGGGCCAGGCAGTGCGCATCGATGGCGGCGCCGCCCTGCACTCCCTGGCGTCCACCGTACCCACGCTGCGTGGTGGCGGCTTCGGCCAGGCACTGGGCATGAGCATGGCCTTCACCTACTACAACCCGCTGAAGTTTCGCCGCTTCGCCCAGCAAGTGCTGGGCGAGCAGTATCCGCAGGGCCGGGATCAGCTGCGGGAGGATTTCAAGCAGGTGCTCGACCGCCTGCTGGCCACGGCGATGAACGACTGGCATCGCGGCCTGTATCCGACCGAAGAAGGCTTTGGACGCACCGACGCGTTCGGCCGCATCGCCAATACGGTGTTCGGCGACGTGCTGGATGAAGCCAACTATCGCGTCGCCAACGCCCCGGTGAGCTACCCGCAACTCTGGGACATCTGGAAGTTCGACTGGGTGCAATGGAACGGCTCGGCCATGCAGCCCATGGCGCGCAATGTCGGCGAGGCCCTTGGCGTCGGCGCCAGCCTGGACCTGCTCGACGAGCACGGCAAGGGCGTTGCCGAGGCCGATCGTTATGCCTCCAGCGTGCGCGTGCATGACCTCCACACCCTGGAGGAAACGCTGAAACAGCTGCAGCCGCCGAAGTGGCCGGAGGCAGTATTCGGCAAGGTGGACCTGCCGCTGGCCAGCCGTGGCAAGGCGCTGTATCTGGAAAACTGTGCCTATTGCCATGCTCCCGATCCCAAGCCACGCGACCAGCGCCTGGCGCCCTCGCGTGATCCCGAATGGCGGATGCGCATCGTCCCGACCAGCATCGTCGGCACCGACCCGACCACCGCCGACAACATCGCCGATCACCGCTTCGATATCAGCCGCCTGGGCTGGACCAAGGCCGAGCTGTCGCGCCTGGACGTCAAGCTGTTCGGCGCCAGCCTGGAGGACGTCGACTTCAAGAGCATCTCCAGCGCCAAGGGCCTGGCCTACATCACCGCCTACGTGGAGAACCGCGCCTACCAGGATGCTGGTATCGGCCCGCGCCAGCGCTACGACATGGATGGCTATGGCCTAGCCATCGGCGTGCAGGAAAAACGCGGCTACAAGGCCCGGCCACTCGACGGCATCTGGGCGACCCCGCCGTTCCTGCACAATGGCTCGGTGCCCAACCTGTTCGAGTTGCTCTCGCCGGTCTACGAGCGGCAAAGCCAGTTCTGGGTCGGCAACTTCGAATTCGACCCGGTACGCGTGGGGTATCGCAGCGAGGCCTTCAGCGGCGGCTTCCTGCTCGACACCCGGGTAACCGGCAATGGCAATGGCGGCCACGAGTTCCGCGATGGCTGCCGCCAGGAAGGTGTGATCGGCCGCGCCCTGTCGCCGGACGAGCGTCTCGCGCTGATCGAGTACCTCAAGGTGCTCGGCAACAGCGCGCTGGAAAACCAGCTCAGCGATGTCGCCGTGCGCCCCTGGACACCAGGCCCGAGCTGCGAAGGCTGATTTCAACCGATACGTTCTAGAACAAGGATTGCAACGATGTTGAAAGGTCTCTGGCTCTGGCTGGGTCGTCTGCTGGGTAAACTGTTGCTCACCGTCGCGCTGATCGGCCTCGTTGGCTGGGGCGCCGGTGAACTCTACTACGCCTGGAAGTTCTCCGGCCCGGTGTCGACGCAGGAGCAGATCCCTGCGGACGAGGCGGCGCTGACCCGCCTGATCATCGAGGATGCCGTGCGCATCGTCGAGCAGCACCGTGACAATACCCGCGTGCTGCGCGACGCCCATGCCAAGGCTCACGGTTGCGTCAGGGCGGACGTGCAGGTCCTGGCAGACCTGGACGCGTCGCTGCGCCAGGGCGTGTTCAGCGAGCCCGGGCATGTCTGGCAGGCCTGGATGCGCCTGTCCAATGGCAATGCCTACCCGCAGTTCGACCGCGCCCGCGATGCGCGCGGCATGGCGATCAAGCTGCTCGACGTGCCCGGCGAGAAACTCATGAAGAGCCCGCAACATGCCGGCGAGCAGGACTTCGTGATGTTCAACCACCCCGCTTTCTTCGTTCGCGACGTGGCCGAATACCGCAGCAACTTCGCGGCCCAGGCCGACGGCCAGAAAGTACAGGCCTTCTTCCCCAGCTGGGATCCTCGCACCTGGGAAGTGCGCCATCTGGTCATCGCCCTGAAGACGCTTTCACCGGCGCCGGAGAGCCCGGTTGATACCACCTACAACTCGATCGCGCCGTTCAAGCTTGGCGACCTGAACATCAAATACCGCGTAGTGCCCGCGCCGCAGAACTGCCCGCCCTATCAGTTGCCGGAGCAGAACACCGCACTGCCCAACTTCCTGCGCAACGCGTTGTACCAGCAACTGTCGCTGGACCGCGCGCCCGCCTGTTTCGAACTGCAGGTGCAAAAACAGGATGCGCAGTACTACATGCCCATCGAGGACCCCTCCGTCGAATGGGATGAAAAACTGTCGCCGTTTGAAAGTGTGGCCCGTATTACCGTGCCGCCTCAGGACTTCGACAGCCGCGAACAGAATCTCTTCTGCGACAATTTGTCCTTCAACCCCTGGCATGCACTTGCAGCGCACCGCCCTATTGGCGGCATCAACCGTTTGCGCAAGTCGGTATATGAAGCGGTGAGCGCCTATCGCCATCAACGCAACGCTGCGCCGGCCGCTGCAGCCCCCGAGAACAGTGCGTCTCAGGTCGATGAAGAAGAAACGGGTACGGAACTTTCGCAGTAGAAAGTTGTAATGGCGAGACGCACAAAGTTCTCGCCAGGACACGCCGCACAGGCAATAAAAACTTTTTTCAGCAACCTGTGACTTATGGGTGCACTGAGTTCATCAACAGTAACGAAAGGCCAAGTCGATAATGGACTGGCCGCAATTAACTGTTGGGATCAACTCGGAGAAACCGACCCCATGAACACACCGCTGCGTTTCAACGAAGCCCTGCTGATTGCCGATCGTGCCTTCCGCCCGTTCCAGTGCGTTGCCTGGGCTCCGCAGGATGGCACCGGCGTCGTCAGCATCAGCGTCATCGACCGCACCAGCACTCGCCTGCTTGGCCGCCAGCTTTCCAGCGCGACCTACAGCGACCCGCAGCAGCTGGAAGATGCCCTGCAGCGCTCTCGTGACGAGCTGCGCAGCCAGGGCTTCGACCTGGCGCCGTGGAGCATGCCGGAGTAAGTCGTCCGCGCTCGGGGCGCCCTGGCGCCCCTGCCTGGATTGAGCATCTTGCGCGCAGCCACCGCCGCTTGCAGACTGGACGAATCGATCCTCTGCCGAGCCCATCGCCATGCTTGAGCTGCGCCCCAACTGCGAACGCTGCGACTGCGATCTCCCTGCCGCCAGTGTCGACGCCCTGATCTGCTCCTTCGAATGCACCTTCTGCCGCACGTGCGCCGAGCAGGCGCTGGCGCTGCGTTGCCCCAACTGCGGCGGCGAGCTGGTCAAGCGGCCGATTCGCCCCGCCGAGAAGCTCGAACGCTTCCCCGCTTCCACCCAGCGCGTTCACAAGGTCTGAAACGACGAAGGGGCGACCTCTGGTCGCCCCTTCGCTACGCCTGACGCGGACTCAGTAGTACGCGTTCTCGCGATTGCTGTGGTCGGTCACGTCGCGCACGCCCTTGAGTTCGGGAATGCGTTCCAGCAAGGTTTTCTCGATGCCTTCCTTGAGGGTGTAGTCGGCCTGACCACAGCCCTGGCAACCACCACCGAACTGCAGCACCGCAATGCCTTCGTCGACCACGTCGACCAGGCTTACCTGACCGCCATGGCTGGCCAGCCCCGGGTTGATCTCGGTCTGCAGGTAGTAGTTGATGCGCTCGTTGAGCGGGCTGTCCTCATTGACCATCGGCACCTTGGCGTTCGGCGCCTTGATGGTCAGCTGGCCGCCCATGCGGTCGGTGGCATAATCCACCACCGCGTCCTCCAGGAACGGCTCACTGACGCCATCGATCCAGGCCGTGAAACTGGCCAGGCCAACGGCGTTGTCTTCCGGCTTCTGCTCACCCGGCTTGCAGTAGGCAATGCAGGTTTCCGCGTAAGGCGTACCCGGCTGGGTGATGAAGATACGAATGCCGATACCCGGAGTGTCCTGCTTGCTCAGCAGCTCGGCCAGGTAGTCATGCGCGGCATCGGTAATGGTAATAGTGCTCATGGCAACTCCTCACGGTCATGGAGCGAAGTGTACGCCAACTGACGCCCTGAATATAGTCCTACTAATTTACTCAGGATAGAGACTACCCCCTCGCCCGCCCGCATCCCAGCGAGCGGCGAGAGGTCGGCAGGGCGTCAGAGGTTCTCGTAGCGATTCATGTCGAGCACCCCCGCCTCCAGGGGCTGGGTTGCACGGATGTGCTCGCTCAGGTCATGGAAGTAGCGCCAGAACTCGGGATGACTGCGGCGTATGCCCCAGCGCTCGACGATGCGCTCGAACGATGCCTGGTCGGTCACGCCCTCCATCTGACTGACGAACTCATCGATCTCGATGGCTGGCAGCCTGAACAGGAAGTTCGGGTAGCTGCTCAGCACCTCCGGGTAGATGGTCAGGGTGTCCAGGCGCGGCTGGTAACGCAGCTCCTCGCCCAGCATGAAGGCCACGTTACTGTGCGCGCGATTGCGCAACACGCTGTAGATCTCGCGCGAGCCATCGTCGAGCTCCACGCGCAGCATCGTCGACTCGGGCAGCTGGTCGATGACCTTCAAGCCACCCGCCGGGCGACTGGTCAGGCGCGCCAGCGTCTGCTCGACGTGCTGCAGGTCTTTCGACAGGCCTTCGCGGTAGCAGCGCGCGCCCTTGCAGCGATTGATCGGGTCGGGCCGCGCATTGAGCGTGGCGTAACGCGCCAGCAGCTGTTCGGCGAACTGCTGCTTGGGATCCTGCCCGGCCAGGTTCAGCGCACTCGGGCTGCGGTGATCGACCGAGGTGTAGTCCAGCAGCATCTTCAGCTTGCCGCTGTTCTGGTACCAGTCGTCCAGGTAGCCCTCGCGTGAATCCGCCGGCAGCAGGCGCAGGAAGTTCACCTCGGCGCCATTGCGGATCAGGTCGAAGTACAGGCGTGTCTGCGCCTGGTGCGAGACGTTGCCGAACACGTCGAAATTGACCACCAGCTGGTAATAGGTGCGTTCCAGCAGCGGGTAGTCCATCCACCAGAGGGTCTGTGGAACTTCTCCGAGCAGGCCTTTGCGCACCGAAGCGCTGTCATGCTGACGGAAGATCGACAGCAGCGCATTGTCATTGCCGCTCCAGATGTGCGCCCAGTCCGCTGGCGGCGCATCGGCGTAGGCGTCCTGGCGCAGGTCTTCGTACTCGTTGCGCTTGTCGCGGTAGTTGCGCCACAGCCCGAGCAGATCGCCGATGTCGTCGAACTGGCCCGGCATCGCCAGCAGTGGCGTGGCCTCGCGCCGGTAATCGGCATCGGTGACATAGAGATCATGCTCGGGGTCCTGGAACAGCGCCCAGAAGTTGTCGCGAATCACGTCGGTGGCAATCTGCCCGCGGCACACCGGGCCACGGATGAAGGTGCGCACGAAATACTCGGCGTTATCCAGCATGAACTGATAGCGCGCCCGTGCCGGAATCGCGGCGAAGGTCTCGAAGGGATTGGCACGCCGCTGCGCGCCATAGCCGGGCACCGCGTCGAGCGTCCAGTCGTCGGCGAAGAACAGCGCCTTGACCCGCGCCAGCTTCTCCTCGCCCAGCGGATAGGTGATGTGGGTCTTGTGCACGATCACGCCCTGGATCGGCCACAGGCGGTAGTAGAACTCGGTACCGGGATCGTCATTGGGGCGCCGCGTGGCGATCGGGTCGATGGCCTGGCCGCTGGGCGTTCGCGAACGCACCATCTGGAAGAAATGCCCCGGCTCGCCGCCGTCGAAGTGCAGATGGGCCAGGAACAGGTGCTCGTACAACCAGCGCGAGACCAGGTTCTGCCGGGCGCCCGGTGCGTTCAGGAACGCCTCCCAGGTCTCGACCTGACGCAGCTCCTCGGCGCTGGGCTGCACGGCCCGCTCGGAAACCTGCGCGCCCTGCTCCAGCCACTGCTCCAGCGTCGCGTACTCGGCGTCTTCCAGCCCGGTCACCGCGAATGGCATGCCGCCGTGAGGATTCTTCTGTGCGTAGTCCGCGAACTCGCCCGGTGTCGGGCAGGTGTTGCTGCGCGTGATGGCGATATCCAGGTTGTCAGGCAGCTTGGCATTGGGCTCCAGCGGCTGGCTGCGACCGAGTTCGAGCATGCGTTTGATCAGCGCCGCCTGACCGTTCTGCGCATCGAGCACCGAGTGGAAGTCACGCTTGCGCCAGGCTTCCTCGCCCTGGGCATCCAGGTACAGCCGCGTGGTCGCCTGCGCCTTGGTACGCGTGCCGTCGTACACCAGTTGCTTGCTGGCACCGCGCAGGATGCCCTCGCCACTGCCGAGGTTGAGCTGGCAGGGGGCGTCGTAGCAGGTATGGCAGGCCACGCATTTGTGGGTGAGGATCGGCTCGACGTCATCGCTGTAGGAGATCGGCTCAGCGCGGGCCAGGCCGCCGGCTGCAAGTGACAGGAACAACAGAACAGCGGGCTTGAGCATGACAGCATCCTTGATGGCGGTGACGCGATTCTAACGACAGCTCGCCACCGGCAACATGAATGAAATTCATGGACATGGCGCCGGCGCTCCAGAACCCTGCAGCTTTGCTATCATCGCGCACCTTTGTTTCCGCTTTGCTCAGGTAGTTACCCATGTCCGATCGCAGCGCCCGCCTACAAGCCCTCCAGCAAGCACTGAAGGAGCGCATCCTGATCCTCGATGGTGGCATGGGCACCATGATCCAGAGCTACAAGCTGGAAGAAGCCGATTACCGTGGCGAGCGCTTCGCCGACTGGCCGAGCGACGTCAAGGGCAACAACGACCTGCTGCTGCTGACCCAGCCGAAGGTCATCGCCGAGATCGAGAAGGCCTACCTGGATGCCGGCGCCGACATCCTGGAAACCAACACCTTCAACGCCACCCAGGTGTCGCAGGCCGACTACGGCATGGAGTCGCTGGTCTACGAGCTGAACGTGGCCGGCGCCCGCGTGGCCCGTGAGGTCTGCGATGCCAAGACCCTGGAAACGCCGGATCGCCCGCGCTTCGTGGCCGGCGTGCTCGGCCCGACCAGCCGCACCTGCTCGATCTCCCCGGACGTCAATGACCCCGGCTACCGCAACGTCACCTTCGACGAGCTGGTGGACAACTACACCGAAGCCACGCGCGGCCTGATCGAGGGCGGCGCCGACCTGATCCTGATCGAGACCATCTTCGACACCCTGAACGCCAAGGCGGCGATCTTCGCCGTGCAGCAGGTGTTCGAGGAAGATGGCGTCGAACTGCCGATCATGATCTCCGGCACCATCACCGACGCGTCCGGCCGGACCCTGTCCGGGCAGACCACCGAAGCCTTCTGGAACTCGGTGCGCCACGCCAAGCCGATCTCCGTCGGCCTGAACTGCGCCCTCGGTGCCAAGGAGCTGCGGCCGTACCTGGCCGAACTGGCCGCCAAGGCCGACACCCAGGTTTCCGCTCACCCCAACGCCGGCCTGCCCAATGCCTTCGGTGAGTACGACGAGACCCCGGAACAGATGGCAGCGGTGGTCGAGGAGTTCGCCGCCAGCGGCCTGCTCAACATCATCGGCGGCTGCTGCGGCACCACCCCGCCGCACATCAAGGCGATCGCCGAGGCGGTGGCCAAGCATGCCCCGCGCGTCATCCCGGAAATTCCCAAGGCCTGCCGCCTGTCCGGCCTGGAGCCCTTCACCATTGATCGCAGTTCGCTGTTCGTCAACGTCGGCGAGCGTACCAACATCACCGGTTCGGCCAAGTTCGCCCGGCTGATCCGCGAGGAGAACTACACCGAAGCCCTGGAAGTCGCCCTGCAGCAGGTGGAAGCCGGCGCCCAGGTGATCGACATCAACATGGACGAAGGGATGCTCGATTCCCAGGCGGCCATGGTCCGTTTCCTCAACCTGATCGCCGGTGAGCCGGACATCTCGCGCGTACCGATCATGATCGACTCCTCCAAGTGGGAAGTGATCGAAGCGGGCCTCAAGTGCATCCAGGGCAAGGGCATCGTCAACTCCATCTCCATGAAGGAAGGTGTCGAGGCGTTCAAGCACCACGCCCGCCTGTGCAAGCGCTACGGCGCCGCCGTAGTGGTCATGGCCTTCGACGAGGTCGGCCAGGCCGATACCGCTGCGCGCAAGAAGGAAATCTGCCAGCGCAGCTACGACATCCTGGTCAATGAAGTGGGCTTCCCGCCGGAAGACATCATCTTCGACCCGAACATATTCGCCGTCGCCACCGGCATCGAGGAGCACAACAACTACGCGGTGGACTTCATCGAGGCCTGCGCCTATATCCGTGACGAGCTGCCCTACGCGCTCAGCTCCGGCGGTGTGTCCAACGTGTCGTTCTCCTTCCGCGGCAACAACCCGGTGCGCGAAGCGATCCACTCGGTGTTCCTCTACTACGCGATCCAGAACGGCCTGACCATGGGCATCGTCAACGCCGGCCAGCTGGAAATCTACGACGAGATTCCGAAAGAGCTGCGCGACGCGGTCGAGGACGTGGTGCTCAACCGCAACGACGGCGCCACCGAGGCGCTGCTGGCCATCGCCGACAAGTTCAAGGGCGACGGCGCGGCCAAGGAAGTGGAGAACGAGGAATGGCGCTCGCTGCCGGTCGGCAAGCGCCTGGAGCACGCACTGGTCAAGGGCATCACCGCCTTCATCGTCGAGGACACCGAGGAATGCCGCCAGCAGTGCGCGCGCCCCATCGAAGTCATCGAAGGTCCGCTGATGAGTGGCATGAACGTGGTCGGCGACCTGTTCGGCTCGGGCAAGATGTTCCTGCCGCAGGTGGTCAAGTCCGCCCGCGTGATGAAGCAGGCGGTGGCGCACCTGATCCCCTTCATCGAAGCGGAAAAAGGCGACAAGCCGGAAGCCAAGGGCAAGATCCTCATGGCCACGGTCAAGGGCGACGTGCACGACATCGGCAAGAACATCGTCGGCGTGGTACTCGGCTGCAACGGCTACGACATCGTCGACCTCGGCGTGATGGTGCCGGCGGAGAAGATCCTGCAGACCGCCAGGGATGAGAAGTGCGACATCATCGGCCTCTCCGGCCTGATCACCCCGTCGCTCGACGAGATGGTGCACGTGGCCAAGGAGATGCAGCGCCAGGGCTTCAACCTGCCGCTGATGATCGGCGGCGCCACCACCTCCAAGGCGCACACTGCGGTGAAGATCGACCCGCAGTACAGCAACGACGCCGTGGTCTATGTCACCGACGCCTCGCGTGCCGTGGGCGTGGCGACCCAGTTGCTGTCGAAGGAGCTGAAGAGCGACTTCGTGCAGAAGACCCGCGACGAATACGTGGTGGTGCGTGAGCGTACCTCGGCCCGCGCCTCGCGCACCGAGCGCCTGGGCTATGCCGACGCCATCGCCAACAAACCGGCCTTCGACTGGGCCAGCTACGTAGCACCGAAGCCAGGCTTCACCGGTGCCCGCGTGCTGGACGACATCGATCTGGCGACCCTGGTCGAGTACATCGACTGGACGCCGTTCTTCATCTCCTGGGACCTGGCCGGCAAGTACCCGCGCATTCTCACCGACGAGGTCGTCGGCGAAGCGGCCACCAGCCTGTTCAACGACGCCCAGGCGCTGCTGAAGAAGCTGATCGACGAGAAACTGATCAAGGCTCGCGCTGTGTTCGGTTTCTGGCCGGCCAACCAGGTCGCCCACGACGACATCGAGGTCTACGGCGACGGCGGCGAGAAACTGGCCACCCTGCATCACCTGCGCCAGCAGACCATCAAGCCGGACGGCAAGCCGAACCTGTCCCTGGCCGACTTCGTCGCGCCGAAGGAAAGCGGCAAGACCGATTATGTCGGCGGCTTCATCACCACCGCCGGCATCGGCGCCGAGGAAGTGGCAAAGGCCTACGAGGCCAAGGGCGACGACTACAACTCGATCATGGTCAAGGCGCTGGCCGACCGTCTGGCCGAAGCCTGCGCCGAGTGGCTGCACGAACGTGTGCGCAAGGAGTACTGGGGCTACGCCGCAGGCGAGCAACTGGACAACGAAGCGCTGATTCGCGAGCAGTACAACGGCATCCGCCCGGCGCCCGGCTACCCGGCGTGCCCGGACCACACCGAGAAAGCCACGCTGTTCAAGCTGCTCGACCCTGAGGCCGACTACCACAAGGCCGGCCGTAGCGGTGTGTTCCTCACCGAGCACTACGCCATGTTCCCGGCGGCGGCGGTCTCCGGCTGGTACTTCGCGCATCCCGAGGCGCAGTACTTCGCCGTCGGCAAGGTGGACAAGGACCAGATCGAGCAGTACAGCAAGCGCAAGGGGCAGGACATCGGCGTCAGCGAACGCTGGCTGATGCCCAATCTCGGCTACGACGACTGAGGCGACGGCGCGGGTTCAGCGGTACCCGAGCGGCGCAGCCGCCGGGTACCTTGCCGGTACTGCGAGCGCCCCTCGGGGCGGCAACTAGATGCCGGCGCGGCGCTGGCGCTTGATGGTGATGCTGTATTCGAGCTGTGGCTTGCGCGTCACGCTGACGGCCTTGCGGCTGACGGTGTCGATGGTGATGTTCCAGAAGCCGCTGGAAGGCACGCTGATCTTCGCCGGAAACTTGATGAAGGCGCCGCCGTGATAGCTGTGCCGACCACGGTTCTTGAAGGCGCGGAAGTTGGCGTCGTTCATCAGGCGGATGTTGCAGGGTTGCGAACACTGGATGACCACCAGATCGCCCTCTTCCAGTTGCTCGCGTTGATGGATGAATTTCATCGTGATCGGACTCGGTGGTGAAACGGGGGCGCAATAGTGCCGCAAGCCGCGCCTGATCGCCAGCAGCGCCGACGATTCGCTTGCACCCGGGGCCCGCACTACCTAGGATGCCCGCCCATCACAGTAGCGCGTCGCTCACATGAAAGCCCTGCTCGATCGCGTGCCCACGCTGATTGCCTGGATCCAGCGTTATCCCGGCCTCGTCGCCCTGTTCGGCTTCTGCTCCGGCGTGGCCAGCTTCGTGCTGGTCGACCGTCAGGCCCATCTGGCCAAGGTCCTCGGTGTCGTGCTGCTGGTCAGCTGGCTGTGGCTGATGATGGAGAGCCTGCTGCGTGAACGCATCGCCCGGCGTTTCGGCTTCGAGCTGCCCCTGCCGCTGCTGCGCTACGCGACGCAGATGATCCACCAGGAAAGCCTGTTCTTCGTCCTGCCGTTCTTCTTCATCACCACCACCTGGAACAGCGGGCAACTGCTGTTCAGCGGCCTGCTCGGCGTCGCGGCACTGGCGTCGATCACCGACCCCATCTACTACCGCTGGCTGGCGCCACGGCGCTGGCTGCTGCTGATGTTGCACAGCCTGGCGCTGTTCGCGGTCATGCTCACGGCGCTGCCGATCATCTTTCACCTCAGCACGCCGGAGAGCTACCGCATCGCCCTGCTGGTCGCCACGGTGCTGGCATTGCCCAGCCTGCCGGGACTGATCGGTTTCGCCGGCTGGCGGCGCATCGTCCTGCTGGCTGCGCTGCCGCTGGTGATGGCCGGTGCGGGCTGGATGGCGCGGGTGTGGGTGCCACCCGCCACCCTGTGGCTGACCGAAGTGGCGATCAGCGACCGTTTCGACGGTACGCAGCGCACTCCGGGCGAGAGCCTGCAACGCATCACCGCCGACCAGCTGCGCGCCAACGGCATCTATGCCTACACCTCGATCAACGCGCCTCGCGGACTGAACGAGCGCATCTATCACGTCTGGCAACACGACGGTCGCGAAGTCGAGCGCATCGCCCTGGATATCCACGGCGGCCGCAAGGAGGGTTATCGCGCCTGGACGCACAAGCTCAACTTCCCCGGCGCGCCCGAAGGTCGCTGGCAGGTGCGGGTCGTCACCGAGGCCGGGCAGATGATCGGCGTGCTGCGCTTCGAGGTGGTCGCGGCCGCGCCGCGCTGAGCGAGGCTATCTGTCCGGCAGGTTGCCATGCAGCTGTCGCCAGGTCGACGGCGACTGCCCGAACTCGTTGCGAAAGGCCTTGGAGAAGGCGGCCAGATCGGCATAGCCGAGTACGTCGGCGAGCAGGGTCAGGGGCATGTTCGATGCCTGTACGTGCCAGCTCGCGGTATCCATCTTCACCCGGTGCACCAGCTGCTTGAAGTGCAACCCCTCCGCCTGCAGCCGGCGCTGCAAAGTGCGTGGATGCAGGCATAACAGCTGCGCGATGTGGCCGAGCGAATGCTGACGCATGCCGAGGGTTTGCGTGATCAGGCTGCGCACCTGCAGCTCGAGGCTGTCCTGCAGGCCGTCGAGCAGCGTACGCAGGTAGTCGTCGAGATGCTGCTCATCGCGCCTGGCCATGGCCAGCACCGGACGCTGCAGCACGCTGGCGGCGTAGATCAGGGAGTCGTGCTCCTGATCGAACAGCACCTCGCAGCCCAGGTGCCGCCGGTAACAGGCGAGCGACGCGACGGGACTGTGGCTGAATGCGATCCGCAACGGATGCAGGTTGGCCCCGCCCATGGCACGCACCATGCGGGCACAGGCGGCGATGGCCATTTCCCGGTACTGCTGACCGCCCTCCTCGGCGAAGAAATGTTCGATACGGCGCACCTCAACCTGGTCGCCGACGGCCGACAGGCGCCAGTGCTCGGCCTTGTTGTGCAAGGCCAGGTAGCGCTGCGCAGCAGAAAAGGCGCCGTGCAGGTCGGCCTCACGCGCCAGCAGGCGACCGAGCGGCCCGAGCATCTGCAACCCCTGGTGGCCAGCCACGCGCAGGCCGAGATCAGGGCAGGCGAGCTGCCGCGCCGCTTCGCAGAGCAGGCGGATCACCTGCTCGATACGGATCAGCCGATCACCGTCGGCCAGCGCCGTGCGGTTCAGCCCAACCGTCGCCAGCAGGTCATCCAGGTTGCCGCCCAGTGCCGTCACCTCGGCCGGCAACCCGGTCAGTGCGGCGCTGCGTACCTCGTAGCGAATGCTCATGGCCACTCCGTGAAGGGCTTGCCCGACGAAGATGCGGTGTTTGTCGTGTCATGACAAGTCGCACGCTCGCTAGCGGCTTAGTCTCACCCCACAACAACAAAAAATCCGAGGTGATCCGTGGCTCAGTACGACCTGATTGTGCAAAGCGGCCGCTACTTCGACGGTAGCGCAGCCCCCTCTTCCATTCGCAGCCTGGCCATCAAAGATGGCCGCGTCGCCCTGATCAGCGCCGAGCCGCTGGACGAGCACCTGGCCGAGCGCGTCATCGATGCCCGTGGCAAGTGGATCACCCCCGGCTTCCTCGACACCCACACCCATTACGATGCCGAGCTGATCGTCGCCCCCGGCCTGTCGGAGTCGGTGCGTCACGGGGTGACCACGGTACTGGTCGGTAGCTGCTCGCTGAGCATGGTCTGCAGCCAGGCCGAGGATGCATCCGACATCTTCACCCGCGTAGAAACCGTACCGCGCGAGAAGGTGCTGCCGATCCTGCAGACACGCAAGACCTGGAGCGGCCCGCGGCAGTGGCGCGAGTTCATCGACCAGCACCCCCTGGGGCCGAACCTGATCAGTTTCCTTGGCCACAGCGACCTGCGCGTGGCGGTGATGGGCCTGCACCGCGCCACCGATCGTCAGGTCGTACCCAGCGCAGCGGAACAGCAGCGCATGGAAGCCGTACTCGAAGAGGCGCTGGATTGCGGCTTTCTCGGGCTGTCCACCATGTGTCTGAAATGGGACAAGATCGACGGCGACCGCGAATGGTCGAAAAGCCTGCCCAGCACCTATGCACGCTGGCGCGAGATACGCCGCCTGAACCGCCTGCTGCGCCAGCGCGGCCGGGTGCACCAGGGCGCGCCCAACGCCGCCAATCCGTTGCAGATCACCCAGTACCTCGGCGAGGCCATCGGCCTGTTGCGCAAGCCGCTGAAGACCACGCTGATTTCCCTGCTCGACCTCAAGGGCAATCGCAGCCTGGCGCTGCTTGCCCGTGTTTCCGCCTGGCTGACCAATCGCCTGGGCGGCGACTTCCGCTGGCAACTGCTGCCCACGCCCTTCGCCATCTACGCCGACGGCATGGATATCGTGCTGTTCGAGGAATTCGGCGCGGGCGAGATGGCCCTGGACGTCAAGGACCAGCTGGAGCGCAACAAGCTGCTGCAGGACGAGCAGTACCGCCGCACCTTCCGCAAGTACTACGCCGACAAGCTGTCGCCACGGGTCTGGCAGCGCGACTTCGGCGACGCGGTGATCCTCGGCTGCCCGGACACCTCGCTGGTGGGCAGGAACTTCGCCGACGTGGCCCGCGAACGCGGCCTGCATGTCGTCGACCTGTTTCTCGACATGGTGGTGCAGTACGGCCGCCAGCTGCGCTGGTTCACCGTGATCGGCAATCACCGCCGCGACAAGCTGCGCGAGATGGTGCGCAGCCCCAACACCCTGATCACCTTCTCCGACGCCGGGGCGCACATCCGCAACATGGCCTTCTACAACCTGCCGCTGCGTTTTCTCAAGCTGGTCAAGGACAGCCATGACGAGGGCCAGCCGGTGATGAGCCTGGAACAGGCGGTCCATCGCCTGACCGGCGAACAGGCCGACTGGCTCGGTATCGACGCCGGCTACATCCGCCTGGGTGACCGCGCCGACCTGGTACTGCTCGACCCCGAGGGCCTGCGGCAGAACCTGGAGCAGGAGAACTGGGACGAGATGCAGGGCTTCGGCATCCCGCGCATGGTCTGCCGCAATCCCGGCTGCGTCAGCCATGTGCTGATCAATGGCCGCCTGGCCGTGGACGATGAACGCATCGCCACCGAGCTGGGCCACGCACGGGGCTACGGCCAGTTCCTCGCGGCGCGCTGAAACGCCCTACGCACGGGCGCGCGGCGGTGGTAGCATGCGCGCCCCATGCAGCTCACCGAACTTTCTCGCCGTCTCGCCGACCTTGGCGCCAAACCCCAGCATATCGGGCGCATCACCCGTGCCTGGCTGCAGGGCAAGCCGCTGGATGCCGGGACCAAGCATCAGAAGACCGAGAACTTCCTGCCGCTGACGGTACGCGAAGGCTTGCCGGCAATCGCCGCCAGCCTCGAGCAACTGGCCAGGGTCAGTACCGAGCACCCCGGGGCCGACGGTTCGTCACGCCTGCTGGTGGAGCTGGCCGACCGGCAGATGGTCGAGAGCGTGCTGCTGCCGCGTGACGGCCTGTGCATCTCCAGCCAGGTGGGCTGCGCCGTGGGTTGCACCTTCTGCATGACCGGCAAGAGCGGCCTGCTGCGTCAGCTCAGCAGTGCCGAAATGGTCGCCCAGGTGGTGCTGGGCCGGCGCCGCCGCGCCGTGAAGAAAGTCGTGTTCATGGGCATGGGCGAGCCCGCGCACAACCTCGACAACGTGCTAGAAGCCATCGATCTGCTTGGCACCGAAGGAGGAATCGGCCACCGCAACCTGGTGTTCTCCACCGTCGGTGACCCGCGTGTGTTCGAGCGCCTGCCGCAGCAACGCGTGCGCCCCGCCCTGGCGCTGTCACTGCACACCACCGATGCCGAGCTGCGCCAGCGCCTGCTGCCGAGAGCGCCACGCATCGACCCCGAGCGGCTGATGGAGCTGGGCGAGGCCTACGCCCGCGCCATCGATTATCCGATCCAGTACCAGTGGACGCTGCTCAGGGGCATCAATGACAGCCAGGCGGAGCTGGACAACATCCTGCGTCTGTTCAAGGGCAAGTTCGCGGTGCTCAACCTGATCCCGTACAACAGCCTGGAAGCCGACGAGTACCAGCGCCCCGATGGCGAGCGTATCGTCGAGATCGTCCGCTACCTGCACAGCCGGGGCGTGCTGACCAAGGTGCGCAACTCGGCCGGCCAGGATGTCGACGGCGGCTGTGGCCAGCTGCGTGCCCGCGCCGTGGACGTGGTCAACACCAGTCGCCTGCACAGAAGTCGCGCCTGACGCTCAAGAATGGCATCCGCCAGCCGATAGCCCCTCTACAGAGAGACCACACGTCCTGTCGGTGAAATACCGGCACTGTAATAGGTTTGCCACAAGCCGCATTGCATGGATGCAGCCCCGTCGTTTTGGCGCTCAGGAGCCCATTCATGAAGATTGCCCACAAGGTCGGTATCGCTGCCGCTACCGTGCTGTTCCTTACTACCAGCCTGCTGTCGCTGTCCCAGGTCAGCCAGGTGCGCGACACCCTGCGCAGTCAGGTCGAATCCAGTATCAGCGAGTCGAGCAACGCGCTCGCCAGGCAGATCGAGAACTGGCTCAACGCCAAGTTGCGCCTGATCGACCTGATGGCACAGACCATCGACAGCAGCTACAGCCCGGAAGAAAACCAGCGGGTATTCGATGCCCCGCTGCTGAAGAACGAGTTCATTCTGGTGTTCGGCGCACTGGAAGCGGACGGCAAGCCGATCAAGAACAGTGAAGAGTGGAAGCCCAGCGCCGACTGGGATGGCCGCAAACGCCCGTGGTACGCCACCGGCAAGGCCGGCAGCCAGGCCGTGCTGACCGAACCCTACGTGGACTCCACCACCAACGAGATTCTCATCTCCGCCGTCGCCCGGATCAGCGACGCGGGCAAGTTCCTCGGCGTATTCGGTGGCGACATCCGCCTGCAGTCGGTCGCCGACGCGGTCAACACCCTGGACTTCAACGGCGCCGGCTACGCCTTCCTGCTCAGCCGCTCGGGCAACATCATTTCCCACCCGGACGCCAGCTACAACGGCAAGGCCTACAGTGAGCTGTTCGATGGCCAGAGCCCGGCCCTGGGCAAGGAACTGCACGAGGTCGATGCCGACGGCAAGAGCCTGCTGGTGTCCTTCACCCCCCTGCCCAATCTGCGCGGCATGGACTGGTACATCGGCGTGGTGCTCGACGAGAGCGTGGTGATGGCCGAGGCCGATCGCCTGACCTGGCTGGCCGTGGGCGGCACCGTGGTAGGCGTGGCCATCAGCCTGGTGGTGCTCGGCCTGCTGATGAACAGCCTGCTCAAGCCGCTCGGCCTGCTCAGCACCTCGCTGCGCGAGATCAACAGCGGCGAAGGCGACCTGACCCGGCGCCTGGCGATCACCAGCAATGACGAGATCGGCGAGCTGTCGCTGGAGTTCAACCGTTTCCTGCAAACCCTGCAGACGCTGATCGGCGACGTGATGGGCAGCTCGCACCAGGTGCGCGAAAGCACCGCGCTGACATCGCAGGAGTCGGAACAGGCGGCCCGCCGCCTGCAGGAGCAGCTGCAGGAACTCGACCAGCTGGCCACCGCCATGCAGGAGATGGCCTCCACCGCCGAGGAAGTGGCACGCAACGCCCAGGCAGCAGCCCAGGCGGCCGTCGCGGCCAACGAGGAGACCGAAAGCGGCGTGCGCGTGGTCTCGCAGTCGAGTTCGGCGATTCGCCACCTGGCCGACGAGATGGACCAGACCAGCCACGCGATCAACGAACTGGCCAAGCTCAGCCACAACATCGAGTCGATCCTGCAGGTGATCACCAGCATCGCCGAGCAGACCAACCTGCTGGCCCTCAACGCCGCCATCGAGGCCGCGCGTGCCGGCGAGTCCGGACGCGGCTTCGCCGTGGTCGCCGACGAGGTTCGCTCGCTGGCTTCGCGCACGCAGCAGGCGACCCAGGAAATCCGCCAGATGATCGACCAGCTGCAGGGCGGCGTACGCCAGGCGGAGAGCCGCATGCAGCAGAGCCGTGATACGGCCAGCAAGACCGCCGAAGAAGCCGGCGCGGCCAACGACATGCTCGGCCGCATCCGCGAGGCGATCACCCGCATCAACGACATGAACCTGCAGATTGCCACGGCGGCCGAGGAACAGAGCGCAACCACCGAGGAAATCAACCGCAACACCACCAACATCCGCGACATCAGTCATGAGCTGGCTGGCGGCGCCGAGCAACAGGTGCGCCAGTGCGCCTCGATGGTGGAACAGGTTGGCCAGCAGGACAGCCTGCTGGGGCGCTTCAAGGTCTGACGTCTGGGCAGGCAGCGCCCGGCTGCCAGCGAAGCACAGGAAAACGCCGCGAGCCTGCAGAGGCTCGCGGCGTTTGTGCTATCCAGGGCGGGTGGTGATCAGACGCCGCTCTTGACCTTGCTCCAGATGCGCGTGCGCACCCGGTCGATCTTCAGCGGCATGGCCTCCAGCGTGTACAGCTTGTCCATCACCGACTCTGGTGGGTACACGGTCGGGTCGACCTTCAGGGCGGGCTCGACCAGCGCATCGGCCTTGGCGTTGCCATTGGCATACTTCACGTGGTTGCTGATGGCCGCCATCACTTCCGGCTGCAGCAGGTAGTTCATGAAGGCGTAGGCGCCCTCCTCGTTGCTGGCGTCGACTGGCATCGCCACCATGTCGAACCAGATCGGCGCGCCCTCCTTGGGGATCTCATAGCGGATCTTCACCCCGTTGCCTGCCTCGGCGGCTCGCGCGCCGGCCTGCATGATGTCGCCGGAGAAACCCACGGCCATGCAGATCTCGCCATTGGCCAGGTCGCCGACGTACTTGGACGAGTGGAAATAACGCACGTTCTTGCGCATCTCCATCAGCAGTGCCTCGGCACGCTTGTAGTCGTCAGGGTTCTTGCTGTGATGGGGCAAGCCCAGGTGATGCAGGGCGATGGGCAGCATCTCCGGACCGTTGTCCAGAATCGCCACGCCACACTGGCTGAGCCTGGCCAGCTTGCTCGGGTCGAACAACACGTCCCAGCTGTCCATCGCCGCATCGTCGCCCAGCACCTCACGCACCTTGTCGACGTTGTAGCCGATGCCGGTGCTGCCCCACAGATAGGGGAAGCCATGCGCGTTGCCGGGGTCGTTCACCTCCAGCGCCTTCATCAGCACCGGGTTGAGGTTGCTCCAGTTGGGCAGCTTGCTGCGGTCCAGCTTCTTCAGCGCACCACCCTGAATCTGTCGGGCCATGAAGTGGTTGGAGGGAAACACCACGTCATAGCCTGAACGCCCGGCCATCAGCTTGGCGTCCAGCGTCTCGTTGCTGTCGTAGACATCGTAGTGCGTCGCCAGGCCGCTGCTCTGCTCGAACTGCTTGAGCGTGTCCGGGGCGATGTAGTCGGTCCAGTTGTAGATGCGCACGCTGTCGGCGGCGTGGGCGGTACCGGCCAGCAACAGGCACGGTAGAAGTTTCTTCAGCATGGGTTACCTCGTGAGTTGTTGTTCTAGGCAGTCACTGAAAAAAGCGCCGGATCAGAAGATCAGCACATAGGTCTTGCGCAGCGTTTCTTGTATGTCCCAGATGCCCAGGGTGTTGGCCGGCAACATCAGTGCGTCACCTGCTGCGATCTCGATCGGTTCGCCGCCATCCGGGGTGAAGGTGCAGCGCCCGGCGATGAAGTGGCAGAACTCCTGCTGCACGATCTGCCGGCGCCAACGCCCCGGTGTGCACTCCCAGACGCCGGTCTCGACGCCATCGCTGCGTTCGACGCTGGTGGTCGAGGCCACCGCCACCGGCTCGCTCAGCGGCACGGCCACCGGGTTGGACTCATCCAGGACGATGTCCGGGGTATTGCGGAAATGGGTGATGTTCATGTGAGCTCCAGGTTGAAGGTCGGTGAGAGCCAGGCACTCGCTCAGCTCATCAGGCTTTCCATGCGCCCCGCCACGGCTTGCGCCAGGCGTCGTCGCCAGGCCGGACTGCGCGGGTTGGCGAGCACCTCGTCCTCGTGGACGAAGCTGCGGATGATCGCGTTGTAGCCGAGCCAGCGGCATGGCTCGGGCTCCCAGCGGCGCAGACGGGAAACCGGGCTGTCAGCCAGCACCCAGGGCTGTCGCAGCAGTTCGCTGTCATGTCCGAGAATCAGGTCGGCCAGGGTTCGCCCGGCCAGGTTGGTGGCCCCCACGCCCTCGCCACCGTAACCGCCGGCCAGGGCAATCCGGTTGCGCGCATCGCGCAACATGTGCGGCTGGAAGCGCCTCGCCATGCCGAGGTTGCCGCCCCATGAGTGGGTGAAGCGCACGTTGCGCAGCTGCGGGAAGATCTCCCCCATCAGGTAGCGACGCAGGTCCAGTTCGTCCCGGGTCAGGCTGAAGTCGCTGCGCAGGCGCCCGCCGAAGCGATAGCCGCCACGCGCGCCGAAGATCAGCCGATCATCCAGGCTGCGCTGGCCGTAGGTGACCTGCCGGCTGAACTCGCTGAACGCCTGGCCACGTTCCAGGCCGATCCCCGCCCATACATCCGCAGGCAGGGGCTCGGTGGCGACGATCAGGCTCTGCACCGGCAACTGGTGATTGCCCAGCGGCGGCAGGGTCGCGGCATAGCCCTCGATGGCCGGCACCACCCAGTCGGCCGTGACACGCCCCTGGGCAGTGCGCACCACACCGGGCTGCCAGTCGATCACCGGGCTGCGTTCATACAACTCGACGCCCATGCCCTCGACGCAGCGGGCCAGCCCGCGCACCAGCCTGGCGGGCTGAATGGTCGCGCAGTGGGGGCTGTACAGCGCACCGTAGGCATTGGCCATACGCAACTGCTCGCCCAGCTCGCTCGGTGCCAGCCAGCGATAGTCCTCCTCGCCCAGGCCCAGGGCGCGCAGCTCGGCGAGATACTCGCGCAAGCGCACCTCCTGCTCCGGGTAACGCGCGGCGCAATAGAGCACCCCGCCCTTGCGCAGGTCGCAGTCGATGCCCTCGCGCCCGACCACCGCCGCCACCTCATCGGGAATGCCGTGCAGCAGGTCGAACGAGGCCTTGCGTTCGGCCGCGGGCAAGGCGGCCAACATGCGATCCTCGCCGAGCAGATTGCCCATCAGCCAGCCACCGTTGCGCCCGGAGGCACCGAATCCTGCGGTCTCGGCCTCCAGGATCACCACGCGCAGTTGCGGCGCCTGGCGCTTGAGGTAGTAGGCCGTCCACAGCCCGGTATAGCCCGCGCCGATGATCGCCACGTCCGCCTGCAGGTCCGCCTGCAAGGCGGCTCGCGCCTGCTGGGGCTCGTCGAGCTGATCCATCCACAGGCTGATGTTGCGCCAGGAATTCATCCTCGCCTCCGTCATCAATCGATGGCCCAAGGCTAGAGGCGTCGAACGGTCGCTGTCTTGCGTGCGTGCCCGCGAGGAAAATTGCCGACCTGCCCGATCCGGCCGGCTCGCCCGTGCAGTCCGCACAAGGGCGTATCGCCTAGCGTGACCCAGGTCATGCTATCGCCCGGCCAGTATTGATCCTGCCACCTGAGCTGGGCACCCTATGCCCAGCCCGGATCTAAGGAAGGAAACCGCCATGCTGGATGCCAACCAGGCGCATATCACCCTCACCATTCCCGCCGTCGAAAGCGACCTGCAAGTGCTCTCGTTCACTGGCCGGGAAATGCTTAACAAGCCCTACCGCTTCGATATCGAGCTGGTCAGCCCGCGTGCCGACCTCGACCTCAACGAGCTGATCAACCAGACCGCCTACCTGGCCTTCGGCCCGAGCGACAAGGGTGTCCACGGCATCATTCATGGCATCACCCAGGGCGACTCCGGCAAGCGCCTGACGCGCTACCACATCGACCTGCGCCCCAGCCTGGCCTACCTGGGCCACAGCTTCGACCAGCGCATCTTCCAGCACCTGACCGCCCCGCAGATCATCGCCGCCGTACTCGAAGAACACGGCTTGCTGGACGGCACCGACTACCGCATGCAGTTCGGCCCCTACGTCTACCCCGAGCGCATCTACTGCACCCAGTACGACGAGAGCGACCTGCATTTCATCCAGCGCCTGTGCGAGGAAGAAGGGATCAGCTTCCACTTCCAGCACAGCGAGGACGGCCATGTGCTGGTGTTTGGCGATGACGCCAGCGTCTTCCCCAAGCTCGATCCGCTGAACTACCAGCAGGACAGCGGCCTCTCCGCCGACAACGAAGTGGTCAGCGTCTTCGGCGTGCGCATGGAAACCCGCAGCACTCAGGCCACCTGGCGCGACTACGACTTCGAGCAGCCCAAACTGCAGATGGAGGCGGACTACAGCAGCGAGTTCACCCCGGCGCTGGAGGTCTACGACTATCCCGGACGCTTCACCGATCGCACCCGCGGCAAGCACCTGGCCAAGCGCAGCCTGGAGCGCCTGCGCAGCGACTACGAACTCGCCGAGGGCAAGAGCGACGCCTACCTGGCCAGCGGCCACTTCCTGGCGCTGGCCGGCCACCCGCGCGAACAGTGGAACGACCTCTGGCTGCTGTGCGAAGTCATCCACGAAGGCAAGCAACCGCAGGTGCTGGAAGAGTCGGTCACCAGCCACACCCAGCCGGGTGACGGCTTCCAGCAAGGCTACCGCAACCGCTTCGTCGCCACGCCCTGGGACATTCCCTATCGCCCGCTGCTCGAACATCCCAAGCCCAAGGTCCTGGGCAGCCAGACCGCCGTCGTCACCGGCCCAGCCGGCGAAGAGATCCACTGCGACCAGTACGGGCGGGTGAAAGTGCAGTTCCACTGGGACCGCGACGGCATCGGCAATGACACCACCAGCTGCTGGCTGCGTGTGGCCTCCAACTGGGCCGGCGATGCCTACGGCGGCGTGGCCATCCCGCGGGTAGGCATGGAAGTGCTGGTGACCTTCCTGGAGGGCGACCCCGACCAACCCCTGGTCACCGGTTGCCTCTACCACGCCGAGCATGTGGTGCCCTACGAGCTGCCCGCGAACAAGACCCGCAGCCTGTTCAAGACCCTGAGCAGCCCGGGTGGCGGCGGCTACAACGAATTCCGCATCGAAGACCGCAAGGGCGCCGAGCAGATCTACATCCACGCCGAACGCGACTGGGACGAGAACGTCGAGCACGACCAGAAGATCCGCATCGGCAACGAACGCCACGACACCGTCGAAGCCAACAGCTACGCGGAAATACAGGCCGAGGAACACCGCACCACCGACCTCGACCGCAAGATCGAAGTGCGCGCCAACGACCACCTCACCGTCGCCACCACCCAGCACAACAAGGTCGGCACCGGCCAGTTCATCGAAGCGGGCAGCGAGATTCACTACAACGCTGGCAGCAAGGTGGTGATCGACGCCGGCATGGAACTCACCGCCGCCGGCGGCGGCAGCTTCGTCAAACTCGACCCCAGCGGCGTGACCATCAGCGGCGCGACGATCAAGATGAACTCCGGGGGTGGGCCGGGTAGCGGGTCGGGGTTGAAGATTCTGGCGCCGGTGATTCCGTGGGCGGCGGATAGTGATCGAGCGGGCAACTTGCTTGATCGTGCTATAGCTGGGGAGAAAGTCATGCCTCCCGAACACACGCTAGCCAGGGGGAAATTGACGCCCCCTAAGGGTATCTGCCTCGAATGCCTGCGCAAAGCCATGCGCGAAGGTAACGCGACGCTGGCAGGAGCCTCGGCATGAATGCACTGGACGTCTCGCGAAACGACTGGGAGCAGGCGCTGGCCGCTGGCCATAGCCTGGCCCTGGTAGTGGAGCTTGGCCTGCTATCCTCCGATGCCCGCCAGGCTATTCTGGCCGAGCACAGGCTCTGGCCATTGCTGCATCAGGCCGATATGGAGCATCTACGTTATGAAGGCCCGGCAATGGTCGAGCTAAGCGGCCAACCGTTCAGTGCCTTGCAAGAGCAATACGAACGGCTCGCACCCACTGCACGGCATGGCTGGCTGAGCAGCCGCCTGGACATGCTGCAGTTGCAGCAACATCTGGGCGACGCCCTCGCCTGCCGCGACATCGATGGCGACACGCTGCTGATACGCAGCTATGCGCACAATGTACTGCCCGTCCTTCATGCGCGCCAGGAACAACCCTGGCACGCCTGGCTGTTCGGGCCTATCGAACACTGGTGGCTACCGAGCGCCCAGGGCTGGCAGCGTTTCGAGGGTCTGGCGCAAGGTCGCGTGCCTGCCTATCAGCCCATCGAACTCGACCAGGCGCTGGTCGAGGCGCTGGGCGTCGATCTGCATGCTCAGGCGCTGGTGACCGAGTTGCAACAGCATGCCCCGCAGGTATTTCTCAGCGATTGTCATGGCGAGCGCCTTAACCAGGTCAGCCAGGCACTGTCGCATGCGCGCGAGGCGGGCTTGAGCCAGCAGTCGGATCAATCCTTCCACGCGCTCTACAGCCTGATGAGTGGCCAATCGTTAAGCCAGCGCCCCGATTGGCCATTGATGCTGCAGCGCGTGGAGCATGAGGGGCTGGCCCTCGCCAACGCGCTCGCCGAGCGGAACGAACAGGGATGAAGTGGGCGCCATCATCGCCACACAAAAGCTTGATCGGTTTTTTGCTAGTGGGGGCGTTACTGCTGGTTTATATGGCCTGGGCTTACCAGCAAATGCCTGGAGCCATTCTGTATGGACACAACCATACGGATCGCCCTGTCTTCAGCTATTTCGTTAACGAGGCCTGGGGTGGCAATGGTGGGGCCGTATGCTGCACGCGTATCGAAGGCGATGTGCTGACAGTGCAGTGGATCAAGGGACGCACCGGGGAACAGGTTCGCCAGGGCGTTGAAAAGGAGACCATCACCCGGCAAGTGCCCAACCCACCGCGCACCCGGCAAGACAAGTACCTGCATGTGCATTTCTTTCCGGGGGATCAGGTTCGTCTGTTCTGGAGCCCCAATCTGGACAGTC
>NZ_SUKD01000022.1:0-301010 GCF_013357275.1 Pseudomonas sp. BMW13 | reverse complement strand
TTCTTTCCCGGTGATCAGATTCGTCTGTTCTGGAGCCCCAATCTGGACAGCCCTTATGAAAATCTCAAGGAAGCCCCCAAGGAAGGTAGTACGCCATGAGCAACACCATTGCCGAACAAGCTGCGGCCATGTCAGCACGCTGCAACCCTGCGCAACGCAGCTCGCATATCGCACCCTGTGAACACACCTTGAGAGTCGGTTTTTTCTTCGACGGTTTCGGGCGGCACCGCATCAAGGATATGCAAACGGGGCGGGTCAGCAATATTGGCAAGCTGTTTCTTGCTCACCCGGATAGGCAAGAAGATGGGGCCCAATTTAGCTATAGGGCCTTCTACGCATCGGGCCTGGGCGAGGACTTTTCCGCCGACCTGAACCTGTCAGCGACGAGTGCCCTGACCAGCTTCGAGTCGACGGCCAGCGATATACCGGCCGGTGTGGTCGAGGATCAAGCCATCGAAGCGGCCAAGGACGTCCTCGATGCCAGACGCAACTGGTGGGAACGCATCAGCCGAGACCTCAAGGCCTTGCTGCAAAAGCCCGTCAAGGCGGGGAAATTGCTCAAGGGGGCTTTAATCGATGCCAGCGTCGAGCTATTGGCTCCTGTGCGTGATAACCCCTTCGTCGCCGAGTTATTGAAGACCGGTGCTGATACGCGTATCGAGGGCGCTATTGATTTCCTCAGTGACGAAATACGCAAGATCGAGGCACAAACCGGTCGCCCCCTTCTCAAACGGATCGAATTGACCGTCTATGGCTTCGATTACGGCGCCACGTTGGCACGCGCCTTCCTGCATGAGCTGCTAAGCCGTGAGCCGCAGCCTGGCGACGGCACTTACAGCTATCAGGGCAAGACGCTGACTATCCTCTTTGCTGGGTTGTTCGATGGCGTCGACCGCAGCCATGTCGACCTTCCTTACCTGCCCTTGCCCGTACGCACCGTGCTGGACGATGGCGGCCCCTTGCCCGAGCACGTCAAGCAGGCGTTGCATCTGGTGGCGGCCCATGAACGTCGCTTCTACCGCCGTGCTCGCCTGCTTGGCAGCAGCAAGGCCAACTGGCGAGAGAAATGGATGCCCGGCGTAAGTGAGGATATCGGCGGCAGCCTGCTTGCCGGGGAGCAGAAGCCCAGTGCCGAACTGGCGCTGGTGAGCCTGCATGAGATGTATCGCGCCGCGCGCAGGGCGGGGGCGCCATTTCCTGCACTCGATGAGCTGCCAACGATAGATCGAAAGCTGGCCTCTCTCTTTATCTTCAACGATCACTTCGAGCAGGCCAGCGCCAAAGGACTGAGCCGCCATTACGAGCGCGAGGCGCAAGCCAGCATCGCCGAGTTGAAGGGCGTCCAGCCCTTCTATGCCGTCGCCCCCATGCGCCCGCAGGAGTTGCTCTTCGCCGCTCATATGCGCCTGTACATCCGCTGGCTGGCCGCGCTGTGGAGGCCCTACCAGGAACGCCTGCGACAACTGGCAGAAGAGGAGGACCACCTGCATGCCAGCGAGCTCGGCAGCATGAGCGGCATGCTCGGCATCTCCCGCGAGAGTGCAGCGCAACGTGATGACCGTACACAGCGCCTGCAAGCCATCACCGACGAGCGCGCCAAGCTACGGGATGACTTCGGCTGGCTGGAAGAGGTCGACGAAGAGGCCAATGACATGCGCCTGGCACTAAGAAATCCCACGCAGGAGTGGCGGGCAGCGGGCACGCGGGAGCAAGCCGATATCTGGCTGGTATTACTGTCGGAATGGTTCAACAAGAACCCCAGGGAAGTCAGTGAGCACATGCACCGCCTCTTTGGGCACTTCGTCCATGACCGCCTCGTTTTCAGCACTGTGCAGCGCTCGGCACAGCAATTTCAGGGGCAGCGCTTCTTTGCGTTGCGTGGGTTCGATGTGGCTTCGTGATCGCGACGGCTCGCCGCCCTAGGTTGCTGGCCTAGGCGGCGAGGATATGGGGTAGAACCACTGCGGCCTTCGCTGACCTCGCCAAACTTACGGTCGAAATGAATAAAGAAGATGCCTACTGGAGCGGCAACCACTGGGCGCGCCTGGGTCACGACGGTGCCGTACTTGGCCTGATGGCCTCCCAGACCGGTTTGGGTGGCTACGCCACCTATATGGCCCTGACCAATCGCTGGACAATTGGCGAGGCAATCAAATGGTTCAGCCTGCGTATCGTGCCGGTGAACTGGTTGATCCTGATCGTCGAAGCCTTGTACCTGGCCTGGAACTACTTCAAGGACAGCGAGCTGCAGCAGTTCCTCGAACAATGCTGCTGGGGCAATGCGCGGCGCTGGGATGACAGCACCGAACAGGCCAGCGCCGAGCTGCAAACCCTGATCGATCTGCTGTTCAAGCCCCGGCTGCAAGCCACAGGGCTCATGACCAGCCGCCACTCGGGCGGCAGCGACCACAGTATCGTCATCGGCAGCAAAACCGACAGTCTGCAACTCTACCTGCCCGGCGCCGACCCAAGCCGCACCCAGCTACACCTGCGTCTGGCGGCTATCAACGCCGCTGGCACGCCTACTGACTGCACTCGCCAATGGCTGGCCGCTGTGCAAAGTCAGTGGCTGCCCATCCACCAGGGCATGGGCCTGTGCCTGAGCGGCAAGCTGCCGGCACAGCCGGAGGGGGGCCACTGGCAGTTGCAGGTGATCTACCACAGCCCCCTGGCCATGCTGACCGGCACCCTCAGCCCCCACCAACTGGTGGTCGGTGGCAATCAGGGCATGCGCTATCAGCCTCCAGGATCTGGCCAAACAGAAAGCCAGCGGAATCCCCGAGATACTCAAAGAAATGAAGGCGTTACCGAAATCCCTGGCCAAGCAAGCCGACGAGGATCGCGCCTTCAGTGATTGGTTGAAGCTAGAGGGAGCACATCCAATCAAGGAGAAGGGACCCTGGTTCGATGAGGACGGTCTGTTTCTGCCAGATGAGTTTTTCGCGGTTCTGAAGAGCAAAGGGCTCGAGGTCGAGAGCCTGAAAACAGAGGACAAAAGGCAGCGCTGGGGGGCGACCCTTAAGGCGATGATCTTCGAAGATCGGCAGCTGCGGAATCTCATGCTGTTCGACAACAGCCCGCAAGCTCAACTTGTACGCTGCCTGTTGCCCGCCGGAAGCAATATGCAAACGGAGCTCAAGGTTGAAGGACCGCAATGGCACAAGGGGCCCCAGGCCTTTCAAGCCAAGGCCCATCTAGATGTTGCCGCGTGGCGTGGCGAGGTCAGCTTGTTTCAGTTCGAGCTGCCGGATCGGAGCAAGGCCAAACCCATAGCGCCTAGCTATAAGGCCTACGACGGTAGCACCCGTACGTTCGACTTCGGCAAGCTGTCGCTTTGCCTGAGCGCCAAGGCCTGGGGCTTTGCCGGAGCCAGTCTGCTGCTTGCCCGCGACCTGACCTTAGATCAGAAAACGGGTTTCACCAGTATCGCCGGGTATGACAGTGCCACGAAGACGGGCGATTTGGCCAAGTTCGATCGTTCATCGGTGCCCAAGCAGGGTGCAAACTCACTGGCCAGCTCGATTGGTGCCCGCCGCCCAGTACGCTGCCTCCAGCCCCGGTGCCCAACCGCATCCCCATCAATGGCTGGAGAACCCTGGCCAAGTTGGATATGGAACTGGTGGCCGCCGTGGGTGGGGGCGTGTCGGGTAAGGTGCGGTTGCAACTGAACAAGGGGCGTTTCCTTCTGTCCATCCAGGGCTCCTTGGTCTGGGGAGCCGGCTTCAAGGGCTACATGACCTTCGAAGTGGGCTACGAGAGTGTGGTCGCCTTGTTGGAGCTGATACGCAAGGAGCTTCTGGCCAACAATAACGAAGATCCTGCATGGATCGACGGAGAAGCCATGGCCTACGTGAGGATGCTCTCTTTATTCGGTGCCCTTGCCATGGATGTGCCCTTCATCTATGCGCGTCGCTACGCCTTTGCCAAGGAGCTGTATGACAAGCTGACTGATGGTGGGCGAGGTGCAGGGATTGCAAATACGCTTGTGATGGATAAGAACCAGGAAGTGATGCGCAACTGGGTTATCAATCTTCAGCCCAATGCATTTGGGCCTCTACTGATGGCGTTGAGTAGCGCCCCTGGTTTCTTATCTGACAAAGAGCACCTGTTACAGCAGCAAGCCATCGAGCGTTGCTTGGGCTGGATAGAGCCGCAACCGGATGCTGCTCAACGTTTCGAGGATGCAGTGATCCGCATGAACCGTGATGGGGCAAGGCCACCTAATGCCGGGCAAGCATACTGCGAAAATCGACTACGACTGGATTCGTTTATGAGTGAAAAAGTATCGGGGCTGGTAGGTGCCAACAACCAGATGCGCGCGAGGTATCTTCAGCGTGTTGAGAGGCTTGGAGGTCGGTTGTTTGGCTATTGCGAATATCGTACCGAGCCTTTCGGTCCAGCTTTGGGTGGGGCTGAAACGATAAAAATTTCTTACAAGGGGCCAACCATTGATTAAGTGTTTTGCGGTCGGAGTGATTCTTTGGCTAGCGTCTAGTACGGTATTTGCACAACTTACTCCTGAGCAAACTGCTGCGAGAACTAAGGGGCTTGCTCTTTATCAGCAAAGCGATTGGTATGATTCACAACCTTTGTTGAAAATTGCTGCCGAGGCTGGAGATAGTACTGCACAGTACTATTTAGGAGAGGCGATTCGTCTCAGCAAACGCTATACAACCCCAGAGGCACGCAGATGGTACGAGGCGTCAGCTAAGCAGGGGGATCTTTTTGCCATGCTCCGCCTAGGGGATAGCGGTGATCTCTGCCATACCTTCGGTACTTGTGTGGAGGGTGGTCTTGCGTGGCGTGATAAAGCACTGAGTCTTGCCTATGAACGAGCCGAAAAGGGCGATACCGAAGCCATGCGTGTTTTGTACCACGCAGAAGAAGGCTTGGCATGGCTGGAGAAAGCTGCAGATGCAGGGGATACCGATGCACAGCAACTTTTGGGCAGCTTCTATAAAGCAGGAGGAGGTTGGTTCCTAACGACCGGTAATCGTAATAAGGCCGTCGAAAGGTACTTCAGGGCTTCCGCTGAGGGCGGTAACCCTGTGGGAATGATGCTCTATGCTAACTACCTATTCGAGAATGACGGGAGCAAGAAGGAAATACGTCATTGGGTAAAGACGGCTGCTGAAGCGGGCTATATCGATGCAGTCAGTACATACGCATCTAACATCGCACACTTCCCAAATGACTTGGACTTTCCAGAAAATTTAGTTGCAGGTTATGGCTTGACCTATTTGTTATCTCAGCTTCAAGGTGGAGGAGTTGCACCTGAGGATGGACGAAGAAATCTTCCGGAGCTGGCTAAAAGGATGACGCTAGCGCAAATTAAAGAGGCAGAGGTGTTCGCAGAAGAATGGACGAAGGCCCATCCGCCTCTTTCCTACTTTGTTCCTGTGTATGGGCATTAGCGTTGGCAACGACACGGGGGGCTCTGTCTAATTTTCTTTGCCACGCATGTCGTCTGCGGTGGCGCTCTTGTACAGCCATGCTTGAGCAAGAATTCGCCAGGGCTCAAGGGTTAGAACTCTATAATCAGCAGATGGGAGTTTCTGCGGTTGATCCCTTGCATATTGCGGCGGAGGCAGGTGATAAAACAGCGCAGTACTGCTTGGGGAAAACACTCCGTTTGAACAATATATTCATGCCCCCCGAAGCGTAAAAATCGTGCGCGGCGACAGTTAAGCAAGGGGGCTTTTCGTCATGCTCTACCTATAGAATAAGGTGACACGGAAACATCCGTGTTTTGCACCTCACCGAAAAAAGCTTGGCATGGCTGGAGAAGGCTGCGAAACATTGGATACCGATGCACACTACCTATTCGAGAACGACGGAAGCCAAAAGGAAATCAGCAACCGCCTCTCGCCCTACTCACCGCGCCTAGCTTGAACCGGCGGATTGCACTGCAGCATCATCCAGACGGCTTCGCAGATAGGCTTTCGGCGACAGCCCGGTATGCCGCTTGAAGCAGGTGTAGAACGCCGACAGCGAGTTGAAGCCCGCCGCAAAGGCCAGTTCGTCGATGCGTTTGAGGTCGCTGCCGGTCTGCAACCCGTCGAGCAGGTATTGCAGGCGGGCGCGGTTGACGTAGCGGTAGAAGCTTTCGCCGAGCACCTGGTTGAGCAAATGGGAAATCTGGTTGCGGCTATAGCCGGTGGCGGCCGCCACCTGTTGCAGGTCCAGCTCGGGGTCGAGAAACGGCTGGCTGCTCTGGAAGTACTCCTGCAGGTCCTGCGCCAGTTGCCCGAGCTGACGAGTCGACAGGCCCAGGCGACTGATCGCGGGCCGTGAAGCACCACCCTCACCCGCCCCGCGCGCCTCACGCACCAGGGTCGCGTATTCGTTGATGCGCCAGATCAGGCCGTCGCGCACGGTAATGGCCTCGCCCGTGCGGAATGACACCAGCCCTTCCCCACCCTGCAAGCTGGTGCAGTACTGAATGAACGCGGTATGGCCGTCGATACGGATGCGATCGACATGCTCCAGCAGCTCGCCCGGACGGCGCGGCAGGTTGTTTTCCACGTATTCACGCAGGTCCGCCAGGCGCATGCAGCGCTGCTGATAGAAGTCGTTGTATTCGATGTCCGGGTGGTACAGGGCCATCACCGCCTCGAGGTCACGGTGCTTCCAGCTCAGGTGGTAGCGCAGGATGGTCTCGCGGGTGCGCTCGGTCTGCGCGGCATCGTCGGGGAAGAGGTTCTCGGGCATGGTCGGTATCGGTTATCGGCGCCCTGTCAGATTGCCTGATTCGCTCGAGTCAGCCTAGGCCGGTGTGCCGATTCGCCAGCAGCGGACTATGCTTGCTGCAGCGACGGAGAGGCTGACCATGAACGATCAGGAGAAAGACCCCGAACAGGCACCGCTGACGTTTCGGGAAATGTTGCAGAGCGTGCTGGCTGCCGCGCTCGGCGTGCAGAGCGGCAAGAACCGCAGCCGCGACTTCAGCCGTGGCAAGCCCGGCCACTTCATCATGCTGGGCGTGCTGTTCACCGTGCTGTTCGTCGTCATCCTGCTGGCGACAGTGAAGCTGATCCTGCACCTGGCAGTCGGCTGATCAGTCCAGCAGGCGGGCAACCGAACAGTCGTAGCGCTGCTGTTTCGGCTGCAGCTCGCTGCTGAAGCGCCGGAAATCCATGCCGATCTCGGCGCGAGACAGGCGCTCGAGCAGCGTCCGCGCCTGCGCCCGGTCGATCAGCCGCAGCAGATGCGCCACCTGGTCCTTGCCACCACGCTCGATGAAGTCGAAGCCCCTGGCGTGATCGTTGAGCATCACCAGCGCGCAGGCGCCAAGAAGAAAGTGCCCTGCCGCCAGCACCTCGATCCGACCATCGATGCGCGCCTGCAGCGCCCGCTCGGAGTTGTTCAGGGCGGCATAGCGCAGTGCCCTGCCTAGCTCTCCGGCTGCGCGCATGACGCCGAAGGCCATTTCATCGTTGGCGGCCCAGATCAGGCTCACGTCAGGATAACGAGGCAGCAGGCTGGCCGCCTGCTCGTAGGCGCGCTGCTGTTGCCATTCACCATGTACGGCCTGCACCAGGCGCACGTGCGGCGCCTCGGCCAGTGCGCGATGCAGCCCGGCCAGGCGCAACTCGGAAGACGGCGTCTGCTTGACCCCGGAAAAGGCCAGCAACTCGGCCGGCCGCCCCTCGCTCAGGGCGATCAGCTCCCGCCCCATCAGGTAACCCGCTTCCTCGTCATTGGGCACCAGGCTCCCCAGCCAGTTGCCGTGGCGCTCGCGGCTGCCGCCGACCAGCGCCTGCTGCTCCGGAGTCAGGGTGCTGTGCAGGGCGAACAGCTGGATATCGCTGCCTTCGAGCAGGCGCAACAGCGCGGGGGCCTGGAACTGTTCGTTGGTGAAGATCAGGTAATCGGGGTGATCCCCCCGCAGGACTTCATGAGCGTTGCCCAGCATGCGCGCCGGGTCGCGCTCACCGTAGAGCACTCTCAGCTCGAGGCCGAGGTCGTGCGCAGCATCCTGCATGTAGCGGGAATACTCGCGCCAGAACGGCTCATCGGAATGCCCCGGATTGAGGAACACGACGGAGGGCGCTCGCACCTGCGCCAGCGCCTGCACGCCGCACAGCACCAGCCATAGCCCCATCATCCACTTGATCACAGCGCGTCTCCGGAAAAACATCGGGGCGCAGTATAGGGCTCCAGTGGCAAAAGGCCGACCGCTGATGCGTGTCGGCCCCGATCCTTACTGTCCGCTGACCCAGAAGATCGCTGTACCGACCGCGATCAGGATCAGGCTGAAGATTGCCCAGGCATCGATGACGCTGTCGGCATTCTCGACTTCGCTGTGCTCGCTCATGGCTCCCCCTCTTCTTGTGCTTGTGGGTACCGCACAGTGCATTTAAGACCAGCCTTGCGGTTCGCTCAAACCTTCTGGTTATGCTCTGGGCTCGTCTTATTCCTTAAAGTCAGGTTTATATATTCAAACATCACTTTTACGCATAAACCTGAGCTGGTATCGTGCCCCGGCTCCTCGGGGAGTGCGCGGCCGTGCGCGCTGATTGGCAGTAAGTAGCCTGAAAACAGGACCCTTCATGTACGTATATGACCAGTACGATCAACAGATCGTCGAGGATCGCGTCAAGCAGTTCCGCGATCAAACCCGCCGCTACCTCGCCGGAGAGCTGAGCGGCGAGGAATTCCGCCCGCTGCGCCTGCAGAATGGCCTGTATATCCAGCGTTTCGCGCCCATGCTGCGTGTCGCGGTGCCTTACGGCCTGCTGTCGTCTGCCCAGGTTCGCGTACTGGCGCGCATCGCCCGCGACTACGACAAGGGTTACGCGCACATCAGTACCCGGCAGAACGTGCAGTACAACTGGCCGGAGCTGGAAGACGTACCGGAGATCCTTGCCGAGCTGGCCACCGTGCAGATGCACGCGATCCAGACCAGCGGCAACTGCATCCGCAACACCACCACCGACCAGTTCGCCGGCGTGGCCAAGGATGAAGTGGTCGATCCGCGCCCCTGGTGCGAGATCATCCGTCAGTGGTCGACCTTCCACCCCGAGTTCAGCCACCTGCCGCGCAAGTTCAAGATCGCCGTCAACGGTGCCGTCAGCGACCGCGCGGCCATCGAAGTGCACGACATCGGCCTGGAAGCGGTGAGGAACGACGACGGCGAGCTGGGCTTCCGTGTATCCGTCGGCGGCGGCCTGGGCCGTACCCCGATCGTCGGCAGCTTCATCAACGAGTTCCTGCCGTGGCAACACCTGATTTCCTATCTCGATGCCATCCTGCGCGTGTACAACCGCTATGGCCGTCGTGACAACAAGTACAAGGCGCGCATCAAGATCCTGGTCAAGGCGCTGACCCCCGAAGTCTTCGCCGAGCGCGTCGACGCCGAGTGGGCGCACCTGAAGGATGGCCCGATGACGCTGACCGACGCCGAAGTCGCACGCGTTGCCGCGCACTTCGTCGACCCGGCCTATCAGGCCCTGCAGGACGAAGACGCCCTGCTCGCCCAGCAAGATGCCGAACACCCCGGTTTCGCCCGCTGGCGCCAGCGCAACACCTTCGCCCACAAGAAGCCGGGCTACGTGGCCGTGACCCTGTCGCTCAAGCCCACCGGCGTGGCGCCGGGCGACGTCACCGACAAGCAGCTCGACGCCATCGCCGACCTGGCCGATCGCTACTGCTTCGGTGAAGTGCGCAACAGCCACAACCAGAACATCATCCTCGCCGACGTCGAACAGCGTCAGCTGTTCACCCTGTGGGGCGAGCTGCGCGAACAGGGTTTCGCCACGCCGAACGTGGGCCTGCTGACCGACATCATCTGCTGCCCCGGCGGCGATTTCTGCTCGCTGGCCAACGCCAAGTCGATCCCGGTGGCCGAAGCCATCCAGCGTCGCTTCGACGATCTCGACTACCTGTTCGACATCGGCGATATCGACCTGAACATCTCCGGTTGCATGAACGCCTGTGGTCACCACCATGTCGGCCATATCGGCATTCTCGGCGTGGACAAGAAAGGCCAGGAGTTCTACCAAGTGTCGCTCGGCGGCAACGCCGGCCGTGATGCCAGCCTGGCGCAGATTCTCGGCCCGTCCTTCGCCCAGGACGACATGCCGGACGTGGTCGACAAGATCATCAAGGTCTACGTCGAGCAACGCACCGAAGAAGAAAGCTTCCTCGATACCTACCGCCGCATCGGTATCGACCCGTTCAAGGAGCGCGTCTATGCAGCGAATCATTAAGAACGACCAGGTCATCGACGAGACCTGGCACCTGCTGGCCAAGGACGTGACCCTGGACGCCATCCCCAATTGCGACGACGTCATCGTGCCGCTGGCGCTGTGGGTCGAGCATGGTCATGCGCTGAAAGCCCGCGATGGCGGCCTGGGCGTGTGGCTGGAGGCCGGCGAGGAAATCGAAGAGATCGCCGACGACCTGGTGCACTTCCAGGTCATCGCCCTGAACTTCCCCGCCTTCACCGACGGCCGCCACTCCTCCACCGCATACCTGCTGCGCACCCGCTATGGCTACAAGGGTGAGGTGCGTGCCATCGGCGACATCCTCCGCGACCAGCTGTTCGCCCTGCGCCGCGTCGGCTTCGATGCCTTCGCCCTGCGTGCCGACAAGGACCCGGTCGATGCGCTGAAAGCCTTCGAGGACTACAGCGAGGTCTATCAGGCCTCGGCCGACCAGCCGCAACCGCTGTTCCGCCGCCGCGCCTGAGCGCACCGACGAGAAACGCCCCGACTGGTTCGGGGCGTTTTCGTTTCCGGGCTACCGCCCGTGCAATCCATTCGAACCGTCACCTCCCCGTGCAGTCGGACTCATTGAGCCCATCGCTTGAGGAGACACTGCCATGACGCACAATTGGGATCTGGTCGAACGCCTGCTGCATGAGACGCAGAACTGCGCCGGCAAACCCTTCGCCCCGCGCCAATACGCGCAAGACCTGGCCGATGAGCAGGGCCTGGCGGCAACAGCCGACCTCGACCACCTGCGCGCCCAGGCGACCCGCTACGAAGCGCGCCTGCTGGAAAACGGCTTCATCGAGCCACGCCCGGAGAGCGAAGGCGGCAATGGCGAGAACTTTGTCCTGACCGGGCGCGGCACGCAGCTGCTGAGCATGCTCGACAGCAGCATTCCCGGCAGCGAGCATCCGCGAGAAGTACTCGACGAAGCTGGCGAAGCCGCCTTCACCCCCGAGGTCTTCGAGCGCCTCGCCACCAAGGCCACACGCGGCGAAACCGCCCGCCGCTAGGACGACCCGAGGTACACAAACGAAAACGCCGCATCCCGGAATGGGATGCGGCGTTTCATGGCGCTCGAAACCGGGCTGAAAACCCGTCCCGAATCAGTCCTCGCGGTAGCGACGCAGCTTCAGCGCCTTGCCGGCCACGCGGGTGTCCTTGAGCTTGCCGAGCAGGCGATCCAGGCCCTCTTCCGGCAGTTCGACCAGGCTGAAGGTTTCGCGGATCTGGATACGACCGATGGCTTCACGGGCCAGGCCGCCCTCGTTGAGGATCGCGCCCAGCAGGTTCTTGGCGGCGATGCCGTCACGGTTGCCCAGCGCGGTGCGGCAACGCACGCGACCCTCGGCCAGCGGCATCGGCGCACGACGCTCGCGGTATTCGCCACGCTCGCCACCGCGATCGGTATCGCGCTCGCGGCGTTCGCGCGGCGCGCCCACGCCCGGCACCAGCGGCTGTTCACGTTCGACACTGGCCAGATCCAGCGCCTGGCCATTGGTGGCCTTCTTCAGCAGTGCGGCCGCCAGGGCACGCGGGCTGCAGCCGATATCGGCGGTCAGGCGGTCGAGCAGATCGCCATGGCTGGCCTCGGCATCGGCAACCAGCGGAGCCAGGCTGGCGGTCAGCTTCTTGATGCGGGCATCGAGCACCTGCTGCGGGTTGGGCAGCTTGACCTCGCCGACCTTCTGCCCGGTGACACGCTCGATCACCTGCAGCATGCGGCGCTCACGCGGCGTGACCAGCAGCAGTGCACGACCATCGCGACCAGCACGGCCGGTACGGCCGATGCGGTGCACGTAGGATTCCGGGTCGTACGGCATGTCGACGTTGAACACGTGGGTGATGCGCGGTACGTCGATACCACGCGCCGCCACGTCGGTGGCGACGACGATGTCCAGGCGGCCGTCCTTGAGCGAGTCGATCACGCGCTCACGCTGTGCCTGGGCGATATCGCCGTTCAATGCGGCAGCCTTGAAACCCTTGGCTTCCAGCGCGGCAGCCAGGTCCAGGGTGGCCTGCTTGGTACGCACGAAGGCGATCAGCGCGTCGAATTCTTCGACTTCCAGCAGGCGCAGCACGGCGTTGGTCTTCTGATCGGCGTGGATCATCAGGTGCGCCTGCTCGATACGCGAGACGGTCTGGGTCTTGGCCGCGATCTTGATGTGCTGCGGCTCGCGCAGGTGCTTCTCGGCAATGGCGCGGATCGAGTGCGGCAGCGTGGCGGAGAACAGCACGCTCTGGCGGCTTTCCGGCATGGCTTCGAAGATGATTTCCAGATCGTCCATGAAGCCCAGCTTGAGCATCTCGTCGGCTTCGTCGAGGACCAGGTGCTGAATGGTGGACAGCACTTTCTCGTCACGACGCAGGTGGTCGACCAGACGGCCCGGGGTGGCGACGATGACCTGCGCGCCCTGGCGAATGGCCTTGAGCTGCGGGCCCATCGGTGCGCCACCGTAGACGGCGACGACGTTCACGCCCGGCATCTGCTTGGAGTAGGTTTCGAAGGCGGTGGCCACCTGCAGGGCCAGCTCGCGGGTCGGCGCCAGGATCAGGACCTGCGGCTCACGCTTGGCCGGGTCGATCTTGGACAGCAGCGGCAGCGCGAATGCGGCCGTCTTGCCGGTACCGGTCTGCGCCTGGCCGATCATGTCGTGGCCCGCAAGGATCACCGGAATGGCCTGCGCCTGGATCGGCGAAGGCTCTTCGTAACCGACGGCGGTCAGAGCGGCGAGAATATGGGGATGAAGTCCGAGCGCGGCGAAGCCGCCGGTTTCCTGGGTCATGGGTCTGCCTCAAGTGCATCCGCAAAGACCCATGTTCCAAAGCTGCGCATGCCGTGCAAGACCTTGTGGGTCACCCTGGCAGCCTGGTTCGGCGGGGATTTGCGAAAACGTGATGAAAGTGAATCGTCAAGGATAGTCCGCAGCGGGACTGGCTGCCGGAGTCGAGCCCCGGGCGAATTGCACTACCTGAACGTGGCCGGAAATTTGGCCGGCGCGCACTATACCGGAAAATCCTGACCCGGGTGCTGGTTTTTGCGCTTTCTCGGGCAGCGAGCCGCTCAACGGTGCATCAGGTAGCCGGGCGCATCGCCTCGATCAGCGGTTGCAGCGAATAGCCCAGGCGCGGCGCCAGCTCACCGGCCCGCGCCTGCAAGCGCCCCATGTTCAGGCGTTGGTCGAGGTCGGCCGGGATCAGCAGCACCACGTTGCCCTCCTTCACCGGGCATTCCCAGTAGTGCCGATGGTAGAGGCCGCGCAACAGCGCCGCCCCCAGGGGCTTGCCGTCGTTGCTGGCCCACTGGTTGATGATCAACCAGCCGCCGGGGTTGAGCTTGGCCTGGCACTGTTCGAGAAACCGCCAGGCCAGATGCCCGACGCCAGGCCCCTGGTCGGTATAGAGGTCGAGGAAGATCAGGTCAGCGCTTTCCGCACTGTCGAGCAGGTCGGTGGCGTCGCCGATGCGAATGGTCAGGCGCGGGTCGTCGTCCAGGCCGAGGAACTCCATGGCCAGGCGCGGCACGTCGGGGCGCAGTTCGATGGCCTCGACATCCTCCAGCGGCAGGAACTTCAGGCACGCCTGGGTCAGGTTGCCGGCGCCCAGGCCGAGAAACAGCGCGGTCTCCGGCGCGTCGTGGCAAAGCGCGCCAAGCAGCATGGCGCGGGTGTAGTCGTACTCCAGCCAGCTGGGATCACCGACGAATACGCAGCTCTGCTCGATCGCGTCGCCAAACTCGAGAAAACGGTAGGCGCCAATCTGCACCACGCGAATCACCCCGAAGGCGTCACGCACCTCGGTCAGCAGCACCTCGTCCTGCAACTGCAATTCTTCGCTCGGCGGCAATCCTGGCATGGTTCCCTCTCCAACAGTGACATCCCGTACCACAAGAGGCGGGCTAACGGCGCCAATTGTCATTGAAGCAGCCGCCCCAGGTCACGCGATAATTCCGCCACTTGCGCTGCTACTCATAACAATAACGAGGTTCGCCATGTACGCCATCATAGGCGCCGGCCCCATGGGCCTGTGCACGGCCCGGCATCTGAAGAAACAGGGTATCGACTTCGTCGGCTTCGAGCTGCACAGCGACGTCGGCGGTCTGTGGGACATCGACAATCCGCACAGCACCATGTACCACTCGGCCCACCTGATCTCTTCCAAGGGCACCACCGAGTTCAGCGAATTCCCCATGCGCGCCAATGTTGCGCCCTATCCGCATCACAGTGAGATGCGCCGCTATTTCCGCGACTACGCCGGACACTTCCGCCTCTACGAGCACTACCAGTTCGATACCCGCGTGGTGAAGCTGGAGCGCCTCGCACAGGGCTGGCGACTGACCAGCGAGCGTGACGGCGAACAGCGCGAATGGCACTTCGAGGGCGTGCTGATCGCCAACGGCACCCTGCACACCCCCAACCTGGCGCAACTGCCCGGTGACTTCCAGGGTGAGCTGCTGCACTCGAGCGCCTACAAGCGTGCCGATATCTTCGCCGACAAGCGCGTGCTGGTGCTCGGCTGCGGCAACTCGGCCTGCGACATCGCCGTGGACGCCGTGCACCGTGCCGCCTCGGTGGACCTGTCGGTACGCCGCGGCTACTACTTCCTGCCCAAGTTCATCCTCGGCAAGCCCACCGACACCTTCGGCGGCGCGATCAGGCTGCCGCGCCGCCTCAAGCAGACGATCGACGGCCTGCTGGTGCGCGCCCTGGTGGGCAAACCCTCGCAGTACGGCCTGCCAGATCCCGACTACCGCCTGTACGAATCGCACCCGGTGATGAACTCGCTGGTGCTGCACCATATCGGCCATGGTGACATCCGCCCCCGTGGCGACATCCGCGCAGTGAGCGGCCACTGCGTGACCTTCGCCAACGGCGAGCAGGCGGAGTACGACCTGATCCTGATGGCCACCGGCTACCGGCTGGACTACCCCTTCATCGCCCGCAGCGAATTGAACTGGCCGGAGGATGCCGGCGCGCCACAGCTGTACCTCAACGTCTTTCACCCCGAACACGACGACCTGTTCATGCTCGGCATGGTCGAAGCCTCCGGCCTGGGCTGGCAGGGGCGCGACGAGCAGGCCGAGCTGGTCGCCCTGTACATCCGCCAGCTGCAGGCCGGCAGCCCTGCAGCGCAGGCCCTGCGCCAGACCATCCGCGCCCAGGCCGGCCAACGCCTGGACGGCGGCTACCAGTACCTGCAACTGGAACGCATGGCCTACTACGTGCACAAGGACAGCTATCGTAGACGCATCGCCGAACACAGCGCGGCGCTGCGCCGCGAACTGGCCGGCGACGTCACACCCGCGACACAGGGGGCATGAACGTGGAGCAGGTCAATATCGCTTTCGACCCCAGCAGCCTGGTGCTGATCAACCTGATCGTCGCGCTGATGATGTTCGGCGTCTCGCTCGACCTGCGCGCCGAGGACTTCCGGCGCATTGCCCGAGCCCCCAGGGCGCCGGTGATCGGCCTGCTGGCGCAGTTCCTGTTGCTGCCGGCGCTGACCTGCCTGGCCTGCTGGGCATTGGCCATCCAGCCGGAGCTGGCCCTGGGCATGACGCTGATCGCGGCCTGCCCGGGCGGCAGCTTCTCCAACATCATGACCTGGATGGCCCGTGGCAACGTCGCGCTGTCGGTAAGCATGACCGCAGTGTCCAGCGTCGCGGCCAGCGTCCTGACGCCACTCAACTTCGCCTTCTACGCCTGGCTCAACCCGCACACGCGCCCGCTCCTGACGCAGATCGCCCTCGATCCGCTGAGCCTGCTCCTGCTCGTGCTGCTGGTACTGGGCGTGCCGCTGCTGGCGGGCATGTGGGTCGGCCGGCGTTTCCCGCAACTGACACTGAAGGTGGAGAAGCCGCTGCGACTGATCGCCCTGCTGGTGATGCTGGCGTTCGTGGCACTGGCCTTCAGCCGCAACCTGCAGCAGTTCACGCAACACTTCCACCTGTTCTTCTGGCTGGTGGTGGCACACAACGCGCTGGCGCTGGGCATCGGCTACCTGAGCGCGCGACTGAGCGGCCTGCCGCCCGCCGACCGACGCGCGTTGACTCTCGAAGTCGGCATCCAGAACTCGGCGTTGGGCCTGGTGATCATCTTCACCTTCTTCCCGCAAGCCGGCGGCATGCTGCTGATCGCCGCCTTCTGGGGTTGCTGGCACCTGATATCCGGCCTCGGCCTGGCCTGGCTCTGGTCACGCCACCCCCTCCAGCCCGACGCGCTGCTGACGCCGCTGGCCAACCTCGGAGAAAAATGATGCGAGTGATTCTGATCACCGGCGCCGCCAGCGGCCTCGGCTGGCAACTTGCGCGCGCCTGCCATGCCCGGGGCGACGCCTTGCTGCTGACCGATATCGACAGCCAGGGCCTCGCCGCGCGTGTCGACACGCTGGGCGCAGAGCGCGTCCTCGGCGTACCCGGCGACATCACCGATCCGGCGCTGCATCAGCACCTACTGGAGACCTGCCGCCAACGTTTCGGGCGCCTGGATGCGCTGCTCAACAATGCCGGCATCACCCACCGCTCACCCACGGTGCGTACCACGCCGGCGGTGTTTCGCAAGGTCATGGCCGTGGATTATCACGCACCGCTGGAACTGACCCTGGCCGCCCTGCCCCTGCTGCGTGAAAGCCGTGGCCAGGTCGCGGCCATCGGTTCCATGGCCGGCTGGATGCCGGTGCTGGGGCGCGCAGGCTACTGTGCAGCGAAAAGCGCGCTGAGCCAGGCCTTCGAGGTATTGCGCGCCGAGATCGGCCTTGACGGCATCGGCCTGCTGCTGGTCTACCCGAGCTTTCTCGATACCCCCATCGATCGCAATGCGCTGGGTGCAGATGGCCAGCCGGCTCACCACGCACGCTCGACCATCGGCAACGTGCGCAGCGCCGAGTGGATGGCCGAGGCGATCCTCGTTGCGCTCCACCAGCGCCGCGAACGCCTTTTCCCCGATCGCGGCAGCTGGCTGGCAAGCCTGCTCTGGCGGCTGGCTCCAGCGCTGTACTACCGGCAGATGAGCCGGCGCTTCGCCGGAGAACTGAGGTGATCACAGCGGCCCCCTATGCAATCGGCGCCTTCATCCTGCTGGCCTACACCCTGGAGGCGATCACCGGCTTCGGCAGCGTGGTCATTGCCCTCTCGCTGGGCGCCCTGCTGCTGCCCATCGAACAGTTGCTGCCGATCCTGGTACCGCTGAACGTCTGCATGACCGGCTACCTGGTGCAGCGCCATCGGCGCCTGATCGACCGGCGCCTGCTGCTTGGCAACATCCTGCCAGGCATGCTCGCCGGCACGTTGCTCGGCTACTGCCTGCTGCCCTATCTGAACGCCCAGCTGTTGAAGACCGCGTTTGGCGCGCTGATCCTCTGCTTCGCCGGACGCGAGCTATGGCGCCTGCGCCGGACATACAGGCAGACGCAGCGCCCGACCTGGGCCACCCGCCTCATCACCCTGTGCGCCGGCGTCAGCCACGGCCTGTTCGCGTCCGGCGGCCCGCTGCTGGTCTACGGCCTGGCCGGCACCGAGCTGGACAAGGCGCGCCTGCGCGCCACGCTGATCAGCGTCTGGTTCACCCTCAACAGCCTGCTCACCCTGGCCTTTCTCTGCGACGGCCGCCTGTTGCCGGCGCTGCCACAGGTGCTGAGCTACGCCCCGCTGCTGCCTCTCGGCGTGTGGCTCGGCGAGCAGCTGCACCGACGCGTCGATGAGCGGCACTTCCGCATCGCCATCCACTTCCTGCTACTGGTCACCGGCCTCTTGCTGCTGGCGCCCTGGAGACTGCCATGAGCTACGACATCATCATCAAGAACGGCCTGTATTTCGACGGCAGCGGTGCCCCCGGCGCACTGCGCCATATCGGCATCAGGGACGGCAAGATCGACGTGCTCGCCCTCAGCCCGCTGGACGAAGACGGTTGCGGCGAAGTGATAGACGCCGAGGGCCACTGGGTCACCCCGGGCTTTCTGGAGATCCACTCGCACTACGATGCCGAAGTCATCGCGGCGCCGGCGCTGAAGGAGTCGGTGCGCCATGGCGTCACCAGCGTGACCATTGGCTCCTGCTCCATCAGCATGGTGCTGGCGGAAGCCGAGGACTGCTCCGACCTGTTCACCCGTGTCGAGGCGGTCCCGCGCGAGTACGTGCTGCCGATCCTGCAGGAGAAGAAGACCTGGCGAGACGCCAGGGGCTATCGCGCCTTTTACGATCAGTTGCCACTGGGGCCGAACGTCAACTCCTTCCTCGGTCACTCCGAGCTGCGCGTGGCGGTGATGGGCCTGCAACGCGCCACTCGCCGGGTGAAGCCGAGCGAAGCCGAACTCGCACGCATGGAACAGCTGCTGGAGGAGGCGCTGGATGCCGGCTGCATCGGACTGTCGGTGATGACCACCCGCCTGGACAAGATGGACGGCGACCGCGCCTGGTCCAGCCCACTACCGTCCACCTTCGCCAGCTGGAAGGAATTCTCGCGCCTGTTCGCCGTGCTGCGGCGGCGCGGCGCGGTGCTGCAGGGAGCGCCGAACGCGGTGACCAAGGTCAACGTCTTCGCCTTTCTGTGGCAGGCCCACGGCTGGTTCAGAAAACCGCTGAAATGCACCATGCTCACCGCCCTCGATCTCAAGTCGCAGCCGCTGCTGCACCGTTTCACGCGGCTGTCCGGCTGGCTGGCGAACAGGGTCCTGCGCGGCCACTTCCGTTGGCAGACGCTGCCGGCCCCCTTCACCCTGCGCCTCGAGGGGCTCAACGTGAACGCCTTCGAAGAGTTCGGCGCCGGCGAAGTGCTGCGCGACATCAAGGACCCGGACGAACTCTATGCCAAGGTCCGGGAGCCGGCGTTCCGTGCGCTGTTCAAGAAGCAGGTCAAGGCGGTGCTGACCAAGGGGCTGTGGCACCGCGACTTCTCCGACTGCTGGGTGAGCGAATGCCCGGACGCCAGCCTGGTGGGCAAGAACTTCAGGCAACTGGGCCAGGCTCGCGGTCTGGACGCGGTGGACGCCTATTTCGAGCTGGCCTGCCAGTACCGCGAAGCGCTGAAGTGGACAACCTGCTACGGCAACCAGCGCGAAGCGATCATGCGCCAGCTGCTGGCCAGTCCCTGGACCCACCCCGGCTTCGCCGACTCCGGCGCGCACCTGCGCTCCATCGCCCAGTACAACTTCCCGCTGCGCTTTCTCAAGTACGTGCGTGACGCCGAACTGGCGGGCGAGCCCTTCATGCCACTGGGCCAGGCGGTGCGCCGCTGCAGCGCCGAGCTGGCCGACTTCATCGGCGTCGATGCCGGCTACCTGCGTGTCGGTGATCGCGCCGACCTGGTGCTGATCAATCCGCAGGGACTCGACGACAGCCTCGATGCGCTGCACGAGGCGCCCATGGAGGTGCTGGGCCTGCAGCGCGTGGTCAAGCGCAACGACGCCGCCGTCGAGCTGACCCTGATCAACGGGCGGATCGCCTATCGCCGTGGCCTGGAGTACCCACAGGACCTGGGCACGGCGCGGCACTATGGACGCTTCCTGCCGGGGCGCGAGGTGCTGCCACGAACGTCGCCAGCGCGCGACCTGCAGCCCGCCACGGCGTCATGAGCCGTGGCGCCGTCGATACACGTACGGGCAGCAGGGCTTATCGGTTACCATGCGCCTCCGCCCGATCAACGTTAGAGATGTCGCATGCCGCACGCCTGGAGCCCCGAAAGCTGGAGGGCCAAGCCCATCCAGCAGCAGCCTGAATACCCTGACGCCAGCCACCTCGCCCGTGTCGAACAGACTCTGGCAGGTTACCCGCCGCTGGTCTTCGCGGGCGAAGCGCGCGAGCTGCGCCGCCAGTTCGCCGAGGTGACCCAGGGGCGTGCCTTCCTGCTGCAGGGTGGCGACTGCGCCGAAAGCTTCGCCGAATTCTCTGCGGCGAAGATTCGCGACACCTTCAAGGTGCTGTTGCAGATGGCCATCGTCATGACCTTCGCCGCCGGCTGCCCAGTGGTCAAGGTCGGGCGCATGGCGGGTCAGTTCGCCAAGCCGCGTTCTGCCGGCAGCGAAACCATCGACGGCGTGACCCTGCCGGCCTACCGTGGCGACATCGTCAACGGCATCGGTTTCGATGCGACAAGCCGCGTTCCCGACCCGGAGCGCCTGCTGCAGGCCTACCACCAGGCCACCGCCAGCCTCAACCTGCTGCGCGCCTTCGCCCAGGGCGGCTTTGCCGACCTGCACCAGGTGCACCAGTGGAACCTCGACTTCATCGCCAACTCGGCGCTGTCGGAGAAGTACCACCAGCTCGCCGGGCGTATCGATGAAACCCTGTCGTTCATGCGCGCCGTGGGCATGGACAGCGCACCGCAACTGCGCGAGACCAGCTTCTTCACCGCCCACGAAGCGCTGCTGCTGAACTACGAGCAGGCCTTCGTGCGCAAGGACAGCCTGACCGGCCGCTGGTACGACTGCTCCGCACACATGCTGTGGATCGGCGATCGCACCCGCCAGCTCGATGGCGCCCACGTCGAGTTCATGCGCGGCATCGAGAACCCCATCGGGGTCAAGGTCGGTCCGAGCATGGACCCGGATGAACTGATCCACCTGATCGACACCCTCAACCCGGAGAACGATCCGGGCCGCCTCAACCTGATCGTGCGCATGGGCGCGGACAAGGTCGAAGCCCACTTCCCGCGCCTGCTGCGCAAGGTGCAGAGCGAAGGCCGCCAGGTGCTGTGGAGCTCCGACCCGATGCATGGCAACACCATCAAGGCCAGCAGCGGCTACAAGACGCGTGACTTCGCGCAGATTCTGGCCGAGGTGCGGCAGTTCTTCGCCGTGCATCAGGCCGAAGGCACTCACGCCGGCGGCATCCACATCGAAATGACCGGGCAGAACGTCACCGAATGCATCGGCGGCTCGCGACCGATCACCGAGGACGGCCTGTCCGATCGCTACCACACGCACTGCGACCCACGCATGAATGCCGACCAGTCGCTGGAGCTGGCGTTCATGATCGCGGAAACCCTCAAGCAGGTACGCCGCTGAAGCCAAGCGCCCTGGCTAGTAGCCACTGGCCAGGGCGCGAACCGGCTCGCACTTCTTCTGTGCGTTATGCGGCATAATGCCGACCCCAACGCGAGCACCGGACGGTGCCGAGCTGCTATGCCCTGCCGGGAAGGACTCGCGGCCATCACTACCCAACAAGGACGATGCTCCATGCAACTTCGTACCACGCTTTCCGCTTTTGCCCTGTCCAGCGCCGTTCTGCTGAGCGGCTGCCAGAACATGTCCCCCGACGCCATGCTGCAGTCCGGCCTGATGGCCGTACAGGCTGCGACCCTGAGCGATGCCGAGGTCAAAAGCATGTCCGACCAGGCCTGCGCGGAAATGGACGCCAACGCCAACATCGCCGGCCCCGAAACCTCATACGGCAAGCGCCTGAACAAGATCGCCGCCAACCTCGGCAACCAGGTCAACGGCACGCCGGTCAACTACAAGGTCTACCTCGATGAAGAGGTCAACGCCTGGGCCATGGCCAACGGTTGCGTGCGCGTGTACAGCGGCCTGATGGACGCGATGAACGACAACGAAGTCGAAGGCGTGCTGGGCCACGAGATGGGCCACGTGGCCCTGGGCCACACCAAGAAGGCCATGCAGACCGCCTACGCCACCTCCGCAGCGCGCAACGCCGCCGCCTCCTCGGGCAACACCACGCTCGCCGCGCTGTCGTCCTCCGAGCTGGGCGCGCTGGGTGAGCAACTGGTCAACGCCCAGTTCTCGCAAAGCCAGGAAACCGCAGCCGACAACTTCTCCTTCGACTTCCTGACCGAGCGCAACATCCCGCGCGAAGGCCTGGTCACCGCGTTCGAGAAGCTGGCCAAGCTGAGCGGCGGCGAAAGCAGCATGTTCTCCTCGCACCCGGGTTCCACCGAGCGCGCCAACAACATGCGCAACCGTCTGGCCGCCAAGTAATCACGGCACTCGAGGGCGGCTTCCTGCCGCCCCCGACACCTCAGGAAGGCAATCATGTCGATGCTGAGATACCTGGTGATGGCGCTGTTGCCGCTCACCGCCTGGGCCGACTACGACGCGCAGTATCAGACCTGCCTGAATGCCAACGGCGCGATCAACAATTCCATCGTCGCCGGTTGCGCCGAGGGCGTATCCGCCGTGGCGAAGCGCGACATGAACCGCATCTACCAGCAGCTGTTCCTCAAGCTGCAGGCCAATGACCCGCAGAGCGCCGAGCAACTGGAAACGGCGCAAAAAGCCTGGCTGATCTACCGCAACGGTCAGTGCGACCTGCAAGGCAAGCACATCGGCTCACCGATGTACTACACCTGCCCCATGGAACTGAACATCCAGCGCGTCAGCGAACTGCAATTCCTCCTGGAACACGCCGGCTAGCCAAGCAGCCCCTGCTGCCTGACCCCGGGCGCCAGCCACACATCGGCAAGCCCCAGCCACTGCGCCAGCCCGTGCAGCGCATCGCTCAGCGCCTGTCGCGCCTCCTCGCTCAGCACCGCCTCTTCGAGGTGCACGGCATGCACCGCCAGACGCCCCGCCGCGCGCTCGCTGCGCAGATCCACCCGCGCCAGCAGACGCTCGTGATGCAGGAACGGCAGCACGTAGTAGCCATACACCCGCCTGGCCTGTGGCGTGTAGATTTCCAGGCGATAGCGAAAACCGAACAATCGCTCGGTCCGCTCGCGCGCCCAGATCAGCGAGTCGAAGGGTGACAGCAATGCACTGTGACGTACGCGTCGCGGAATGCGCGGCTCGCCGCGGCAATAGCCCGGCTGCTGCCAGCCCTGCACCGCCACCGGCAGCAACGCGCCCTCTTCCACCAGCTCGGCGACTCGGCGCTTGCTGTCGCCCGCGTCCAGTCGGTAGTAGTCGCGCAGATCCTTTTCGCTGGCCACCCCGAGGGCATCGGCGGAGCGCAACAGCAGACGACGCTGCGCTTCATCCTCATCCAGCTCGGCCTGATCGAGCAGCTCGCCGGGGATCACCCGCTCCGGCAGATCGTACAGGCGCTCGAAGCCACGACGCCCGGCCACTGTCACCTCACCCGCAGCGAACAGCCACTCCAGTGCGGTCTTCTCCGCGCTCCAGTCCCACCAGGGCCCGGCCTTCTCGCTGCGTGTGCTGAGACTGCCAGCGCCCAGTGCGCCGCGTTCGCGCACCGCCTGCAGCACCGAGTCGATCACGTCGCGCCGCTCGACCCCGAACTTCGCCAGCTGGCCATAGATGCCCTGGCCGTCCGCGGCGCGGCGCATGCGCCAGCGCAGCAGTGGATAGAGCTCCAGAGGCAGCAGCGACGCTTCGTGCCCCCAGTACTCGAACAGACGCCGACGCCGTGCGCGCCCCCAGGCCAGCTCATCGAGGTGCTCAGCCTGGTAGTGGCCAAGGCGGGAAAACGCCGGCAGGTAATGCGAGCGCACAACGGCGTTGACCGAATCGATCTGCAACACACCCAGGCGCTCGATCTGCGCCTGCAGTTGCCGATGAGCGATGGCGCCACGTGGCACACGACCGAAGCCCTGGGCAGACAGGGCCAGGCGACGTGCCTCGGCGAGAGAGAGTGAGAGAGTCATGACGCGCCAGCCTATCAGGCCGGCGCCGCGAACGCATGGCGGAAGGTGAAGGCATGCGCCGTCGCGCCATGCTCGCGCAGGTGCGCAAGGCGCTCGGCCGCTTCCACCACGTCTGGACGATGCCCCGACGGCACCCACCACAGTACCTGGTGGGCCTGCTCGATGCGCCCGAACCATTCACGTCGGCGCTTGAGCATCTCGGTATGCGCGGATTTGTACACGTAGTCGCTGAGCGACTGAACGTCCTGCCAGACCGACATGTTGACCAGTACCTCATCCCCGAACGGCCTGATCGCCGTGGCATCCCCCGCCTCGTCCTGCAGTCGCCAGACGAAGCCCGGCGCCGCCTCGGCCAGTGTGTTGATCCGCTCCAGGTTGGCGACGAAGTCCGCCATCTCCGCCGACTCCAGGGACGCCTTCATAGCCGCGATGTTGAGCTGAGCCAAATGATGAATGGACACGAACTGCCTCCAGACCGCTACTGGCCGCGCAGGCCGGCAAGGCGTCGCTTCAGCCAGCGCTCGCTGCTGACCAGCATGATCCCCGCCAGCACCAGCGCGGCGCCGATGATGAAGTTGAGGGTGAGCGGTTCATCCAGAACCAGCACACCGAACGTCACGCCAAACAATGGCGTCATGAACGAGAACACCGCCATGTTCGAGGCCAGATAACGACGCAACAGCCAGAACCAGGCCAGATAGGTGAAGAACGACACCACCACGCCCTGCAGCAGAACGCTGCCGATGGCCAGCGGCGTCCAGCGCACCTGCCCGAGATCGACCATCGCCAGGGCATAGCCGAGCAGCAGAACGAAGGCCACCGTCAACTGATAGAACAGGGTGAGCCCCGCCGGCGCCTCGGACAGGCGCGAACCGCGCACGACCACGGTAGTCGCGCCCCAGGCCATGCCTGCGCAGAGCCCGAGTGCATCGCCAAGCAGAATGTCGGCGTCTATCTCGCTCCACTCGCCGCCCACGCCAAAGGCCATCACCACGCCGCCGAAGCACAACGCGATGCCCAGCCACTGCAAGCGGCGCAGGCGCTCGCTGGGCAGCATCAGGTGCAGCCCCAGCGCCGAGAAAATCGGCGCGGTATAGAGAAACACCGCCATGTGCGAGGCTGAGGTGTAACGCAGCCCCAGGGCGATGAAGAAGAACTCCAGGGCGAACAGCACGCCAGCCAGCATCCCTGCCAGCCAGGTACTTCCCAGCCAGCCCCGCCAACCGCGCTGCCAGAGCAACAGAATGCCAACCAACACGGCAGCGATGCCCGAGCGCAATGCCACCTGCAACATCGGCGCGATGTCCTCGGCCGCCAGCTTGATGGCGACCTGCTGGCTGCCCCATATGGCGCACAGCAGCAACATTAGTTGAAACAGGAAAAAGTCCGCACCCTTGCGTACAGCGGTCATTCAGTCACTCCAATGATCACGACTCACTTTCTCAGCGGGTCATCCCAGAACGGCCGCTCGGCCTCCTGCAACGCATCGGCCCGGGATAGACCGAGGTCCTTCAGCGCCGCTCCATCCAGACGCGCCAGTTGCTGACGCTCTCGAGCCAGTTGACGCCAGCGCCGCAGTACACGCCACATTTCTGCCAGCGATGGCAGACGGTCGAAGTGGATAGCCTGAGCCAACGCATAACCTTTTTGACCTTTCATCTCGATGCCCTCCCTGTGGGGTTGGCATCAGTGTCGAGCCAGGATTAAGATCAATCCAACGAATGTTTCTTATGGAATCCATCTCGAGGATTGATGAATGGCCTTCCACCCCAGTATCGATACCGAATTGCTGCGCAGTTTCGTCGCCATTGCCGACACCGGCGGCTTCACACGCGCCGCCGAAACGGTCAATCGCACGCAATCGGCAGTGAGCATGCAGATGAAGCGGCTGGAGGAAGACGTGGTGCAGCGCGCGCTGTTCGAGCGCGATGGCCGCCAGGTCCGCCTGACCCCCGAGGGCCAGGTGTTGCTCGGCTATGCGCGCCGTATCCTGAAGCTGCACGGTGAAGTTCTCAATACCTTGCGTGAGCCGCACATGGTCGGCTCCGTGCGTATCGGTACGCCGGATGACTACGTCATGCGTTTTCTACCGGAGATTCTTTCGCGCTTCGCCCAGGCCTATCCGCTGGTGCAGGTCGAGGTTCACTGTGAACCCTCGGGTCAGCTGCTGCTGCGCCAGGACCTCGACCTGACCATCGTCACTCGTCAGCCGGGCAAGGAAATTGGCCAACTGCTGCGCCAGGAGCGCTTTGCCTGGGCCGTCGCTCAGGGCTTCTGCCCGCACGAGCAGAACCCCATGCCCCTGGCGATGTTCAATGCTGACTGCTTCTGCCGGGAGTGGGCCTGCAACGCGCTCGATGCCATGGCGCGTCCCTACCGCATCGCCTACACCAGCCCCAGCCTGTCGGCGCTGTTCGCCGTCGTGCGCGCGGGCCTGGCCGTCACCGCACAGCTGCAGAGCCTGATCACCCCGGACCTGCGCATCCTCGGTGAAGCCGAGGGCCTGCCACTGCTGCCGCTGACCAGCATCGTGCTGCTGCGCAACGAGAGCAGCCAGTCCCCCGTCACCGAGTGCCTGGCCGACCACATCGTCGAGGGGTTTCGCCTATAGCCCGCTGGCTTCGAGGCCCAGCATCAGTGCGCAGATCAGCAGGAACACGCAGAACAGGCTGCGCAGCAGACGCTCCGGCAGCGAGTGGGCCAGACGCACGCCCCAACTGATGCTGAGCAGACCGCCAACCGCCAGGGGGACACCCATCCACCAGTTGACGTGCTCATGCAGCGCGTACGTCAGCAGCGTGACCCCGGTACTGGGCAGCGCCAGGGACAGGGACAGCCCCTGCGCCACCACCTGCGTGGTGCCGAACACACTGGTCAAGACCGGCGTGGCGACTACTGCGCCGCCCACACCAAACAGACCGCCCATGGCACCGGACACACCGCCGAGCACCCCGAACCAGCCCCAGGGATGACGTAGCTCGCTGCTGCTCGGCGCCTGCGCCATCATCATGCGTACCAGGTTGTAGGCGGCCAGGGCGAGCAGGAAACCGATGAAGGCCCAGCGCATGGTGCGCGAATCCAGCTCCACGGCGTACAGCGAAGCGAGCCAGGCGCACACCAGGCTGGTAATGCCGAGCAGCAAGGCATGACGCAAATCGATGCGGTTGCGCTGGTTGTAGCGCCAGATCGCCAGCATCACGTTGGGCACCACCATGACCAGAGCAGTACCCTGAGCCAGCTGCTGATCCAGACCGAACAGCACGCCCAGCACCGGAATGGCGATCAGGCCGCCGCCGATACCGAACAGCCCACCCACGGTTCCCAGAGCAGCGCCCAGGACAAGATTCAATAACAGATCGATCAGGCTCATGACACCTCCATGCCAGGGCGCATCTTAGAGAGGCGCAGCTAGTATGGAAACGCACAAGAATGCAAAATGGCTTTGCCATATACGCATAAGCAGAGCGCCACATGAATCCCGATGCCCTGACCGACCAGCTGGAGCTCTTTCTCGATGTCCTGGAAACCGGCAGTTTCTCCGCTGCGGCCAGACGCCACCCGCTGACCCCCTCGGCGGTCGCCCGGCGAATCGATGCACTGGAACGCGCCCTGGGCAGCAGCCTGTTCAGCCGCAGCACCCACGCGGTGCGCGTCACCCCGGCCGGCCTGGCGTTCGCCGAACGAGCCAGGCGCATCCTTGCCGAGCTGCACCTGGCCCGCGCCGAGGCGGTGTCGCTGAGCAGCGCCCCGGAAGGGCTGATTCGCATCGACGCGCCCACTCCCTTTGGCCGGCGCCACCTGGCGCCTGCGATCGCCGACTTCCTGCGGGCCAATCCCGGGCTGGACGTACAACTGCGCCTGATCGACAGCTTCATCGACCTGCAGGGCGAGCACCTGGGTGAAGTGGATATCGTGGTGCGCATCGGACCACTGCCCGACAGCCGCCTGGTGGCCACGCCACTGGCTTCGATGACACGTATCGTCTGCGCCAGCCCGGACTACCTGCGCCGCCGCGGAATCCCACGCAGCCCGCTGGAGCTGGAGCAGCACGACGGTCTCGACTGGGACAGCCTGGCACCGCCCTATGCATGGCGCTTCGAGGTCGACGGCAAGCTGCAGCAATGCAAGCCCAAGCGCCTGCGGCAGACCAGCAACAATGCCGAGACCCTGCTGTTCAGTGCCCTCGCCGGCCTAGGGGTGGCGCACCTGCCGACCTGGATGAGCAGCGAGCACCTGCAGCGTGGCGAACTGATTCCCCTGTTCTGCGAGAACGGCTTGCCTGCGGTGGAGCCGGTCAGCATCTACGCCCTGCGCCTGGAGCGCGAGGCCAGCCCACGCACACGTCTGCTGCTGAGCTTCCTCAAGCAGCGCTTCGGCTTTCCGCCCCCCTGGGATCAGGCCCTGCAGGCCAGCCTGGCAGCGCCGCAGCAATGACCTGTTGCTCAGGCGAACGCAAACCATAAAAAAACCCGGCGCGAAGGCCGGGTTTTCTGGTGACGCTCAAGCTCAGGCTTGCGGCGCCTGGGTGCGGCCCTTGTAGGAACCGTCACGGGTATCGATCTCGATCCAGTCGTCGATATCGACGAACTCGGCAACCTTGATCTCGGTACCGTTGCGCAGCTTGGCAGGCTTCATCACCTTGCCGGAGGTGTCACCACGGGCGGCGTTCTCGGTGTAGACAACCTGACGCACGATGGTGGTCGGCAGGTCGACGGAGATCACCTTGCCTTCGAAGAACACAGCTTCGCAGACATCGTTCATGCCTTCTTCGATGAACGGCAGAACGCTTTCCAGGTCTTCGGCACGCAGTTCGTAGGAGTTGTACTCCGGATCCATGAACACGTAGTCCTCACCGCTGATGTAGGACAGGTTCACTTCCTTGCGCTCGAGAATCACCGGCTCCATCTTGTCGTCGGCTTTGTAGACGGTCTCGGTCTTGGAGCCGTTGAGCAGATTCTTCAGCTTCATCTTGACGATGGCGCTGTTACGGCCGGACTTGGTGAACTCGGCCTTCTGGATCAGCCACGGCTGGCCATCGATCAGGGCCACGCTGTTGACTCTCATTTCTTGTGCAGTTTTCATGCGGATATCCGAAATATGCGGGAGGTACAGAAATCTAGGCCGCGTATGATAGCCAATTTCGGTAAAACTGTTCCAGCGCCGTGGCAAGATCCGCTTGAGCAGCCTGTCGGGCGCACCAGCGCTCGGCATGCTCCGACAGCTCCGGCCAGCACTCGAGCGCCTCCGACCAGGCGTCATTCACCCCCCGCCCAGCATTCCATGCCCGCCAGAGTTCGGCTTGCGCAGCCGCGGCCCGAGGGCTCAGATCGACGCAGTACAGCGCCAGGAAAGCCTCCAGCTTGTCCCAGTGCGCGCCTTCCTCTTGCAGGTAGATATGCCAGAGCAGAGGCCGACCGGCCCACTGCGCACGCACGAACGAGTCCTCGCCGCGCACGGCATTGAAGTCGCAGCACCACAACAGACGATCGTAATCGTCCTGCGCCACGAAAGGCAGTACCTGCACATGCAGGCGACCGCAGCGGCGCTGGTCGCCTGGTATCAACTCCGTTTCACCGAGCCAATGCTGCAGATCCACGAGCACCTTGCCCTGTGGTACCAGCAACTGGGTCGCGCGTGAGTCGCCCGCCATGGCGTCGAGCCAGTTGGCCAGCCCGGCATTTTCATAGGCGAACAGGGAGACCAGCCGAGCGCCCGGATCACGCGCTACCCCAAGGCCCTCAAGAAATGCCTGCTGAGCCATTGGATCGGCCTGAAACGCCCGCCTACGAGCCAACAGATCCGTCTCGCGCAGCAGCCCACCGGTGCCCTGCGTGAATCCCGGGAAGAAGAAAAACTTCTGCAGGCCACCCGCCTGTGGCGACGGCAAGGCATGACAACCGGCAACCCAGTCCTCGGCACTGAGGTACTCCAGGTTCAACCAGAGTCGCTTCACGGCGTCGCCACTCATGGCCGCTATATAAGTCGTTGGCAACTGGCAGGCGAATGCCTCGATCACCACATCCGCCGGCTCCACAGCGGGAAAAGGTTGCGACCAGCGCCGCACCTCGACGCCTGCATGGTACTGACAGTCAGCATCGGCGCTGGCGCCTGGACACAAGCGCACGAAGGCAGGCAACTCGTCGACCCACAGGCGCACGGCATGCCCCTGCTCGGCCACCAGTTGCCGGGCCAGCCGCCAGGTCACACCGATGTCACCGTAGTTATCCACCACGCTGCAGAAAATGTCCCACCTGGCCACGCCGCGCCCCTCGAAAAATGATCGCCATTGTACCTGCCGGACAAGAAAATGCCCGCCAGAGGCGGGCCAAGGGGGCGCTGGAGCGAGCGCGGGGTAAAGCGGTGTCAGGCCAGAAGCGAGTCGCCCTCAGGGCGAGCAATGTTGCTCAGCATCCAGACAGCCTGGCAGGCAAGCGCAGCGTCTCGCGACGCAAAGGGACCGGCCTTGGGCTGACCGTCAACCATCAACAGCCAGCACGCCATGAGACCATCGGAACGAAGCTCGGCAGGTACGGCGCTGCCAACCAGGGAAACCACATCGATACGGGGCATGATGACCTCCAACTCAACGCTATCTGTGTTGGAGCCAACAGTAGGCCGATGCTCTGGCGAGCGGAAATCAGTGCTCTCGATAGTGACCATGGCTATTGCCAATGGCACTTGGCACGGGCTGATAGAGGGAAGCTAATTCGCGAAGGAAGATAGCCGCGCGCGGCCTGGCGACGGGATCACGCAAAAATCTGAAAGCAGAAAACAGAAAGCAAAAGCCCCTGAGAGACTGCTCTCTCAGGGGCTTTGCGAAAGTGGCGGTGAAGAAGAGATTCGAACTCTTGATACGGTTTCCCGTATACACACTTTCCAGGCGTGCTCCTTCAACCACTCGGACACTTCACCGGATCTCGACGTTTTGGCGTGCAGCCCGTCGAGGTGCGCTAATGTAGTCGAATGTTTTACGAATGGCAAATTTTTTTAAAGGATTCATGCGCTTAAGAGCGCAAGCGGTTTTCCTCGGGCTCGCCGGAGGGTGTTTCGTCGAAACGGATGTGGCCAAACAGCAGAAAACCGAGGGATAGGAACAGCCCAATGCCGAACAGCATCAGGACGCCGGACGGGCTGCGCAGATAGAGGCTGTCGCTGAGCACGACGGCTGCCAGCAGCAAGCCGAGCACGGCAATCAGATAGAGGGTGGAGTAAAGGCTGTTCATGGGCGCTCCTCGGATATGCGGCCTACCTTAAATGTCAGCCTCCATGCACGACCAATTGCCATTCGGCATCGCCGCGATAGGCAGAAACACTGACCAGCCGGTCAGTCACAGCGCTTTACCAGAGCGGTTCGGCTGAGTACCTTCTGCCCACATTCAGCCCCGCGGCGCCAACAAGGAAAACTGCCATGAGCGACCTGATCAGCTATCAACTCGAAGATGGCATCGCCACCCTGACCCTGAGCAATGGCAAGGTGAACGCCATCTCCCCTGACGTGATCGCTGCCTTCAATGCCGCACTCGACCGTGCGGAACAGGATCGCGCCATCGTCATCATCACAGGCCAGCCAGGCATCCTCTCCGGCGGCTACGACCTGAAGGTGATGACCTCCGGCCCGCAGAACGCCGTCAACCTGGTGGCGGCAGGTTCCACGCTGGCGCGGCGCATGCTCGCTCACCCCTACCCGATCATCGTCGCCTGCCCAGGCCACGCTGTGGCCAAAGGCGCGTTCATCCTACTGTCTGCCGATTACCGCATCGGTGTCGAGGGCCCGTTCAACATTGGCCTGAACGAAGTGCAGATCGGCATGACCATGCACCATGTCGGCATCGAACTGGCACGTGATCGCCTGCGCAAGTCGGCATTCCACCGCTCGGTGATCAATGGCGAAATGTTCGACCCGGCAGGTGCAGTCGATGCCGGCTTCCTGGACAAGGTCGTGCCCGGCGAGCAGCTGCTGGCTACCGCTCAGGCCGCAGCCCAGCAGATGAAGAAGATCAACATGACCGCGCACAAGAACACCAAGCTGAAGGTGCGCAAGGCCTTGCTGGAAACGCTCGATGCCGCCATCGAGATGGACAAGCAACACCTGATGTAGTCCCCACGAAGGACTCATGCTGCAAAAGAAAACGCCGCGACTTCTATAGTCGCGGCGTTTTTTTGTGCCCTGATCGAGGCGCCCTGCTCAGCTGGAGTAATCCAGTGCGGTCCAGGCGCGGCTCAAACCCTGCGCCAGCACGCAGTCAGGATTGCTCAACTGCTCGTTGAACGCTGCGGGCAGCAAGGTCGTATCGCCTTCCGCCATGCCGTGCCGCTCGGTCAACCACTGCAGCTTGCCGCAGTTGGGCGTTTCGATGACATAACTGGCCGCGATATTGGAGTGGGGGCTCGGCAGACGGACCACATCCAGCACCCTGCCCGCCTCTTCGACCCGGCGGCCATTGGACACCAGCACCGCCCAGGCCTGCTCGCCCTCTATGACCAGGTAAGCGCCATTGGCCTGGGGCCGTTCGACCTGAGGTTGGGCGCATCCGCTTAGCAGGACCAATAGCACAATCGTCATCAGCATCTGTTGCATTGCCAATACCCCTTGCAAGGTGCTCGCTTCGCAGAGTGAGCAGGTTGTCGTCGCCGGAATGAGGCCACTATCACCCAACACTGTTTATTTGTACAGTATTTTTCGATTACCCTATTGGGCAGGTAAACGATCGACTGCACAGGAGCGCCACCATGCTGGACGTACTACAGCTGAAACACCGAGTGAACCGCATGCCGCTGGAACGCGTACGCGACATGGTCGATGAGCTGTTGCTCGAAGGCATCGTCACGGAGAACCGCACGCCCTTCAATCGTCAGCACTTCAATACCTGCTTCGCCGAAATCGAGGCCCTGCTGCAGCGTGCCGGCTACCACCGTCAGCTCGATGTGGTCGGTTACCAGGGCCTTGCCTATGCGCTCTTCGACCCCGCCCGCTGGGAGGCCGTCGAGGTGCTGCACTGGTTGCGTGACTTCGTCGAGTTGAAACAACAGCAGTCCTGTCACTGAGGCGCGCGCCACGCTCCGAAATCGGCCAGCGATCATCCTGCTGCACAGTCTTTGGGCAGTCCGCAGCAGGATCGAGCACCCTGACGGAGCCGCCACTGAAGAGCCAGGTCCTTGAAAGATATGGATATATCCGTATCCGGGGGCAGCCACGACGAAAGCTGGCAAAGGCCTTGCTAAGGAAACCCTGACCACGCTCCAGATCGCCAACGGCGGCGATTCGGGCACACCGACAAAGACGTCAAAGACTCCTCGTTGCCATCGGCAGCAGGTTGTCTGCGACGTCTTTTTTCGTTTCTGTCAGTCGAGGAAATGCCATGCTCCATCGCCTATCGCCCCGCCGCCTGTCTTCGCTGGGTCTTGCCCTGAGTCTGCTGAGCGCGCCGTTGCTGCACGCCGCCGAACCGGAGAAAGCCGAACTGAAACTGGGGTTCATCAAGCTCACCGACATGGCGCCGCTGGCCATTGCCTATGAAAAGGGCTACTTCGAGGACGAAGGGCTGTATGTCACGCTCGAGGCGCAGGCCAACTGGAAGGTGTTGCTGGACCGGGTGATCGACGGTGAACTGGACGGCGCGCACATGCTCTCCGGCCAGCCACTGGGGGCCACCATCGGCTTCGGCACCAAGGCGGATGTGGTCACGGCCTTCACCATGGACCTCAATGGCAATGCCATCACGGTTTCCAACGAGGTCTGGCAGGCGATGAAGCCACAGGTGCCAATGGCCGATGGCAAGCCCGTGCACCCGATCAAGGCCGACGCGCTCAAGCCGGTGATCGAGCAGTACGCTGCCGCCGGCAAGCCCTTCAACCTGGGCATGGTGTTCCCGGTGTCGACACACAATTACGAGTTGCGCTACTGGCTCGCGGCTGGCGGTATCAACCCCGGTTACTACGCCCCGAACAAGGGCGACATCAGCGGCCAGATCGATGCCCAGGCGCTGCTCTCGGTGACGCCACCGCCGCAGATGCCGGCGACACTCGAAGCCGGCACCATCAGCGGTTACAGCGTCGGCGAGCCCTGGAACCAGGCAGCCGTGTTCAAGGGTATCGGCGTGCCGGTGGTGGCCGACTACGCGATTCGCAGGAACATGTCGGAGAAGGTCTTCGGCGTCTCGCGCAGCTGGGCGCAAGCCAATCCGGAGACTCACAAGCGCCTGATCAAGGCGCTGATCCGCGCCGGCAAATGGCTGGATGCGGACGACAACGCCAATCGCGCCGAGGCGGTGGAGATTCTCTCGCGTCCGGAGTACGTCGGCGCCGATGCCAAGGTCATCGCCAATTCGATGACCGGCACCTTCGAGTTCGAGAAAGGCGACAAGCGCGAGGTTCCGGACTTCAACGTGTTCTTCCGCTACCACGCCACCTACCCCTACTACTCCGACGCCATCTGGTACCTGACGCAGATGCGCCGCTGGGGGCAGATTGCCGACGCCAAGCCGGACGACTGGTACGTGCAAACGGCCAAGCGCGTGTTCCTCCCGGAGATCTATCGCCAGGCCGCTGCCGAGCTGGTCGCCGAAGGCCACGCGCAGGCCAGCGATTTCCCGCCGGCCGATGAGGATGGCTTTCGTGAACCGCTGGCCGACACCATCGACGGCGTGGTCTACGACGGCCATCAGCCCAACGCCTACCTGCAGCAGTTCAGCATCGGCCTGAAAGGCGACCGCACGCTCTAAGCCACCAGTGGCCGCGCCTGGTCGCGGCCTCAACCGACCCGAGGACAGGACGATGAGCAACCCGAACGTCGCCACTCCGATTCAGCAGACCCTCAAGACAGCGCGTCACAGCGCCTTGCTCAAGCGCCTGGCCAGCAGCCTGATCCTGCCGGCACTGGGCATCGCCCTGTTCCTGCTGTGCTGGCAGGGGCTGGCCAATCACATCCAGACCAGCCTGGGCCAGTTTCCCGGCCCGTTGCAGGTCAGCGAGCAGTTCTCCGGGCTGATCGCCGCCCATCAGCGCGAACAGGATAAGGCGGCCGCGTTCTACCAGCGCCAGGACGAGCGCAACGCCAGGCTGCTGGCCAGCAATCCGGCCGCCGAGGTGAAGATCCGCCCCTACACCGGCAAGCCGACCTTCATCCAGCAGATCTTCACCAGTCTCTATACCGTGGCGGCCGGGTTCGTCATCGCCTCGCTGGTGGCCATCCCCCTGGGCATCGTCTGCGGCCTCAGCAAATCGCTGTACAGCGCGCTCAACCCGCTGATCCAGGTGTTCAAGCCGGTATCGCCACTGGCCTGGCTGCCGTTGGTGACCATGCTGGTCAGCGCCTTGTATGTCAGTGACGATCCGCTGTTCGCCAAGTCGTTCCTGACCTCGGCCTTCACCGTGGCGCTGTGCTGCCTGTGGCCAACGGTGATCAACACCACCGTGGGCGTGGCCGGCATCGACAAGGACCTCAACAACGTCAGCAGGGTGCTGCGCCTGTCACCGCTCAGCCATGTGCGGCGCATCGTTCTGCCGGCGGCGCTGCCGATGATCTTCACCGGTCTGCGCCTGTCGCTCGCCACTGGCTGGATGGTGCTGATCGCCGCCGAGATGCTCGCGCAGAACCCGGGGCTAGGCAAATTCATCTGGGACGAGTTCCAGAACGGCAGCTCCAATTCACTCGGGCGGATCATGGTGGCGGTGATCGTCATCGGCCTGATCGGCTTTGCCCTCGACCGTCTGATGCTTCTGCTCCAGCGCCTGTTCAGCTGGGACAAGAACGCCGTACTGCGCTGACCCAGGAGAACCGCCATGAGCCACGCCCACCTCGAACTGACCAATGTCGGCATCGATTTCCCCACCGATAAAGGCCTGTTCCGCGCCCTGCAGAACGTCAATCTGAAGATCGCCAAAGGCGAGTTCGTCTCGCTGATCGGCCATTCCGGTTGCGGCAAGTCCACCGTGTTGAACATCGTCGCCGGGCTTCATCAGGCCACGGCCGGCGGCATCATCCTCGATGGCCGGGAAGTCAACGAACCCGGCCCCGAACGCGCCGTGGTGTTCCAGAACCATAGCCTGCTGCCCTGGCTGACCTGTTACGAGAACGTCGAACTGGCCGTACGCCAGGTATTTCGCAGGCAGAAGACGCGCGCGGAAATGCGTGACTGGATCGAACACAACCTGGCCCTGGTGCACATGACGCACGCGCGCGACAAACGCCCCGGCGAGATATCCGGCGGCATGAAGCAGCGCATCGGCATCGCGCGCGCCCTGGCCATGCAACCCAAGGTGCTGCTGATGGACGAGCCGTTCGGAGCGCTCGACGCCCTCACCCGCGCGCACCTGCAGGATTCGCTGATGGAGATTCACGCCGAACTGGGCAACACGGTGATCATGATCACCCACGACGTGGACGAAGCCGTGCTGCTGTCCGACCGTATCGTGATGATGAGCAATGGCCCGGCGGCCACCGTCGGTGAAATCCTCCAGGTCGATCTCGAGCGGCCTCGGCAGCGCATGGCGCTGGCGCACGACAGCCAGTACCACGCCTACCGGGCCGCGGTACTGGAATTCCTCTACCAGCGTCAGCAGCGCCCTGCGGCCTGACGTGGCTCTGCCGCGCCGGCTCGAGGGTCGGCGCGGTTGAACCTCTGGCCCGTGAGGGGGACGAAGAAGTGCCTTCAACCGACGAGCAGAGAGTCCCGTGCTAGATCTCACCACCTGGAACCTGTCGATTCCCACCCACCCGACGCCGACCACCATCAGTACCGAGCGCCTGAACAATGCTTACGAGAGCCGCTACTTCCGGCGCAACGCCGACGGCAGCGTGACCTTCTGGGTACCGGTGACCGGCTCACGCACGGCCGATGCCCGCTACCCGCGCAGCGAGCTGCGCGAGACCCTGCGTGACGGCAGCCTCGACAACTGGCTGCACGCCAGTTCGGACAGCTACCTGAGCGCGGTGCTGCAGGTCGACCAGGTGCCGAGTCGCAACAAGGTGGTGATCGGGCAGATCCACAGCACGGACGTACCCGGCAGCCAGAACGATCCGCTGCTCAAGCTGCAGTATCACTACCTTCGCGGTGTCGGCCGCATCGAACTGCTGCTGCGCGCCCGGCCGGGCGACAGTGAAGTGAAGAACATCCTGCTGGCCGAGAACGTGCAGCTGGGCGAGCGCTTTGGCTACGACCTGCGCGTCACCCCCAGCGGGCGCATCGGCATCAGCGTGTCCAGCACGGACGGCGATGCTGGCTCCTACTACCGCCAGTTGAGCAGCAGTTGGGACACCCAGTACCTCTACTTCAAGGCAGGCGCCTATATCCAGGACAACTCGGGGCCGGACAGCGAAGGCGGTCGTGTGACCTTCTACCACCTCAACAGCTTGCACCGATGAGCTGGCCAGGCGCTTACAATCGCCACTTTCCCCGACAGTGACACGATCATGGCGCGCCTGACCCTCGATTTTCCCGAAGACCAGTACTGCTACAGCACCCATCTCACCGTTCGCGTTACCGACATCAACGGCGCCAACCACCTGGGCAACGACTCGATGATCTCGATGATTTCCGAGGCCCGTGCACGCTTCCTGTTCGAATTCGGCATCCGCGAGAGCGACGGCAATGGCGTGGGCATCATCGTCACCGACCTGGCGACGACCTACCGCGCCGAGGCGCATGCACGCGACCAGTTGCTGTTCGAAGTGGGCGTCATGGACTTCAACAAGTACGGCGGCGATATCACCTTTCGCATCACCCGCCCTGCCGACGGCACGCTGGTGGCCATGGCCAAGTCCGGCTTCGTGTTCTTCGATTACCGTCAGTCGAAGGTCGTGCAGATGCCGCAGGAATTCGGCGCCAAGTTCCCCAAGGTCAATCGCGTGGTCGGATAACTGACCTGTTGGCGTGACAGTTGCTGAATCCTCTGCTACGCCTTAGGGCATAACGATAAACAGCCTGTCATGCCAGGTTCATCGACGAATCGGCAGCATGCCAGGCTGACCTTGGGAGGAACCGCAATGCCAGCCATACGCAAGCGCGCTCAACGCACGGCTCTGATCGCCAGCCTCTCGGCCTGGTCCCTGCTCGCACTGCCCCTGCCTACGCACGCCACCTCGGCATCGGCGAGTGCGTTCTCCGGGGCCGTCGCAGCACTGGCAAGCCCGGCGCGCCAGGTCGATTCCATTCGCTGAAGCCTACGGCGCCGCGCACCAGATCAGCGCATCCGGCGTTGAAACAGTGCACCCGCGCCACGAGGCGGGCCACCACCCTGCCCTGAAACGCCCGACAGCAGCGGCTCGGGCGACTTGGCACAAGCGCTGCATTACTGAAGGCACAACTTGATCAAAGCGCGACGCTCAACGAAGAGCGCCGCACTTCCCGGAGACTCGGGACTTGGACAAAGGCGTCCTCGCTAGGTAACTAGCGGGACGCCTTTTTTGTTGCCTGTCATTCCTGGCGGCGACCTTCCAAGCCCGGCGAGCGGCAAACCGCTCCCGGCAAGTTGCTTACCCTGGCACGCCCGATGGGCAGCCAGCGTTACGTGATGGCGCATTCGGGAGAAGCGGCGTGGAAAGACTCAAGCTGGTGATGATCGGCAACGGCATGGCAGGTGTACGCACCCTCGAGGAGCTGCTCAAGCTGGCGCCGGGGCTGTATGACATCACCGTGTTCGGTGCCGAACCTCGGCCCAACTACAACCGCATCCTGCTGTCGCCGGTGCTGGCGGGCGAGCAGGGCTTCGAGGACATCATTCTCAATGACCTCGACTGGTATGCGAAGAACGGCGTCCGCCTGCAACTGGGGCGCAAAGTGGTGAAGATCGATCGCCAGGCACGCCGGGTAGTGGCCGATGACGGCAGCCAGGCGCCCTACGACCGCCTGCTGATCGCCACCGGCTCCAGCCCGTTCATCCTGCCGATCCCCGGCAACCGGCTCGAAGGGGTCATCGGTTACCGCGACATGGCCGATGCACGCATGATGATGGACACCGCCAGGACCCATCGACATGCCGTGGTCATCGGTGGCGGCCTGCTCGGCCTCGAGGCCGCCAATGGCCTCAAGCTACGCGGCATGCAAACGAGCGTGGTGCACATCGGCGAATGGCTGCTGGATCGTCAGCTGGATCGAAGCGCCGCAGCGCTGCTGCAGACGTCGCTGCAGGCGCGAGGGCTGAATCTGCTGCTGGGCAGGCAGACCGCCGAGCTGCTGGACAACGGCGCCGGCCGCGTGCGCGCCGTGAAGCTCGCGGATGGTCAGGAAATCCCCGCCGACCTGGTGGTGATGGCTGCCGGTATCCGCCCCAACATCGAACTGGCGCAGAGCGCCGGCCTTGCCTGCAATCGCGGCATCGTCGTCGACGACACGCTGCAGACCTACGACCCGCGCATCTACGCCATCGGTGAATGCGCGGCTCATCGCGGCGTCGCCTATGGCCTGGTGGCACCGCTCTACGAACAGGCCAGGGTCTGCGCCAATCACCTGGCACAGCTGGGTTTCGCGCGCTACCCGGGCTCCGTGACAGCCACCCGACTCAAGGTCACCGGCATCGAGCTGTTCTCGGCCGGCGACTTCATGGGCGCGCCCGGCACCGAGAGCATCACGCTCCGCGACCCGCTCAACGGTATCTACAAGAAACTGGTGATCGAGGATGACCTGCTGGTCGGTGCCTGCCTGTACGGCGACACCGCCGATAGCGCCTGGTATCTGCGGCTGATCCACGAGAAACGCCACATCGGCGAGCTCCGCGACGCACTGATGTTCGGTGAACTCGCGACACGCAGCCAGTCCGCCCACAGCCAGCCCCATGAGCCCACCAGGCAATGCGCCTGAGCGGCCCGGCGGCCGCCCGCAAGGAGTGTCAGCAATGACCAGCCATCACGTCACCGCCTCCACCTGCTGCTACTGCGGCGTCGGCTGCGGGGTACTGATCGAACACGACGGCGCACGGATTCTCGGCGTCAGCGGTGATCCGGAGCATCCTGCCAACTACGGTCGACTGTGTAGCAAGGGTTCGACCCTGCACCTGACCGGCGACCTCGATGCCCGCGCACTCTACCCCGAGCTGCGCCTGGGCAAGAGCCTGGCACGCTCGCGCACGGACTGGGACAGCGCGCTGGATCATGCCGCCACGGTATTCGCCGAGACCATCCGCCAGCACGGCCCCGACAGCGTCGCGTTCTACATATCCGGGCAGCTGCTCACCGAGGACTACTACGCCTTCAACAAGCTGGCCCGCGCCGTGGTCGGCACCCACAACATCGACTCCAACTCGCGCCTGTGCATGAGTTCTGCCGTCGTCGGCTACAAGCGCAGCCTCGGCAGCGATGCACCGCCCTGCTCCTACAGCGACATCGAGCAGAGCGACTGCCTGCTGATCGCCGGCTCCAACATGGCCTACGCCCATCCCGTGCTGTTCCGTCGCCTGGAGGAAGCCAAGGCCAGACGCCCGCAGATGAAGATCATCGTCGTCGACCCCCGGCGTACCGAGACCTGCGAGCTGGCCGACCTGCACCTGGCGCTGCAGCCAGGCAGCGACGTCGCGCTGTTTCACGGCATCCTCCATGTGCTGCTGCAGGAAGGCTGGATCGATCGGCACTTCATCGACGCGCATACCGAGGGCTTCGCCGCCCTGGAGCGACATGTACACGACTATCCGCCGGCCAGGGTCTCGGAGCTCTGCCAGATCAGCCGCGACGACCTGCTCACCTGCGCGCGCTGGATCGGCCAGTCGCCGAGCTTCCTCTCGCTGTGGTGCATGGGGCTGAACCAGTCCAGCGCCGGCAGCGCCAAGAACAGCGCACTGATCAACCTGCACCTGGCCACCGGGCAGATCGGCAAGGCCGGTGCCGGGCCCTTCTCCCTCACCGGCCAGCCGAATGCCATGGGCGGCCGTGAGACCGGTAGCCTGAGCAACCTGCTGCCGGGACACCGCGATGCGGCCAACCCCGAGCACCGCGCCGAAGTGGCCGCCTACTGGGGCATCGAACAGCTGCCGAGCACTGCGGGCCTGCCTGCCATCGAGCTGTTCGATGCGTTGCACGCCGGGCGCATCAAGGCGCTGTGGATCGCCTGCACCAACCCGGCCCAGTCGCTGCCCAACCAGCGCAGGGTGCACGAGGCCCTGGCCGGCTGCCCGTTCGTGGTGGTCCAGGAAGCCTTTCGCCACACCGAGACCTGCGAGCATGCCGACCTGCTGCTGCCCGCCGCCAGCTGGGGCGAGAAGGAAGGCACGGTGACCAATTCCGAGCGCCGCGTCAGCCATGTACGCCCTGCCGTGCCGGCCCCGGGCCAGGCTCGCGCCGACTGGTCGATCACCTGCGACTTCGCCCGCCGCCTGGAGAAGCGCCTGCACCCCGAACGCCCCAGCCTGTTCGATTTTAGCAGCGCCGAGGCCTTGTTCGAGGAATACAAATCACTGACCCGAGGGCGCGACCTCGACCTGTCCGGGCTGAGCTACGCACGCCTGGACGAACTGGGCCCGCAGCAGTGGCCATTTCCGCCCGGCGCTGATCAAGGCACCACGCGCCTCTACACGGATGGCCGCTTCCCGCACGACTCCGGCCGCGCCCGCTTCCATGCCGATCCCTACCTGACGCCCCAGGAGCCCTGCACCCCCGACTACCCGCTGATCCTCAATAGCGGGCGCCTGCGCGACCAGTGGCACGGCATGAGCCGCACCAGCACGGCCTCCCGCCTGTTCGGCCATGTCGAAGCCGCGACACTCAGCCTGCACCCCGAGGATCTGCAGCGCCGCCAGCTTCAGGACGGCGACCTGATCACACTGAGCAGCCGCCGCGGCAGCCTGATCCTGCCGGTGCAGGCAGACGATGCCCTGCGACCTGGCCAGGCCTGGCTGCCCATGCACTGGGGCAAGCGCTTTCTCAAGGGACTGGGGAGCAACGCACTGACCCTGCCCGCCGTCGACCCGCTGTCCAGGCAGCCCGAGCTCAAGCATGCCAGCGTCGAAGTCAGCAAGGCCGAGCTGCCCTGGCGCCTCGTCGCGCTGGTCGAGGGCGAGGTGCAGAGCCGCTTGCAGGCCCTGCGCCCGCTGTTCGAAGCGTTCGCCTACGCCAGCCTGGTACCGACCGGCCGCAAACGACCGGCACTGCTGATCCGTGCAGCCAGTGCCGAGCCTCCTGCCTCGGAGCTGCTCGAGCGGATCGATCAGCTGCTGCAGCTCAGCAGCGGACCGATCCTGGCCTATGACGATCCGAGCCGATCCATCAGCAAGCGCGTACGCCTGGACGAAGGCCGAATCAGCGGTTTCCGACTGGCCGGCGAAACCCTCGCCGGCCAGTGGCTACGCAGCGTGTGGCAGGACGGACGACTCACAGGCGACCAGCAGCGCTGGCTGCTCGCCCCCCTGTCGGCGCCACCCGGCAACGTCGGCGCAGCGCCCAGCAAGGTCCTGTGCAATTGCCTGAACGTCAGCGAGGCCAAGGTCCGCGCCGGCATTGCCAAGGGTCTCGACCTGGCCGACCTGAAGCAGACGCTCGGTTGCGGCACCAGCTGCGGCTCCTGCGTCCCCGAAATCAAGCGCCTGCTGGCCACCCGGCCAGTCGCGCAAACCCTGTGAGGAACCTGACATGAGTGCAAAAGTCTGGCTGGTAGGCGCAGGCCCCGGTGACCCGGAGCTGCTCACCCTCAAGGCGGTCAAGGCACTGCGGCAGGCCGAGATCGTCCTGATCGACGATCTGGTCAACCCGGCCGTGCTCGAACACAGCCACACAGCGCGCATCATCCCGGTGGGCAAGCGTGGCGGATGCCGCTCCACGCCACAGGCCTTCATTCATCGCCTGATGCTGCGCTACGCCCGCCAGGGCAAATGCGTGGTACGCCTGAAAGGTGGCGATCCGTGCATCTTCGGCCGCGGCAGCGAAGAAGCGGACTGGCTGGCCGCACGAGGCATCGAGGTGGAGATCGTCAACGGCATCACCGCCGGCCTGGCAGGCGCAACCAGCTGCGGCATCCCCCTGACCCTGCGTGGCACGGCCCGTGGCGTGACCCTGCTGACCGCCCACACCCAGGACGACAGCGCATTGAACTGGGCCGCGCTGGCGCAGAGCGGCACGACGCTGGTGATCTACATGGGCGTGGCGAAACTGGCGGACATCCGCACGGGACTGCTCGCCGGCGGCATGCCGGGCGAGATACCGGTGGCGATGATCGAGAGCGCCTCGTTGCCACAGCAGCGCGAATGCCGCAGCCGCCTCACCAGCATGCTCGACGATGCGGCAGCCTTCGCCCTGAAGAGCCCGGCGATCCTGGTCATCGGCGAGGTCGTGCAACAACGCGCCACGCTGGATCTTGCGCAGCTGGCGCACGGATGAGCGCGCAGAAAAAGAAAAACCCGGCCGAAGCCGGGTTTTCTCAGAGCGCCAGATGCATTACTGCTTGATCTGGGCTTCCACTTCGGCTTCAACGCGACGGTTGATGGCGCGGCCGGAGTCGCTGGCGTTGTCGGCAACCGGGCGAGTCTCGCCGTAGCCAACAGCGTTCACGCGCTCACCGTCCACACCGTACTGGTTGACCAGCACGTTACGCACGGCGTTGGCACGACGCTCGGACAGACCCTGGTTGTAAGCATCGCTACCGACGGAGTCGGTGTGACCTTCAACGGTGGTGGTGGTCTGCGGGTACTGGTTCATGAAGTCAGCCAGGTTCTTGATGTCACCGTAGCTTTCTTCTTTCACGCGGTCCTTGTCGAAGTCGAACTTGACGTCCAGCTCGACACGAACGGTTTCCATGGCCGGTTCCGGAGCAGGCTCGGGAGTCGGCTCGACAGCGGCGACGACCGGAGCCGGAGCCGGCTTGCTGCCACCACCGAAGTTCAGACCCACACCGACGCCGGCTTGCCACTCGGTGTCGCCCTGGTCGATGTTGTACAGAGCGTCCACGCCAGCGCGGGCATAGAACATCTCGGTGAAGTAGTACTTGGCGCCAGCGCCTGCGATAGCCAGGGTGGAGTGGTTACGACCACTGCCGTTGGCGTCGCCGATGCTCTGATGGCCGAAACCGGCAGACACGTACGGACGCAGACCGGCAGTCGGCTGGCCGAAGTGGTAGATGGCCTTCAGGTCGGTCAGGTTGCCCTTGATGTTCTTGCTACCGGCAGAACCTTCGCCACGCAGGTCGTGGTACTCGCCATAGGACAGTGCCAGCTCGACGTCGTCGGTCAGGTAGTAGCCGATGCTGCCGCCGAACAGGTTGCCTTCGTCGTGAGCGAAATCACGCTGAGAGTCGGCGAAGTAGCGATTGACGAAACCCTCCACCTCGACAGCGCCTTGGCCTTGCGCCAGCGCGCCGAAGGAAGTTGCGGCAACGATAGAGCCAATCACAACGCCCAAGGTGTTTTTTACTTTCATCCGTTAAATCCCCATCTTGGTGGTTAGTCAGTTGCCAGGTAAATCAGTCGGCAACTTGGCGGCGATTTTATCAGGTCTCGCCATCCCCTTAGTGGTCGGAAAGCTGAACTAAGTTTCGGAAGTTTCCGAAAATTTATCCCGCAACCGATCCAATGCTCGCTTGTAGCGCATCTTCGTCGCGCTCAAGCCCATGTGCATGATGTCTGCAATCTCTTGAAACTCGAGTTCTGCAACAAAACGCAACACGAGAATCTCTCGGTCGATCGGATTGACATGGACCAGCCAGCGGTCCAGACCGCCTCGCTCCTCGACCTTGGGAGTCTTTTCGTCGGACGCTTCTTCAAGTGGGTCCAAACTTAAGGCGTCAATCAATCGACGCTTACGCCGCTCTTTTCGATACTGCGTAATGCACTCGTTGTAGGTAATGCTGTACAGCCAGGTCTTGAACTTGGACTTGCCTTCGAAGTTCTTCAGGCCATAGAGCACTTTAAGCATGACTTCCTGACAGACATCATCAGCGTCCCTTTCGTTCCCTAAATAACGTGCGCACACATTGAATAACGTGCGCTGGTAGCGACGCATCAGCTCTTCGTAAGCACGCGTGATGTGAAACAGCTCGTCATGGGCGCGCGTCACCAGCTCTTCATCGGTGAGCTCGCGGGGGTCGTAGCGCTTGGGCAGTGGCTGAACTTTGTTCAAAACGGGTCGGGCCGACGGTCAGGACGAAAAGTGCCCGACAGGTCACACCTTGCCGGGCAGCTACATAAAATAACAGATTGGCGTCAGCGACTGTTCACGCGTTGCTCGAGCATCACTCGATTCGCGACGGATACCAGCTCACCGCTGTCGGTGAGCAAGGTGGTTTTCACCGTGCCGATCTCTTCGATCTGTCCTTCGACATCACCCACCTGCACTTGTTGCCCGACCTGGTACAACTCGCGCACATAAATGCCTGCCAGGATCTGGCTGGCGATATCCCGACTGCCCAAGCCCAGGGCCAGTGCAACCGCCAGCCCGACGGAAATCAGGACGATGGCGATGACGTTGTTGAGCAAGTCTGTCTTGACTTCCAGCTGACCGATGGCCACGGAAATGCTGATGATGATCACCAGGCCCTGGGCCACGCGGCCAAGACCGTGCGCATACTCCAGACCCACGCCTTCTGCGGCGCCACGCACCAGGCTACTGACCAGTTGCGCCAGCAGCACGCCGGCGAGCAGCACCAGTGCGGCACCGAACACCTTGGGCAGGTACAGCGCCAGCACGTCGAGCGTGGCGGACACGCGTTGCAGGCCGAGGGACTCCGCAGCCGAGACCAGGAAGATCAGCAGCACGAACCAGTAGACGATCTTGCCGATCAGGGTCGACACCGAGGCATGAATGCCCACGCGGGCCAGCATCTTGGTCAGGCCGGTGCCGGTCATCAGGCGATCAAGGCCGACCTTGCCCAGCAGCTTGGACAGCAGGGTATCGAGCAGCTTGGCGACGACGAAGCCGAGCAGCACCAGCACCAGCGCAACGAACAGGTTGGGAATGAAGCCGGCAACCTTGGTCCAGAGTGCGGTCATCGCGGAAATCAGGCTTTGGGTCCAGGGGTCGAGTTCCATTTCAATCAGCCTTATCAGCAGCAGCAGAGGATTGGGTACGGCGCGAAACCGGCGCCACATGCGCCGAACCGTTGTTCAGGGCGATCATCAAGGCCTGTGCCCAGTGCCCCATCAGGCTGAACAGATCGCCCGCACCGACTTGCCGGTTGGCGGTCTTGAGAACCCGGTGCAGACAGGCATCGTCGTCATGGCTGGACGGCGAGGACTTGAGCAAATCGCGTAGAGATTCTTCAAATGGATCGTGCATGCGCACCTCACGGGATGTCACGGCTAGACGTCATGGCAGGGCAATGAGTCACACATCACAGCCAGCGCCAACGGCGGAAAAGCAACAACTGCCCCACCGCCAGCAGCAGCATCAGGCCGCAGGCGACGAAGAAACCGGTGGGATTGTCAGCCCCCGGAATGCCGCCGACGTTGATGCCCAGCAGCCCGGTCAGGAAGCTCAGCGGCAGGAACAGGCCGGTAATCACCGTGAAGCGGTACATGATCCGATTCATGCGCTCGCCAAGCCGGCTGCTTTCCGCCTCGAGCACCAGGCCGACCCGCTCACGGATCAGCTCCAGTTCCTCCAGGTAACGCGTCAGCCTGTTGTTGAGCTCGTTCCAGTAGTCATCGTCGTCCTCGACGAACCACGGCTGCTTGTTGCGTGCCAGCTGCGCATACAGGTCACGCTGCGGCGCCAGGAACCGGCGCAGGCTGGCAGCGCGTCGGCGCACCTGCAGCATCAGGCCGTGATCCGGGCGGTAGCATTCATCTTCGTCGAGACGGTCTTCCTCGTCATCGAGTTGCTCGCTCAGCTCGGTCACCAGATCGTCGACGCGACTGGTCAGGTGACGTGCCAGCTCCAGCAGCAGCTCGGAGGAGGTTCTGGGGCCCTTGCCGGCCTGCAGATCGGCGATCAGCGCATCGGTCGCCAGCAGCGGGCGCAGACGCAGGGAGATGATGCGCCTGGCATCGGCGAAGATGCGCACCGAGACCATGTCCTCCGGCTCGGCCCCTGGGTTGCGGTTGATCCCCCGCAGAAACACCAGCAGTTCATGGTCCGGCAAGGGCAGCAGGCGCGGCCTGGTGTTCTCCTCCAGCAGCAGGTCGCAGCTGAATTCGTCCAACCCGCTGCTCTCGCGCAGCCAGCGCTGCGCCTGCTCCTGGCTACGATCCCAGTGCAGCCAGAGGCTTTCCTGTTCGGCCAGTTGCAGGCTGTCCAGCTGGCTGCGCTCGATGCTGCGCGCACCGCCCTGCCCGTCGAGCACGAAGGCATGCAGCAGCGCGGCATTCGGCCCCGGCATCGCACTCACTCCGGCATGTTCAGCGCTTGCGGGGACACGATGACGCCGTTGTTGTCGGCGTACAGGTACTCACCCGGCTTGAAGGTGACGCCACCGAAGGTCACTGCCACGTTGAGGTCGCCGATACCGCGCTTGTCGGTCTTCATCGGGTGGCTGGCCAGCGCCTGCACGCCGAGATCGGTCTGCGCGATCACGTCGACGTCACGGATGCAGCCATACACCACGATACCTTCCCAGCCGTTCTTGGCCGCCTTCTCGGCGAGCATGTCGCCGAGCAGCGCACGGCGCAGGGACCCGCCACCGTCCACCACCAGTACCTTGCCCTGACCAGGCAGGTCGACCTGCTCCTTCACCAGGGAGTTGTCTTCGTGGCACTTGATCGTGACGATCTGGCCACCGAAGGAATCGCGGCCGCCATAGTTGGCGAACATCGGCTCGACCACCTGAACCAGCTCCGGGTACGCATCGCACAGATCGGGGGTGACGTAGTGCATGACAGAACTCCTTTCGACATTGGATAAGCAAGGGCGGCTGGCGCCGGGGTCACCTTCATTGACCCGCGCTCGCCGGGACAATTCAGCGCAATGCGGCTGCGCCAGGCGAACGAGTGACTGGCAACAAATCCTGAAAATGACCGGCTGCGCCTGATGCGTCACATATTAGCGTCAAGCGCGCCATGAAGAAACGCCCGCAACCCCTCAAGCGTCCTGGCTGGCGCCTCGCTCGGCGAAGCCATCGGGCAATCGCAGGTGCTGCAACCAGTATTCGGCGAGCGGCCATACCTCGCGCTGCGCCTCCTTGCTGACCAGCATCTCGATATGGCCGAAATCGCTGGAGAAGCCAGCCGTCTTGGCCAGCAGGAGAAACTCCGAGTCCGCCGCCGAGCACTGCTCGAGCAGCTTGCGACAGGCCCAGGCCGGGTCCTGATGGTCGCCGGCCGCGCTGACCGCGAGCAGCGGCAGGCGCACCTCGGCAAGCCCGGCCCACCAGTCCCGCTCGTCGTCGGCGAAACGCCCGAACAGGCGCAACCAGCGCAGGGTTTCCAATGCCAGCCCGACGGGCTCGTCCTCGGGACCGCGCTTGAGACGCCGCCCGGACAGGTAGGGAAAGGCACGCAACAACAGGCGGCTGCCCCACTCCAGCGGCGGGATCTTCAGCGGCCAGTAGATGCGGCTGATCTGACTGCCGAACAGTGCCGCCGAGCACGCCCGTGTCTCGTCGAGATAGCCACCGCCAAGCGCGGCGGCCAGGATCACCCCGCCCAGCGAGTGACCGATCCAGTGCGGCACCTGGCCACTCTGCTCGAAGATGAAGTCGGCGATGGCCGGCAGGTCGTAACGTACGTACTGGGCCACGCTGTTGCTGCGGTAGCACTCGTTGCGCGGCGACAGGCCATGACCGCGCATTTCGGCGATCCACACATCGAAACCGGCCCGCGCCAGGTGCGCGCCCAGGCCAATGCCCTTGGGCGAGTACCAGAAGCGTCGATTGGAGAAGCTGCCATGCAGCAGCACCACGGGCACCCCACGGCCATCCTCGTGGCGGGCCGGCCCGAGACGCGTGAGCGCCAGCTCGACACTCGGGTCCGGGCTGTTGTTGGGCTTGAGAAGGTAGATGTCCTCACTGAGGTCGCCACGCAACTCGGCGCTGATCAGAGATACCGGGAAAAGCTCACTACTGCTCTGCATGGACCAAGGAGACCACAATGGCGCTGAACGGCATGCGAAAGAACTGCCGAAAGCAATTCATGCCGCCGTCAGCGACGGACCAGGGGGCTGCCTGCTCGGATGGCAGGCAACGAAAACCGTCGGGAGCGTCTGCACGATCGCTTTCGACGGCCTGATAAGCAAAAAAAGGGCGGGATCAACCCGCCCTTCTTCGGTCGATCGCGAGGCTTAGGCCGGTTGGGACTCGGCCAGGAAGAACCAGGTGTCGAGTACCGAATCCGGGTTCAGCGACACGCTCTCGATGCCCTGCTCCATCAGCCAGCGCGCCAGGTCCGGGTGGTCCGACGGGCCCTGACCGCAGATGCCGATGTACTTGCCCGCCTTGTTACAGGCGGCAATGGCGTTGGCCAGCAGCTTCTTCACCGCCGGGTTACGTTCATCGAACAGGTGCGCGACGATGCCGGAGTCGCGATCCAGGCCCAGGGTCAGCTGGGTGAGGTCGTTGGAACCGATGGAGAAACCATCGAAGAACTCCAGGAACTCATCGGCCAGCAGGGCGTTGGACGGCAGCTCGCACATCATGATGACCTTCAGGCCATCCTGACCACGGGACAGACCATTGCTGGCCAGCAGCTCGACCACCTGGCTGGCTTCGCCGAGGGTACGCACGAACGGCACCATGATCTCGACGTTGGTCAGGCCCATCTCGTTGCGCACTTTCTTCAGTGCGCGGCACTCCAGCTCGAAGCAGTCGCGGAACGACTCGCTGATGTAGCGCGAGGCACCACGGAAGCCGAGCATCGGGTTCTCTTCTTCCGGCTCGTACAGCTTGCCGCCGATCAGGTTGGCGTATTCGTTGGACTTGAAGTCCGACAGGCGCACGATGACCTTCTTCGGCCAGAACGCGGCGGCCAGGGTGCTGATGCCCTCGACCAGTTTCTCGACGTAGAAGTCGACCGGGTCACCGTAGCCGGCGATGCGCTTCTCGACGCTGTCCTTGATCTCCGGCGGCAGGCCGGCGAAGTTCAGCAGCGCTTTCGGGTGCACGCCGATCATGCGGTTGATGATGAATTCCAGGCGGGCCAGGCCCACGCCCTCGTTGGGCAGTTGGGCGAAGTCGAAGGCGCGGTCCGGGTTACCGACGTTCATCATGATCTTGAACGGCAGGTCCGGCATGGCGTCGACCGAGTTCTTGCGAATGTCGAAGCCCAGTTCGCCTTCGAAGATGAAACCGGTGTCGCCTTCGGCGCAGGAAACGGTGACGCCCTGGCCGTCCTTCAGCACGCTGGTCGCGTTGCCGCAGCCAACCACGGCCGGAATGCCCAGTTCACGGGCGATGATCGCCGCGTGGCAGGTACGCCCGCCACGGTTGGTGACGATGGCGCTGGCGCGCTTCATCACCGGCTCCCAGTCCGGGTCGGTCATGTCGGAGACCAGCACGTCGCCCGGCTGGACCTTGTCCATCTCGGAGACGTCGTGGATCACGCGGACCTTGCCGGCGCCGATGCGCTGACCGATGGCGCGACCTTCCACCAGCACGGTGCCCTTCTCTTTCAGCAGGTAGCGCTCCATCACGGTGGCGCTGGAACGGCTCTTCACGGTTTCCGGACGGGCCTGCACGATGTACAGCTTGCCGTCGTCACCGTCCTTGGCCCACTCGATGTCCATCGGGCGGCCGTAGTGCTTCTCGATGATCAGGGCCTGCTTGGCCAGCTCGCTGACCTCGGCATCGCTGATGCAGAAACGGGCGCGCTCGGCGCGGTCGACTTCCACGGTCTTGACCGAGCGGCCGGCCTTGGCTTCGTCGCCATAGACCATCTTGATCGCCTTGCTGCCCAGGTTGCGACGCAGGATCGCCGGGCGACCGGCTTCCAGGGTCGGCTTGTGCACGTAGAACTCGTCCGGGTTGACCGCACCCTGGACCACGGTCTCGCCGAGGCCGTAGGCGCCGGTGATGAACACCACGTCACGGAAGCCGGACTCGGTATCGAGGGTGAACATCACGCCGGCGGTGCCGGTTTCCGAACGCACCATGCGCTGCACGCCGGCGGACAGGGCGACCAGCTTGTGGTCGAAGCCCTGGTGCACGCGGTAGGCGATGGCGCGGTCGTTGAACAGGGAGGCGAACACCTCCTTGGCGGCGCGGATCACGTTGTCCACGCCACGGATGTTGAGGAAGGTCTCCTGCTGGCCGGCGAAGGACGCGTCCGGCAGGTCTTCGGCGGTAGCGGAGGAACGCACGGCGACCGCCATGTTGTCGTTGCCGGCGCTCATGGCGGCGAAGGCTTCGCGGATCTCGGCATCGAGACGGGCCGGGAATTCGGCGTCCATCACCCATTGGCGGATTTCTGCGCCGGTCTTGGCCAGGGCGTTGACGTCATCGACGTCCAGCGCATCCAGTGCGGCGTGGATGCGCTCGTTCAGGCCGCTCTGCTCGAGGAAATCACGATAGGCCTGGGCGGTCGTGGCGAAACCACCGGGAACCGAGACGCCGGCACCCGCCAGATTACTGATCATCTCGCCGAGGGATGCGTTTTTGCCCCCCACATGCTCTACATCGTGGACGCCGAGCTTATCGAGGGAAACTACGTACTCTACCAAGGTGATCTCTCCACTAGAATGTTGGAAAAGCTCAGAACTCGCGTGAAGCCTGCTGCACTTCGGCCCTGCAGGGCTCCAGCTGGCAGCCTTCACGCAAATTCTCGGGGGGCTGGACGCTCCGGCGACAGGTTGCCGCAAGATTGTGGCCTTGCCCTTGAATAAGTAACAATGCCAGACCCCATGGGGCCGGCGAAAAACGCGGCCTATCATAGCCAAGAATCGAACTCAGCTTAAGGCCTTTGGCGCAAATGAAACGAACCGCTTTCTTCATCTCCGACGGCACCGGCATCACGGCCGAAACCCTGGGCCAGAGCCTGCTCGCGCAGTTCGAGAACATTCAGTTCACCAAACTGACCCGCCCTTATATCGACAGCGTCGAAAAAGCGCGCGCCATGGTACAACAAATCGATGCCGCTGCCGAAAGAGACGGCATGCGCCCGATCATCTTCGACACCATCGTCAACCGTGACATTCGTGCGATCCTCGATACCGCGAATGGTTTCATGATCGACATCTTCTCCACCTTTCTCTCGCCGCTGGAGCAGGAGTTGAGTTCGCACTCCTCCTACTCCGTCGGCAAGTCGCACTCCATCGGCCAGAACTCCAACTACATGGAGCGCATCGAGGCGGTGAACTTCGCCCTGGACAACGACGATGGCGCCCGCACCCACTATTACGACAAGGCCGACCTGATTCTGGTCGGCGTATCACGCTGCGGCAAAACGCCCACCTGCCTGTACATGGCCATGCAGTACGGCATCCGCGCGGCCAACTATCCGCTGACGGAAGACGACATGGAGCGCCTGCAACTGCCCGAGTCGCTGAAGAAATACCGCGACAAGCTGTTCGGCCTGACCATCGACCCGGATCGCCTCACCGCCATCCGCCACGAGCGCAAACCCAACAGCCGCTACGCCAGCTATGCGCAGTGCGAGTTCGAGGTGCGCGAGGTGGAGAGCCTGTTCCGCCGCGAGAACATCGCCTTCATCAACTCCACGCACTTCTCCGTGGAAGAGATTTCCGCCAAGATCCTGGTGGAAAAAGGCGTGGAACGCCGTCTCAAATAACCTGCCGCGAGCCCGCCATGACGCTCAACGATGCCGTGCTGTTCGCCCCGATCGCCCTGCTGATCGCCATCACCCCGGGGCCCAACAACTTCTGCGCGATGAACAACGGTATCCGCCATGGTGTGACGACCGCCGTAGTGGCGACCACCGGGCGGGTCATCGCATTCGCTTTCTTCCTGCTCATTTCGGCGGTCGGCCTCGGCGCCATGCTGATGGCCTCCGAACAGCTGTTCACCGCGATCAAGTGGGTCGGCGCCGCCTACCTGCTCTACCTGGGTGTCAGCGCCTGGCGCAGCCGCGCCTTCGCCCTGGACGAACAGCAAGGTCTGACGCAACCCAGGCGCACCCTGTGGCTGGCGACGCGCCAGGAATTTCTCATCGGCATCAGCAACCCCAAGGCCATCCTGTTGTTCGCGGCGATCTTCCCGCAGTTCATCCGCCCCGATCAGCCTGCCGCCGAGCAGTTTCTCTACCTGGGCACGACCTATCTGCTGGCGGAGTACGCCGCTTCGCTGCTCTATGCACTGTTCGGCCTGCAAATCCGCCGCCTGATTCGCAGTGCCCGTGGCGTGCGCAACCTGAACCGCACCACCGGCGCCTTCTTCGTCGGCGCCGGCGGCCTGTTGCTGGGTACCAGCCAGCACTGAGCGACTCAGAAGCTGTCGCCCGGCACCCGTACCCAGCCTTCCATCAGGATGCGCGCGCTGCGGCTCATCACCGCCTTGGTCACCGCCCACTGCCCCTCGACCTGCCGGGCCTCGGCACCGACGCGCAAGGTGCCGGACGGATGGCCGAAGCGCACCGCTTCACGCTCACCACCACCGGCGGCCAGGTTGACCAGGGTCCCCGGCACCGCCGCCGCCGTGCCGATGGCCACCGCACAGGTGCCCATCATGGCGTGGTGCAGCTTGCCCATCGACAGCGCACGCACCAGCAGGTCGATCTCGCCGGCCTGCACCTGCTTGCCGCTGGAGGTGCGGTAATCCTTGGGCGGGCTGACGAAGGCGATCTTCGGCGTGTGCTGACGGGTCGCAGCCTCCTCGGCAGTCGCGATCAGCCCCATGCGCAGCGCACCGGCGATGCGGATCTGCTCGAAACGCGCCAGCTGCGCCGGGTCGCCATTGATGGCCTCGCGCAGCTCGGTGCCCTGGTAGCCGATGTCCTCGGCATTGACGAACACCGTGGGGATGCCGGCGCTGATCAGGGTCGCCTTGAAGGTGCCGATGCCAGGCACCTCCAGGTCGTCGACGAGGTTGCCGGTGGGGAACATCGAGCCCCCCTCCTCGCCATCGTCGGACGGGTCGAGGAACTCCAGCACGATCTCCGCCGCCGGAAAGGTCACGCCATCCAGCTCGAAATCGCCGGTTTCCTGCACCTGGCCGTTGCTGATCGGCACATGGGCGATGATGGTCTTGTGAATGTTGGCCTGCCAGATGCGCACCACGCAGGTGCCGTTCTGCGGGATCCGCGCCGGGTCCACGAGACCGGCATGGATGGCGAACGCCCCCGCTGCCGTGGACAGGTTGCCGCAGTTGCCGCTCCAGTCGACGAAGGCCTTGTCGATGGAGACCTGACCATAGAGGTAATCGACATCGTGCTCCGGCCGACTGCTGGCCGACAGGATCACGCATTTCGACGTGGACGAGGTCGCACCGCCCATGCCATCGATATGCGCCGAATAGGGATCAGGACTGCCGATGACGCGCATGAACAACCGGTCACGCGCCGCGCCTGGCACCTGGCAGCGCTCGGGCAGATCCTGCAGGCGAAAGAACACGCCCTTGCTGGTACCGCCACGGATGTAGGTAGCGGGGATTTTCACTTGCGGCAGATGAGCCATGAGTGCAGTCCTGAAAAAGTGGCCCGGATGCAATCCGGGGCAAGCAGATTTGGTCATGCCCGGATTGCATCCGGGCTACGTGCCAGACGCTGGGTGGATGGCGCTGCCCCATCCACCGTGGCAGATTCCACGGTAGATGGATGAGGCCTGATCCACTCTGCGAGGTCAGGCCACCGCGCCTTCGAGGAAGTCCTTGGCGAAGCGCTGCAGCACACCACCGGCCTTGTACACGCTGACATCGGCAGCGGTATCCAGGCGGCAGGTCACCGGCACCTTGAGCACTTCACCGTTCTGGCGGTTGACCACCAGGGTCAGCTCGCAACGCGGCGAGATCTCGCCTTCGATGTCGTAGGTCTCGGTACCGTCCAGGCCCAGGGTCAGGCGCGTGGTGCCAGGTTTGAACTCCACCGGCAACACGCCCATGCCCACCAGGTTGGTACGGTGGATACGCTCGAAGCCTTCGGCGACGATCACCTCCACGCCCGCCAGGCGCACGCCCTTGGCCGCCCAGTCGCGCGAGCTGCCCTGGCCGTAGTCGGCACCGGCAACGATGATCAGGTTCTGCTTGCGGTTCATGTAGGTTTCGATCGCCTCCCACATGCGCATGACCTTGCCTTCCGGCTCCACGCGGGCCAGCGAGCCCTTCTTGACCTGCCCGTCGACCACGACCATCTCGTTGACCAACTGCGGGTTGGCGAAGGTGGCACGCTGCGCGGTCAGGTGATCGCCACGGTGGGTGGCGTAGGAGTTGAAGTCCTCCTCCGGCAGGCCCATCTTGGCCAGGTACTCGCCCGCCGCCGAGTCCGCCAGGATGGCGTTGGACGGCGACAGGTGATCGGTGGTGATGTTGTCCGGCAGGATCGCCAGCGGACGCATGCCCTTGAGCGTGCGCTCGCCGGCCAGTGCGCCTTCCCAGTACGGCGGACGGCGGATGTAGGTGGACATCGGCCGCCAGTCGTACAGTGGGCTTTCCGCCTCCTGCACGCTACCGAGGTCGAACATCGGAATGTAGATCTGGCGGAACTGCTCCGGCTTCACGCTGGCGGCGACGATGGCGTCGATCTCCTCGTCGCTCGGCCAGAGGTCCTTCAGGGTGACCGGATTGCCATTGGCATCGGTACCCAGCGCGTCCTGCTCGATATCGAAGCGCACGGTGCCGGCGATGGCGTAGGCCACCACCAGCGGCGGCGAAGCGAGGAAGGCCTGCTTGGCATAGGGATGGATGCGCCCGTCGAAGTTGCGGTTGCCCGAGAGCACGGCGGTGGCGTACAGGTCGCGGTCGATGATCTCCTTCTGGATCTGCGGATCGAGCGCACCGGACATGCCGTTGCAGGTGGTGCAGGCGTAGGCGACGATGCCGAAGCCGAGCTTCTCCAGCTCCGGCAGCAGGCCGGCCTCTTCCAGATACAGCCTGGCGACCTTCGAGCCTGGCGCGAACGAGGTCTTCACCCAGGGCTTGCGTACCAGCCCCAGGGCATTGGCCTTCTTCGCCACCAGACCGGCCGCGACGACGTTGCGCGGGTTGGAGGTGTTGGTGCAACTGGTGATGGCCGCGATGATCACCGCGCCGTCGGGCATCAGCCCCTCGGCTTCCTCGCCCTTGCCGGACTGCAGCTTGGCTTCATCGGCGATGCCGCGCTCGGCCAGGGCCGAGGTCGGCAGGCGTCGATGCGGGTTGGACGGCCCCGCCATGTTGCGCACCACGCTACCCAGATCGAAACGCAGTACCCGCTCGTACTCCGCGCTTGTCAGCGCATCGCTCCACAGCCCCAGGGTCCTGGCGTAGTGCTCGACCAGCGCCACCTGCTCCGGCTCGCGACCGGTGAGCTTGAGGTAGTCGATGGTCTGCTCGTCGACGTAGAACATCGAGGCCGTGGCGCCGTATTCCGGGCACATGTTGGAGATCGTCGCGCGGTCGCCGATGGACAGGCTGTCGGCCCCTTCGCCGAAGAACTCGACGTAGGCACCCACCACGCGCTCCTTGCGCAGGAATTCGGTCAGAGCCAGGACGATATCGGTGGCAGTGATGCCCGGCTGGCGTTTGCCGGTCAGCTCGACGCCGACGATATCGGGCAGGCGCATCATCGATGGATGGCCGAGCATCACGGTCTCGGCCTCCAGGCCGCCGACGCCGATGGCGATCACGCCCAGCGCATCGACGTGCGGCGTGTGCGAGTCGGTGCCGACGCAGGTGTCGGGAAACGCGATGCCGCCACGCGCCTGGATCACCGGGCTCATCTTCTCCAGGTTGATCTGGTGCATGATGCCGTTGCCGGCCGGGATCACATCGACGTTCTTGAACGCGGTCTTGGTCCAGTCGATGAAGTGGAAGCGATCCTCGTTGCGGCGGTCCTCGATGGCGCGGTTCTTCTCGAACGCATCCGGATCGAACCCCGCTGCCTCCACGGCCAGAGAGTGATCGACGATCAGTTGCGTCGGTACCACCGGGTTGACCTTGGCCGGATCGCCGCCCTTGTCGGCGATGGCATCACGCAGGCCGGCCAGGTCGACCAGCGCAGTCTGGCCCAGGATGTCGTGGCACACCACGCGCGCCGGATACCAGGGGAAGTCCAGGTCGCGCCGGCGATAGACCAGTTGCTCCAGCGACGCCGTCAGGTCCTGCGGCGCGCAGCGACGTACCAGCTGCTCGGCGAGCACGCGCGAGGTGTAGGGCAGCTTGCTCCAGGCGCCGGCCTGGATCGCCTCGACCGCCTCACGGGCGTCGAAGTAATCCAGCGCGGTACCGGGCAAGCGCTTGCGGTATTGGCTATTCACGGTGTCGGTCATGATTATTTACGATCCTTGAGCGGCACGAACTTCAGGTCTTCGGGGCCTGTGTAGTTGGCGCTCGGGCGGATGATCTTGCCGTCGATGCGCTGCTCGATGACGTGCGCGGACCAGCCGGCGGTGCGGGCGATGACGAACAACGGGGTGAACATCGCGGTGGGCACACCCATCATGTGGTAGCTGACGGCGCTGAACCAGTCGAGGTTGGGGAACATCTTCTTGATGTCCCACATCACGCTCTCCAGGCGCTCGGCGATGTCGTACATCTTGCTGTTGCCCTGCTCCACCGAGAGCTCGCGAGCCACTTCCTTGATCACCTTGTTGCGCGGGTCGCTGACGGTATAGACCGGATGACCGAAGCCGATCACCACCTCCTTGCGCTCGACCCGGGCACGGATGTCGGCCTCGGCTTCGTCCGGGCTGTCGTAGCGCTTCTGCACTTCGAAGGCCACTTCGTTGGCGCCGCCGTGCTTCGGCCCGCGCAGCGCACCGATGGAACCGGCGATGCAGGAGAACAGGTCCGAGCCGGTGCCGGCGATCACCCGCGAGGTGAAGGTCGAGGCATTGAACTCGTGCTCGGCGTACAGGTTGAGCGAGGTGTGCATGGCACGCACCCAGGACTCGCGCGGTTTCTCGCCGTGCAGCAGATGGAGGAAATGGCCGCCGATGGAGTCATCGTCGGTGTCCACCTCGATACGCTTGCCGTTGTGGCTGTAGTGGTACCAGTACAGCAGCGCCGAACCCAGCGAGGCCATCAGCTTGTCGGCAATGTCGCGGGCACCCGGATGGTTGTGATCGTCCTTCTCCGGCGCCAGACAACCGAGCACGGACACCGCGGTACGCATCACGTCCATCGGATGGGCGGACGGCGGCAGCTGCTCCAGCGCGGCCTTCACCCCGGCCGGCAGGCCACGCAGCGCCTTGAGCTTGGCCTTGTATCCGGCCAGCTCGGCGACGTTCGGCAACTTGCCGTGGACCAGCAGGTGGGCGATTTCCTCGAACTCGCAGCGATTGGCGAAATCGAGCACGTCATAGCCACGGTAGTGCAGGTCGTTACCGGTGCGGCCGACGGTGCACAGTGCGGTGTTGCCGGCGGCGGTACCGCTCAGGGCGACGGACTTCTTCGGTTTGAAGCCAGGGGTGGTTTCAGTGGCACTCATGGTTATCTCCTCGAATCCTTGTTCTTGTCTTTATTTCTTGCCGGCGGCGAACAGCGCATCGAGTTTCTGCTCGAAGGCGTGGTAGCCAATACGGTCATAGAGTTCGGCACGGGTCTGCATCAGCTCGATCACGTCCTTCTGGTGGCCGTTCTGGCGAATCGAGGTGTAGACACTCTCGGCCGCCTTGTTCGCCGCGCGGAAGGCGGACAGCGGATAGAGCTGGATGGCGACGCCGACCGAGGCCAGTTCGTCGCGGGTGAACAGCGGCGTGGCACCGAACTCGGTGATGTTGGCCAGTACCGGTACGTTCAGCGCATCGACGAAACGCTTGTAGGTCGGCAGGTCGTACGCCGCCTCGGCGAAGATGCCGTCGGCACCGGCCTCGACGTAGGCCTGGCAACGCTCGATGGCCGCGTCCACGCCTTCGGCCTGGATGGCGTCGGTGCGGGCGATGAGGAAGAAATCGGGGTCGGTCCTGGCGTCTGCGGCGGCACGCACGCGGTCGACCATTTCTTCGCAGGAGACGATTTCCTTGCCCGGACGGTGACCGCAGCGCTTGGCGCCGACCTGATCCTCGATGTGCGCCGCAGCGGCACCGGCCTTGATCAGGTTCTTGATGGTGCGTTCGATGTTGAAGGCGCTGGGACCGAAGCCGGTGTCGATGTCCACCAGCAGCGGCAGATCGCAGACATCGGTGATGCGCCGCACGTCGGTCAGCACGTCATCCAGGGTGTTGATGCCCAGGTCCGGCAAACCGAGGGAGCCGGCCGCCACACCACCGCCGGACAGATAGATGGCGCGAAACCCCGCGCGCTTGGCCAGCAGCGCGTGGTTGGCATTGATCGCACCGATTACCTGCAGCGGACTCTCGATGGCGAGGGCCTGGCGGAAACGCTGGCCGGCGGAAAGCTGAGTCATGAATCACCTCGGGTCTTGGATGGAGTGGTGAGCGCGCCCTGCCCGTTCTGGGCAACGTAGTGGCGCTCGATGTTGCGCTTGGAAGCGCCGATATGACGGCGCATCAGCAGTTCGGCCAGTTCGCCGTCACGCTCGGCGATGGCATCGAGAATGCGGTGATGCTCGGCGAACGCCTGGCGCGGCCGGTTGGGCGTCGCGGAAAACTGCAGGCGGTACATGCGCACCAGCTGATACAGCTCGTCGCAGAGCAGCTTGGCCAGGGTGCGGTTGCCGCTGCCCTGGATGATCCGGTAGTGGAAGTCGAAGTCGCCTTCCTGCTGGTAGTAGCCGACCCCCGCCTTGAACGCGGCGTCCTGCTCGTGCAGTTCCAGCACCCGGCGCAGCTCGTCGATTTCCGTCTGCGTCATGCGTTCGGCGGCCAGGCGGCAGGCCATGCCTTCCAGCGATTCGCGGATCTCGTACAGCTCGATCAGCTCGGCATGGCTCAGCGACACGACCCGCGCCCCCACGTGCGGGACGCGCACCAGCAGCTTCTGTCCCTCCAGGCGGTGAATCGCCTCGCGCAACGGGCCGCGGCTGATGCCATAGGTACGCGCCAGCTCCGGCTCGGAGATCTTACTGCCGGGAGCGATCTCGCCCTTGACGATGGCCGCCTGGATCAAGCGAAAGACATGCTCGGAAAGTGTTTCCGAATCCGCCTGAGGCGTGACCAGTTCATTCGATTCGAGCAGCATGATTGTCGACACCAGAGCATTTCGATAGGTGCAAAACTACGCTCAAAAGCCGAACCAGTCAAAGCAGACCAAAGTATTGTCGACAATATTTTCAACTCGGCCAGGTCTGAAAAGCGCGACCTTACTTGCAGAAAGCTACATAAGCGTCTGTCAGCATGGAAAATCTCCATGCTAGAATTCGCCGAACTCAAGCCCGGCCAGCGTCCGCTGCCTCGCCTGCTAGACTTCATGGCGGACAGCTGTCTGGCAGGATGCCTCCAGGCGCTGTTCATCACCCTCTCCTGGCAAGACCTCTCAAGGACTCATGAGACTGAAACCCTTCTCCTTGCTGCTCTGCCTGTTGACCCTGTCCTGCCCTGCTCTGGCCATGGGCAAGTCTGTCTATGGCCTGAACGAATACATCTACATCGAAGAGCTCGACCTCCAGGTGGCAGCCAAGCTCGACACCGGCGCCAAGACCGCCTCGCTCAGCGCCCGGGACATCGAACGCTTCAAACGCGACGGGGAAACCTGGGTGCGTTTCGTGCTGGCCATCGACGACACCCACGAGCGCACGATCGAGCGCCCTCTGGCGCGTATCAGCAAGATCAAACGCCGTGCCGGCGACTACGATCCGGACGAGGGCAAGACCTACACCGCGCGCCCTGTAATCGACCTTGAACTGTGCATGGGGCAGGCCCTGCGCACAATTGAAGTGAACTTGACCGACCGAAGTGCATTCCAATACCCGCTTCTGATCGGCTCCGAAGCCCTCAAGCATTTCGGTGCCATGGTCGATCCAAGCCTAAAATATGCAGCTGGAAAACCCGGCTGCACCGATGACGCAACCCCTGGCGAGTAATTCCCATGCGCTCTCTGAACCTGCATCTGAAAGTCCTGATCACCCTGCTGGTGACCCTGGGCGTTCTGATTACGGCATACCAAATCTTCATTCTCGGCATCCCGGTGACCGAGGACGAGACCGACGATCTGTGGAACATCGACGCCAAGGTCGAGTTTCAGGCCAGCCCGCGTGAGCCGGTCAAGCTGCAGATGTTCGTACCGCCGCTGAACCAGGATTACGTGAGCCTCAACGAGAGTTTCATCTCCAACAACTATGGCGTCAGCGTCAACCGTGTCGACGGCAATCGCCGCGTCACCTGGTCAGCCCGCCGCGCCAACGGCAAGCAGACCCTCTACTACCGCCTGGTGCTGACCAAGCGTTACAGCGGCGAGCAGGCACCTGCCAAGGGGCCGATCTTCCGTGACAGCATTGCCGTGGAGGGCCCGGAGAAGATCGCCGCAGAAGCGCTGCTCGCGCCGATCCGCCAGCATTCCGCGGATGTCGAGACCTTCATCAGCGAGACCATCAAGCGCGTCAACAACGCCAACGACGACAACGTCAAGCTGCTGCTCGGCGGCGACGCGTCCACCGTCAACAAGGCCAAGGTCGTCGAGCTGCTGCTGTCCATCGCTCACGTGCCGATGGAACGCGTGCACACCATTCGCCTGCAGGCCGAGGTCGCCCAGTCGCCCGAGCTGTGGCTGCGCAGCTTCAATGGCCAGAAATGGCTGTACTTCAATCCCGAATCCGGCGAGCAGGGCCTGCCCGCCGATCGCCTGGTCTGGTGGATCGGTGACGAAGAGTTGGTCAACCTCGAAGGGGGTCGTCAGGCCCAGGTCAGCTTCAGCCTGAACAACAGCGAGATGAATGCCATCCGCCTGGCCAAGCTGACCGACGAGAACACCGACGCCAGCTTCCTCGAGTACTCGCTGTACGGCCTGCCCCTGCAGACCCAGCAGACCTTCATGATCATGGTCATGATCCCGATCGGCGTACTGGTGATCCTCATCCTGCGCAACCTGGGTGGCCTGCAGACCCTGGGGACCTTCACCCCGGTGCTGATCGCCCTGGCCTTCCGCGAAACCCAGCTGGGCTTCGGCATCTTCCTGTTCACCGTGATCACGGCGCTCGGCCTGTCGTTGCGCTCCTACCTGGAACACCTGAAGCTGCAGATGCTGCCACGCCTGTCGGTGGTGCTGACCTTCGTGGTGGTGCTGATCGCCGCCATCAGCCTGTTCAGCCACAAGCTGGGTCTGGAGCGCGGCCTGTCCGTCGCCCTGTTCCCGATGGTGATCCTGACCATGACCATCGAACGCCTGTCGATCACCTGGGAAGAGCGCGGCGGCGGCCATGCCTTCAAGGTCGCCATCGGTACCCTGTTCGCCGCCACCGTCGCACACCTGCTGATGATGGTTCCGGAGCTGGTGTACTTCGTGTTCACCTTCCCGGCGATCCTGCTGATCCTGGTGGGCTTCATGCTGGCGATGGGTCGTTACCGCGGCTACCGCCTGACCGAACTGTTCCGTTTCAAAGCCTTCCTCAAGGACTAAGACCATGTTCGGCCTGATCAAGACGTGGAAGGCCCTTGAAGCCAAAGGCATCATGGGCATCAACCGACGCAATGCGGACTACGTGCTGAAGTACAACAAACGGCACCTGTACCCCATCGTCGACGACAAGATCATCACCAAGGAACGCGCCATCGAGGCCGGTATCGATGTACCGGAGCTGTACGGCATCATCGATACCGAGAAGGGCATCGACAAGCTCGACCAGATCATCGCCGGGCGCAACGACTTCGTCATCAAGCCGGCGCAGGGCGCTGGCGGTGACGGCATCATGGTGATCGCGGACCGCTTCGAGGATCGCTTCAAGACCGTCTCCGGCAAGATCGTCAGCCATGAGGAGCTGGAACAGCAGATTTCCAGCATCCTCTCCGGGCTGTACTCGCTCGGTGGCCACCGCGATCGCGCGCTGATCGAGTACCGCGTGACCCCGGACACCATCTTCAAGAGCATCAGCTACGAGGGCGTACCGGACATCCGTATCATCGTGCTGATGGGCTACCCGGTGATGGCGATGCTGCGTCTGCCAACACGGCAGTCCAGCGGCAAGGCCAACCTGCACCAGGGCGCCATCGGCGTCGGTGTCGACCTGGCCACCGGCGTCACTCTGCGCGGCACCTGGCTGAACAACAAGATCAGCAAGCACCCGGACACCACCAACGCGGTGGATGGCGTGCAACTGCCGAACTGGGATGGCTTCATGAAGCTCGCCGCCGGCTGCTACGAGCTCTGCGGCCTGGGCTACATCGGCGTGGACATGGTCCTGGACCAGGACAAGGGGCCGTTGATCCTCGAACTCAACGCCCGCCCGGGCCTGAACATCCAGATCGCCAACGACTGCGGTCTGACCCATCGCGCCCACGCGGTGGAGGCCCACCTGGAAGAGCTGAAAGCCAAGGGTCTGCAGGAAGACGCCGAGGAACGCGTACGCTTCTCCCAGGGCTTGTTCGGCCACGTCGTCAGCAAGGAAGTCTGACGCCCAAGCCTCCCTGTCTTGCAGGGAGGCTGCTGCCCGCCCGCGCATGGCGGGTAGCCCCCCCCCCCTTAGCGCATGATCGCCAGCTCGAAGGCCCCTTCATCGGCATGCGCATGGCGCTGCATACCCGCCTCATCCACCGCCAGCGCCTGCAAGGGGCGCTTGAACGGCTTGTTGTCGAGCGTCTGCAGGCTACGGTCCTCATCGGTGGTGATCAGCAGCACGTAGCGCTCGCCGCGTTCGGCACGCACCTGCACCGTCCCCTCGATGAAGGCGTAGCGGTACCAGGTTTCCGGGTGCAGCTGATACACCGCATCGCTGACCAGCCGGGTCGGCTGCTTGGCTTCATCGAGAAACAGCAGTGACGGATAGACCACCTGGCGATTGGCGAAACTGCGCACCCGCAAGCCATAGCTGCGCCGTGATGCCGGCAGTTTCACGGCCGCGTAGTAGCTGCGTCCCATGGGAAAATCGAAGCTCGGCGAGAAGCGGTCCAGCTCCTCGTAACGCGGCTCTTCGGCCGAAAGCTCGGTGAAATCGCTGTCGCGCAACTGGCCACAGCAGCGTGTCGACAATTCACTGTACAGCCCGTCACCACGCGACTGGCTGCCGGCGAGCAACGCCTGCATGGCGGCGGTCGGTTGCCCGTCGAGCATGGGGAGCGCCGGCTTGCTGCGCTCGAACTCGATCTGCCGGCCTTCGCTGTAACGAACGCTGGAGGGCGCCTCGGCCTCGGAGCGGCCAGAGCGCGTCGGGACGGATGAGTTGTGCATGCGCCCCTGCTCGTCGACCCAGGTGTAGTAAGGGCTGTCGGAGGTACCCCGGGAGAAACCACGACCTTCCAGCACCTCCGAGTCGATGTAGTCCCCTGCCCGCTCGCCACTGGCCAGCACGTGGTCGTTCCCGGACGCGCCAGCGACCTGCGCACCGGCATAGAAGCTGTTCTGCAGCTGACCATTGCCATCGACCCAGGTGAAATAGCGGCGCTTGCTCTCCCCGGTGCTCGGCGCACTCCCCGGCCAGGTGCCGCCCTCGCCCAGACGGGCCTGGTCGCTTTTTTCCGCATGCAGCCTCGCCTGACGCTGCTGCTCGGCGAAGCGTGTATCGACGAAGGTGTTGTGCACCCGGCCCTGCTCGTCGACCCAGGTCAGGTAACGGCTGCTGGCGTCGGCCTGCCAGGCGACGGGCAGGAGCAACAGAGCGAACGCGAGCCTGCGCATGGTCTCAGAACCTCGAGGTGTAGGTCATGGAGAAGATGTAGGCCTTGACCGTGGTTTCCACGTTGAGCCCGGCGTAGGGGTTGTAGACCAGATTGTCCAGGCCTTCGCAGCTCAAGTTGCAACTGCTGCCCGCCGGAATGTTCTGCTTGGAGACAAAGTAGTTGAAACCGATATCGATGGTGCTGTCCTTGTCCCAGCGGTACCCCAGACCCAGGCCGTAGAGGTCGGCATCACCGACCGGCGCCAGCACGTCTGCCTTGTTCTCGGGAATGGCCGAGGGGCGGTACTCATAGCCGGCGCGCAGGGCCAGGCGATCGTTGACGTCGTACTGCACGCCGACACCCCAGCTCCAGGTGTCACGATAGCCACGGTCGAGAATGATGCTGCGACTGGTGGCGTTACCGCCACCGAAGGTCGTGGCGATGCGCAGCAGATCCAGCTCGCGGTCGAATTCGATCTCGAACTCGTTCCAGTCACTGTAATCGACCCAGCGCAGGTCCAGGTTGAACTGCCACTTGTCGAAGGGGCGCACCTTGATACCGGTGCTGAAGGCGTCCGGATAGGTCAGTTTCAAGGACGCGTTGCCGGCCTCCTGGTCGACGCCATAAGGGAAGATCGGGCTGAGGATCTGGCCAAACAGCGAGCCTTGCAGGCCCGACCAGAAACCAGCCCAGTCCTCGCTGTAGTCGATGCGGTACTTGCCCTTGAGGTTCATCCGCGCCTCGCTCTGGTAGGTCGCCCCCCAGGCGAACCAGTCGGTCGGCTCCCAGAGAATGCCCAGGTTGTAGGTCGGCGACAGGCTCTGTTCGAGGTCGAGATCGAGATTGGCCAGCGAGTCGAATGGACCGATCTTGCCGCTGCAGACGTTGATGATCGCTCCGACGATGTCGCCCAGGCCTGGCAGGCACAGCGCTTCGTTGAGAATGCGGGTCAGGCCGGTGAGCATGCCGGGGTTGCGGAAGTCCTGGTTGAGCGCCACCGCCTGGTGAGAGAAGCCGATGGACAAGCCCAGGGACAACTCGTCGTTGACCTGGTAGGCCAGCGACGGCGAGAAGTAGGTGATGCGCTGCAACGACACCTGGCGCCCCTGGAAACGGCCCGGATCGTCGTCCGAGTCTCGTGAATAGCCCAGCGCCATGGGTGCGTAGACATTGGTGGCGAAGGTGAACTTCGAGCCTGGCGGGTTGATCGACAACCCCGCCAGCGGCGCCACCAGGAGCGGCAGCTCGGTCATCCCGCCGACGCCGGGCAGGTACATGGTAGGCGTCAGTGTGCGGCTGCTGGAGTTCTTGAACGGGTCGTCGTCGTAGCCCATGAAGCCATAGCCTTCGCGGGCCTCGAACTTGGCGCGAATGTCCATCACCCCGCTGAGCAGCTTGACCGTCGTCTGCCGGCCCTTGAGCTTGCTCAGGGCGGCCGGGTTGTAGTGCACGGCATCGATGCCGGTGGAGTCGGCGGTCACGGCGTTGCCCATGGCCATGGCCTTGGGGTTGCCGATGGTCAGGTTGTTGGCCAACTGCGCCTGTGCGGGCAGGACGCAAGCTGCGACCAACCCGAGCAGCAGCAGCGCCTGCAACTTGGCAAGATGATTCATATCCGGTTCGCTCGCTGCTTACTCGGCCTTGAGCCCCTTGATATCAAGGGGCATGGAGATCCCGAGCAGGACATCGGGCGAATCTTCGGTCATGCCGAAACCGGCATTGACGTTGACGATGGTGTTCGGCGCGGTGCGCAGGCCCAGCGAGAAGTTCATCACCGCACTGGTCTGTTCGTTCCCTTCCAGCGTGACGTCGCTGAACTTGAACGTCGGCGCCAGGTTGTGCGCCATCTGCAGCGATGTCGCCAGCGAGACGTCGTAGGACAGCGCGTAGGCGAAGCCCATGCTCAGCGACAGGCTGGAGCCGGGCTCGACCTCTTCCAGCAGGCGGCCGCCACGCACCTGGTCGGCATCGCGGATCGGCAGGTTGTAGGTGTAACCCAGCGAACCGAACAGCACCACAGGGTCGATCACATAGGACATGTTGGCGCCGACGCCCAGGCTGTAGTAGCCGTTTCCGGTGGCCAGGCCATCGTCGAGGCTGACGTCGTAGGGGCTGTCCCCGGTCGGCAGGCCGAGGGTGGCGAACAGGGTGGTGACCGGCCGGCCGCGCTCGGACGACCAGGGTTGCCAGCGCAGGCTGGCGGAGACGTCGCCAAGGCTGTAGGTGCTGAGGTCGCGCTCGGTGTCGTACTTGGCCAGGAACGGCACACGCATGCTGAAGGTGAGGTTGTCCCAGACGCCGTAGTCGAAGGTGAAGGAGTTGGTGAAGGTGTGCTGCGCCTCGCTCTGGCCGATCACGCTGTAGACGTTCTGTCCGGTGCGTACGGTCTGGATCTGCGTATCGCGCAGCAACGAGTAGTCGAAGCCGTAGGTCAGCGTACGCTCGCCCTTCTTGAGCAGCGTGTAGCTCTTCTCGGCGGCCTGGAACACCTCTTCCAGCGCCTTGGCGCTGTCGGCGTCATCGTCCTTCTTGGTCAGCGCATCACGCGCATCGTCGACCGTGGCCTCCTCGGCCAGGGCCGGTTGTGCAGCAGCAAGCGCCAGCATGGCCAGCCATGCATACCCCCAAACTCCCATGACGCTATCCCCAGATCGTTGTTGTTATGCCGGGTGAATCACTTGCGGCGAATGTACTGGATGTCGCCTCCCGACCCTAAGCGGTCGGCCTGATTCGTGGTGAACTTGGCCATCTGCGGAAACTCGCGGAAAGCCAGCATGCTGATGGTGCGGTCATCGATGATGCGCAGGTCACGGTCGGTCAGCGCCATGGCGTTGGCCGGCTCGTTGCCACTGGGAAAGATCACGAACAGGACGTTCTGATCCCATACCTCCTCGAAACGCACGCGGGTGAAACTGATGTTGCCCAGCGCCGGGTCGGCGATGAACACGTGGTCGTTGTAGACATCGCGCACCACCACGAAATGTTTGAAGCCGGCGTACTCGATCGGCACGATGGCCGGGTGTTCGAGCTGCGCGAGGTCATCGAACGCAGCCCGGAAACCGCCGCTCTTGTAGCCCAGGGCGGTGACGAAGCGCTTCATGTCGAGCAACGAAAAACCGCGCCGCTCGACGATCTTCTCCGCCTCGCCGAAATGCAGCAGCCCCTCCATCACCTGGCGCTCTTCCAGGTTGCGCCCCAGGAAGTAGTCGAGCAGCGTGGTCAGGGCCGCGGACCCGCAGCTGTAGTCGTAGGCCTGGCGAATCACGTTGCGAAACTGCAACTGACTCATCGGCTCCAGCACCACCGACTCGCGCAGCGGGCCATTGGGCAGCAGGGGCTGGGTGATGTTCACCGTCCCGGCTGGCTGCGGCTTGGTGTCGACAGCCTCGGTGAAACCGTACAAACCGATCAGGCTGCCCACGAGAATTTCGATCATTGGTCAATCCGCGACTGCATACAACGAGACAGGAGCCCGGCCGCGAACAGCGACAGAGCTCCTGCGGATCAGCTCAAGCGAGGATCAATGGCCCCAGATCTTGACGGTGGAGCCGGCCATGTCGAGACCGTTGATGGCAACGCCACCAATGGTGCCGTTGCCGATCTTCACGGCGTCCACGGCGACACCGCCGTTGATGCCCGGCAGGCCGATTTCCAGCTTGTTGTCGACCACATCGACGGTCAGCGGGTTGGCTTCGTCGATGTTGAAGCCGGACAGGGTGACGGTGTTCAGGCTCAGGCTGTTGCTGCCGTCGCTGACACCGGTTTCGGTATCGGTGTAGACGATCGAACCGATGGTGGCATCGAAGTTACCGGCGATGCTGATACCAGCCTGACCGGTGACGCCGGCCAGGTCGGAGTCATCCAGCGCTTTCAGGTCGGCCTGGGCCACGAACGGAACAGCCATGACGGCGGCGGCGAGAGCGAGTTTTTTCAGGGTCATCATTGTTGTTATCTCCACAGTTCAAATGGGGGGGCCCCGGGCTCTGCCGGTGACGTCCTGTCACGAGCAGCCTGATCGGCTCATGCCGATCACCAGACCTGTCGCGGCTTCCCTAGGTACGCCAGGTTTGGATTCACGCAGCGCATGGCGCTCCGAGATGGCTACAAGCTACTGATCCACCCCGCCCCTGCCAGCCCATCCAAGGGATGGAGCAGGTAGGACGATCCTCAATTCCCGTCATGCCTCACTAAGCAATCCCAGGCTCTTGCCCTTGAGCACGGCCTGGGTACGACTGCGTACCCCCAACTTGGAAAACAGGTTGTGCAGATGCCATTTGATGGTGGCCTCGGACAGGTGCACCGCCTGGGCGATGTCGCGGTTGGAGAGGCCAGCAGCCACGAGCCGCAGGATCTCCCGCTCGCGGTGGCTAACATCCTGATTTTCCTCGAAACTTTCAGGATCGATGGACAGCCGGCGACACTGCTCGCGAAGCATCTCGGCCACGCCCTGCCAGGCCGCAGCCGGCTTCGGCTCGGCCTCGTGCCAGGCTTCCCAGAGCGGCAGCAACCAGATGGCGTCGTCCTGGAACAGACGGCGGTAGCCGCATTGCCAGGCCTCTTCCAGGGTCGCGCGCAGCAGGGTGAAGGCCTTGTCGCTGTTACCTTTGCGCCAGTACGCCACAGAAAGTAACAAGCTCAGGCGCAAGCGCCGGTCACGCTGATGCTCGGCCCCCTGTTTGGCCAGGCAGGCCTCCAGGCTGGCTTGTGCCTTGTCCACGCGCCGATCGCTCAATGCCAGGCGCGCCTGACTCAGTGCCAGCGCGGTGTGCGCGTCGCCGTAACGCTCGATGGGCAGCGCCGCCAGGTGGCGCTCCAGCTGCAGATAGATGCGCTGCGCCTCGTTGGGCCGGCGCAGCCACAGGAGAAACTGCACCTTGCAGCCCATGCCGATGGCGAACACCCGTTCATAGCCCGGCCCCTGCAAGCCCGCCAGCCATTCGTCCAGCTCTTCCAGACCCTGCTCGGCAGCCCCGGCAAAGAAGCGTGCCCGCGCCATGACCAGCTTGCCGCGACTGATCAGCTCCACCGGTGTCGCCACGTCGCGCCAGGTCGTGGCCAGCGGCAATTCGGCGAGTATCGCGCCATGCCGGTCCTGCTCGTACAGCAGATCGGCATAGGCCAGCCCCAGCGGACCACCGACCCGACTGCGGCGGCCGAACACCTGCTCCACGCGGGCGCGTGCGGTTTCGGCGAGGGCCCGGCCACGCTCCAGCTCGCCATACTCCTTGCAGATCAGCGCCTCGATCAGGCTGGCCATCACGTGCAGGTACTCGCTCTCGCACTGACGCAGATTCTCGCGGGCCACGGCAATCGCCTTGGCCGCCTCGCCGAACTCGCCCAGCAGCGCGAATGCCGCCGCCTGCACGCAGGCCAGGCTGGCGCGGAACACCGGCTGGTTCTGCGGCACCAGGGCCAGCCAGTGGCCGGCGACCTTGAGGCAGGCTTCGAGCTTGTCCTGATACAGCAGCACCAGCGCCTTGAGCACCTGGGCAGCCGCCAGCAGCTCGATCAGGCCGAAGTGCATGCCCTTGCCGCGGCCCTGGGTCAGGCGCGTGCTGACCTCCTCGATCAACGCCTCGGATTCGGCGAACTTCTGCTCGAAGGCCAGCTGCCAGGCATAGAAGATCTGGAACACCGGCTGCTCGGCGATCACCACCGGGGGAATGTCCTTGAGAATGGCGAGGATGCCGTAGACCCGGTTGCCGGCGATCAGGCGCGCGCCCTGGCGCTCCAGCAGCTCGGCGGCAAAGCCGTAGTCACGGGCGCGCAGGGCGTACTTGATCGACTTGTCGGCCAGGTCACGCCCTTCGCACCAGCGCGCAGCCGCATGCAGCAGGTGTGCGGGATCGCCGCGCTTGGCCAGGCGCCCCTGCAGGAACTCGGCGAACAGGTGGTGATAGCGGAACCATTCGCCCTGCTCGTCCAGCGGGATCACGAACAGCTGCTCGCCCTGCAGGCGACGCAGCATCTCGGCGCCGTCCTGACGACCCGTCAGGGCATTGCACAATGGCGCGTTGAACTCGTCGAGCACCGAGGTCTGGTCGAGAAACAGCTGCACGGGTTCCGGCAGGCTGGCGACGACGTCCTCGGCCAGGTAATCGGCGATGTTGCGCTCGGCGCCCGACAGTCCGGCAAGAAAGGCTGCCCGATCACGCTGCCGTGGCAAGGCCAGTGCCGCCAGATGCAGCGCGGTGATCCAGCCTTCGGTGCGGGCATACAGCTGGTTGAGCTCGCTCTCCTCCAGGGCAAGGCGCTTGATGTCACGGAAATACGCGGCGGTTTCCGCACGGGTCAGGCGCAGGTCTTCCGCCTTGAGCCAGAACGCCCAGGCGCCAAGCGATGGCGGCTCTTCGAGAAAACGGGGTTGATAGCGCGTGCTGACCACCAGCCGCACATGCCTGGGCAGGCGCTCGATCAGGTAGCGCGAGCCCTGGCCAAGGGATGGATGACGAATGCGGTGGAAGTCGTCGAGCATCAGGTAGAGGTTTTCCCGCAGCGCCTTCAGGTCATCGAGAAAGGCATCGATGACCGCTTCCAGCGGCCAGCTGATCTCGCCCTGCAACAACGCCGAGGCGCTGCCGCCAAATCCGGGACAGGCGGCCTGCACGGCGGCCACGAGATACTGCAGGAACCTCGCCGGTTCACTGTCGCTTTCATCGCAGGACAACCACGCGACCCTCGCGCCGTTCTGCTGCAGACGACCGCGCAGCTGGCTCAGCACGGTGCTCTTGCCGAACCCGGCAGGAGCGCTGAGGACGATCAGACGCTGCTCGCGCGCCTCCAGCAGACGCTCGAGCAATGCCGAGCGCTCCAGCAGCAGCGCGCCCTCGGCATGAACCGGATAAAGCTTGGTGCGCAGCAACGGCACACTGACCTGGCACACGGGATTATGGCTATTCATGATTCCAGTAGACTCAGCTCGCGAGCACGGCGGATGGCTTGAGTGCGGTTACGCACCTTGAGTTTTTCGTAGATGTTGTGCAGGTGCCATTTGACCGTCCCCAGGGCCAGGGACAGCTGCTGACCTATCTCCTCGTTGGACATGCCCTTGGCCGCCAGACAGACCACCTCGCGTTCACGCTCGGTCAGTCCTTCCTCCAGCGTGTCCAGCGCCTGGCGTGACGCCTGCCCGGGCCAGGCGGACAGCAGGCTGCGAATGAAGGCCTGCAGCGCTGGCTGGCGCTCGGCCGACTCCAGCTGCTGGAGCAGTTGGCGAATCGCCTCGCCCTCCTCGATGAACAGGCTGCGCGCCTCTTCCCGCTCGGCGCCGATCAGGCACTGCACCAGCAGGCTCTGCGCACGCTCCTGATAGCCGAGCCGCTGGTAGCTCAGGGCCGCCAGCAGATCCAGGCGCAGGCGGTGCAGACCGTGCCAGCCATTCTGCAACTGGCTGCGCAACTGGGTGATCTCGTGCAGGGCCTCGCTGAAGTGTCCACGTGCCTGCTGCAGGCGAATGCGGCTGAGGCCGAGCGCCCAGAGCACCGGGTTGAAGCTGCGCTGGGTGTAGTGCGCGGCCAGCTTGTTCCAGTCGACCGATTTCAGGCGCTGCTCGGCGCGCTTGCTGCGGTCGGCCGTCGGCTCCTGCAGGGTCAGCGCGATCTCGTCGGTGACCGCCTGCACGTAGAAGCGCCAGGAATTGTTGCGCGCGGCCAGGTTCTGCATCAGCACCAGCGTCGCGCTGGCCTCCTTGGGCGCATCCTGCAGACGTTGCACCCGCGCCAGGCAGAGCATGGCCTGGGCATAGAGATCGATGGGATTGATCACGTCGACGGTCGCCAGCGCCCAGCGCAGTCGATCCTGCAGGCCGTCCAGGCGCCCCTGCTGGTAGGCGATCAGGCATTCGCTGATGGTCGGCAAAACCAGCGCACGCGAGCGCTCGCCGAACCAGGGCATCATCCGCGCCCGCAACTGGTCGAACAGCAGCTGCGCCTGCTTGACCCGCCCCTGTTCCAGACACAGCAGGATTTCCACGTTGGCCAGCTGCATGTCCAGGTAGCGGCCTTCGAGGAAGTGGTTGCGCTGCTGCGCCAGCGCCAGCAGCTTGCGCGCCTGCTCCGCCTGGCCAAGCATGACGTTGGCCAGCGCGCCGACGGTGAGTATCGCCACCTCGAGGAAGGCGGTGTGCTGACCAAGCTGCGCCTCGATGCGACGCGCCAGGCTGACGCAGGTATCCAGGTCGTCCTTCTGCAGGGCAATCACCGCCTTGATCGCCAGGGTCGCGAGCAACTTGTCGCTGAGCGGCCCGCTGCTGCGCGACTCGCCCCAGCGCTCGAGCAGCTCATCGAGCATCCGATTGGCTTCGTTCAAACCCAGCTCGGCAGCCCGCACCCAGACATCGGCGAGCACCAGCACCGGGAAACGCAGGGCGATGTCGTCCGGTACGTGCTGGCGCCATTTGTAGATCAGGTTCAACTGCCCACGGTTGATCAGCTCCAGGCCGCAGCCGTCGAGCAACGCCGCGAGCATCTCGGCATCCTCGGCGAGGCAGGCGTGCTCGATGGCCAGGTTCTGCATGTGGTGGTTGGTGAACCACAGGCTGGCGTTGAAATGCAGCTGTTTGAAGCGTTCGGGATCGCGCTCCTTGAGACGCGCGCGGAGAAATTCGGCGAACAGGTTGTGGAAGCGGTACCACTGCCGCTCACGGTCCAGCGGCAGAAGGAACAGCTGCATGGCTTCCAGTTCCTCCAGCAGCTGCTGGCCATCCTGACGCCCGCACAAGGCGTTGGCCAGGTCACCGCTGAGCTGCTGGGCGATACCCAGCGCCAGCAATTGCTCCTGCCGCGCCTGCGGCAACTGTTCGAACACCGAGCGCAGCAGGTAGTCGCCTACCGCCGTCTGGTCGGCGCCCAGCTCCGCCATCCGCTGTGCGGGCTGCGGATGGTGCCTGAGCCACAGGCTGGCCAGGTGCACGCCCACCATCCAGCCCTCGGTGTGACTGTACAGGGCCTTGAGTGCGTCAGGCTCCAGTTGCAGGCCGCTGCGCTCGAGATAGCTGCGCACCTCCTCGGGATTGAGGCGCAGCTCGTCGGCACCGAACTCCAGCAGCATGCCCTTGGCACGCAGGGTGGCCAGGCTCAGGGCCGGCTGCGAACGACTGCCGATGGCCAGGGTGAAGCTCGCCGGCGCCAGCTTGGCCAGGCGGTTGAGAGCGGCGAGCAGCTCCGGGTCCTGGAGCAGGTGCAGGTCATCGAGCACCAGCAGCAGCGGCTCGTTGCGCTGCGCCATTTCCGCCAGCAGGCTCTCCATCACGGCCTCGACCGGCACGCGCATGGTATTGCGCAGATAGCCCAGCGCATCCTCGCCCAGGCCCGGCAAGGCACGCCCCAGCGCGTCGATCAGTTGCTGGAAGAAGCGCACGGGATCGTCATCATCGGCGCTCAGCGATACCCAGGCCACGGCACCACCAGCCTCGCGGTGTCGCTCGGCCAGCACCATCAGTGCAGTGGTCTTGCCGAAGCCGGCAGGCGCGGAAAAAAGCACGAGGCGGGCATGGGGATGGGCTGACAGCGCAGCCTCCACCTGGGGTCTTAGCAGATACTCGGTGGATGCCTGGGGCGGCGAAAGTTTCGAACGCTGCAGGCTTCCAGCGGCTGGACCTATGACTTCATCCATAGCCAGGATCCCTTCATTAATTATTGTTCTGGTACAACGGTTCAACGTTCTGCAAGCGCTCCATACTAATCAGCCCTGTGCGCCGGAGCAAACCCGGCAGAAGCTCTAGGATGAATGTTAGCGGCAGACTACAATCGCCCTTTCAGCCAATTCCCGACTGCCCGCATGCCCAGCTGTTCTCTGCACCCTCTTCCCTATCGGACGGACCCTGGCGACTATTTCCAGCGCATCCGCCAGGCCCCCGGCGCCGTATTGCTGGACGCCGGACGCCCGAGTGCCAAGCGGGGACGCTATGACCTTATGAGCGCGTGGCCATTGGCAGAACTGGCGCCCGCGCACGACGAATCGGCCAACGCTTTTCTGCAACGCCTGCGTGGCGCGTTGCACAGCCTCGGCAACGCCGAGGCGCCGAGCGCAATGGAGCTGCCATTCGTCGGCGGCTTGATCGGCTACCTGTCTTACGACTTCGGCCGGCGCCTGGAAGCGTTGCCCGCACACAGCGTCGATGACCTCGCCCTGCAGGATGCGCGCTTCGGCCTGTATGCCTGGGCACTGATCAGCGATCACCAGCTCGGCACCAGCCACCTGCTGTTTCACCCCGCCCTGCCGCAGACCGAGCGGCAGCGCCTGCTGGCGCTGTTCGAGGCCCCGAGCCGCGAGGAGCCGGCGAGTTTCCGGCTGTCCCAGCCGTTCCAGGCCGACATCGACGAGAATCACTACCGCCAGGCGATCGAGCGCATCCAGCAGTACATCCTGGCTGGCGACTGCTACCAGGTGAACTTCGCCCAGCGCTTTCAGGCCCCCTGCGAAGGCGACCCATGGGCGGCCTACCTGGCGCTGCGCCAGGCCTGCCCGACACCGTTCTCGGGCTTCCAGAACCTGGGCGATGGCAACGCCATCCTCAGCCTCTCGCCGGAGCGCTTCCTCAAGGTCAGCGAGGGCCAGGTGGAAACCCGTCCGATCAAGGGCACCCGCCGTCGCGGCGTCGATGCCGTGGACGACCTGGCCCAGGCCGAGGAGCTGCTGGCCAGCCGCAAGGATCGCGCCGAGAACCTGATGATCGTCGACCTGCTGCGCAATGACCTCGGCCGCAGTTGCCGTATCGGCTCGGTGAAGGTGCCTGAACTGTTCGCCCTGGAGAGCTACCCCAACGTGCACCACCTGGTCAGTTGCGTGACCGCCGAGCTGGCGCCCGGCAAGGACGCACTGGACCTGATCGCCGGCAGCTTTCCCGGCGGTTCGATCACCGGGGCCCCGAAGATCCGCGCCATGCAGATCATCGACGAACTGGAGCCCAGCCGGCGCGGCCTCTACTGCGGCTCATTGCTGTACCTGGACGTGCGCGGCGAAATGGACAGCTCCATCGCCATCCGCAGCCTGCTGGTCAAGGATGGCAAGGTCAGTTGCTGGGGCGGTGGCGGCATCGTCGCCGACTCGGCCTGGCAGGCCGAGTACCAGGAGTCGGTGACCAAGGTGAAGGTCCTGCTGGAAACGCTGGAACGCCTGTAGCCCAACGCGAGCAGCAAGAAAAACGCCGCGTTTTCTCACGGAAATCGCGGCGTTTTCACGACAGCAGGTGGGCTGTCACAGGCTCAGCGTGCGATTCGACGCCTTGAGGAATTCCTGCTTGAGGTCGGCATAGCTGTGCACCGCCGGGAACTGCGGGAACTCGCGGATCACGTTGTCCGGGGCATGGAACAGGATGCCGGCGTGGGCTTCGCTGAGCATGGTGGTGTCGTTGTACGAGTCGCCCGCGGCGATCACGCGGTAGTACAGGCTCTTGAAGGCGATGACCGACTGGCGCTTGGGATCCTTCTGGCGCAGCTGGTAGCTGACCACGCGATCATGCTCGTCGGTGATCAGGCGATGGCACAGCAGGGTCGGAAAGCCGAGCTGACGCATCAGCGGCTGGGAGAACTCGTAGAAGGTGTCGGAGAGAATCACCACCTGGAAACGCTCACGCAGCCAGTCGACGAACTCCACGGCGCCTTCCAGCGGCTCGAGCGTGGCGATCACGTCCTGGATGTCCTTCAGTTTCAGGCCATGCTCGTCGAGGATGCGCAGGCGCTGCTGCATCAGCACGTCGTAGTCGGGAATGTCGCGGGTGGTCGCCTTGAGCGACTCGATGCCGGTTTTTTCCGCAAAGGCGATCCAGATTTCCGGGACCAGTACACCTTCCAGGTCGAGACACGCGATTTCCACAGGACACTCCTCGGTTGAGCCAAAAAGGGAGCCGGCACTCTAACGAGTGGGCGGTGGTCACGCAATCCGCGCGGCTTATAACTGCATGAAAGGTCATAGAAGTAGCTTGTTATTTAGAAGCATAACCAGCCTTTGCTAAGATCGCGCCCTCACGCACACGATCTGGAGTCCTCAGCATGGAACTCGACCTGGACGCGCTCAATGCCGAATTCGGCAACCAGCCTGAAAAGCTGGTTCAGTGGGCCATCGGGCTGGGCAAACCCGCCATCTGCACCACCAACTTCCGCCCGTTCGAAGCGGTGATCCTGCACATGGTCAGCCAGGTCAAGCCGGACATTCCGGTGGTCTGGATGGACAGCGGCTACAACACCGAAGCGACCTACCGCTTCGCTGACGAGGTGGCCCGCAAGCTCAACCTCAACCTGATCACCTACCTGCCCAAGCGTTCGCGCGCTCACCGCGAGGCCATCGACGGCCCGGTCCCGGCGCTGGACGATCCGCGTCACGCGGCGTTCACCGAAGAGGTGAAGCTCGAGCCCTTCGCCCGCGCCCTGCGCGAAACAGCGCCCAGCGTCTGGTTCACCGCCCTGCGTGCCACCGACACCGCCGTACGCGCGCAGATGGACCCGGTGAGCATCAACCCGGACGGCCTGATCAAGGTCGCGCCGCTGCTGCACTGGACCTCCAAGGACCTGTACCAGTACCTGGTCGCCCATGACCTGCCGAACGAGTTCGACTACTTCGACCCGACCAAGGGCGAGGACAACCGCGAGTGCGGCCTGCACCTCAGCCACTGAGTGGCAGGTAGCTCAAACGAAACATGGCGCCCCAGGGCGCCATGTTTCGTTTGAGTCGCAGGCTCAGTGCACCGGTAGCTTCACGCCCTCGAACAGCTCCTCGAGTTCGGACTTGTTGTGGCACTGCACCGCCTTGGCCAGCATCTCACGGCTGAGGTGCGGGGCGAACTTCTCGATGAAATCGCACATGAAGCCACGCAGGAAGGTGCCCCGACGAAAACCGATCTTGGTCACGCTGGGCTCGAACAGCTCGTCGGCGTCCAGCACCACCAGGTCCTGATCGAGTTTGCTGTCGACGGCCATCTTGGCCACGATGCCCACGCCCAGGTTGAGGCGTACGTAGGTCTTGATCACGTCGGCGTCGGCTGCGGTGAACACCACCTTGGGCGTCAGCCCACGGTGACTGAAGGCCTCGTCCAGCTTCGAGCGCCCGGTGAAACCGAACACGTAGGTCACGATGGGATGCTCGGCGAGCGCTTCGAGCGTCAGCTTCGGCAGCTTGGCCAGCGGATGCCCCTGCGGCACCACCACGCAGCGATTCCAGCGGTAGCACGGCATCATGATCAGGTCGTTGAACAGCTCCAGACCCTCGGTGGCGATGGCGAAGTCGACGCTGCCATCGGCGGCCATCTCGGCGATCTGCGTCGGCGTGCCCTGGTGCATGTGCAACGAGACGTCCGGGTACTGCTTGATGAAGGCACTGATCACCGGCGGCAAGGCGTAGCGCGCCTGGGTGTGCGTGGTGGCGATGGACAGGGTGCCCTTCTTCTCGTTGGAGAATTCCTGGGCGATCTGCTTGATGCTTTCCACCTTGCGCAGAATCTCTCCTGCGGTGGTGATGATCCGTTCTCCGGCGGGGGTGACACGGGTCAGGTGCTTGCCACTGCGGGCGAAGACTTCCACGCCCAGCTCATCCTCGAGCAAGCGAATCTGCTTGCTGATCCCTGGTTGCGAGGTGTAAAGGCTTTGAGCGGTAGCCGATACGTTGAGGTCGTGGTGCGCGACTTCCCAGATGTAGCGCAGTTGCTGAAGCTTCATAGATTTCCCTCAGAGCAGTAAGGCAGGCCAGCAGCCTGTCAACGCCTTATATAACCATATTATTGGTCTAATACATCAGCATAGATCGTTTTATTAGTTACACCCTCCTACAAGTCACCATGTCCGCGATGCTGCAACATGGGCACCAGGTACACCGGTGCCTCCGACAGCTGCACGATGCGCGCGGCCGTACGCCCCAGCGGCACCGCGAGATCCGCGCCATGGCTGTGACTGCCTACGACCAGCAGATCCACCCCAAGTTTCTGCGCCTCCTCGAGAATCACCGTTGGCGGATCGCCCTGCAGCACTCGCACCGCGCGAATCAGATGCAGGTCCTGAAGCCCGTCCCCCAGCTCATCCCGAAAGCCTTCCAGAACACGCTGCTCGATGCTGGCCATGACCGTACCGAGGCCGTTGCGGCGCAACTCGTCCAGGGTGTCTTCATCCAGGTAGGTCTGCAGCACGGACTCGGCGAACAGCCCCATGGGTTCGACGGCATGGACGACATAGAGGTCGGCCTTGAAACTGCGGCTCACCGCCAGGGCGTGCTGCAAGACGTAAGAGGCATAAAGCCCCAGATCGGTGGCATAGAGTATCGAGCGAATCACGCGGCCTCCTTGACTGCAGACGCAGGCCCTTGTTTGAGCTTAGCAGCGCATCAGACAAAGCAAGGTCGGCGGCGTTATTTAGGACGAATGGCTATATGCAAGGTGGCAGCGGCCACCAGATTCAAGGCTGCGACTCGTTGCTCACCCCGTGCGGCACGTGCCCCGTGGCCACTACCTGGCGGGCCTTCTCGCAGTGCCCGGTCTGGTCATCGAAGAACACGTCGGCCGCGAACGCCTCGAGCACCGCCGACTTGTCCAGCCCGCCGAGAAAGAAGGACTCGTCCAGGCGGATGTTCCATTCGCGCAAGGTGCGGATCACCCGCTCATGCGCCGGCGCCGAGCGTGCGGTCACCAGTGCGGTGCGAATCGGGCAGTCCGTCTCGGGAAACTCCTGCTGCAGGCTGTGCAGCGCCGCGAGAAACGGCTTGAACGGCCCGCCAGGCAGCGCCTGCCGCGCCGCCTCGCGCTCGTGGCTCTGGAACGCATGCAGGCCACCGCTCTGGTAGACGCGCTCGGAGTCATCGGAGAACAGCACGGCGTCGCCGTCGAAGGCGATGCGCAGCTCGTTGCTGTTCGCCCGCCGCGTGCCACCCGAGAGCAGCGTGGCGGCACCGAAGCCGGCCTTGAGCGCATTGCGCACGTCATCGGCATGGGTGGAGAGAAACAGATGGCAACCAAAGGCTGCCAGGTAAGGGTCGGGGCTGCGTCCGCCGACGAACGCCGCGCGCGAGATGCCGAGGCCGTAGTGCTGGATCGAGTTGAAGGCGCGCAGCCCCGTGTCGGCGCTGTTGCGCGACACCAGGATCACCTCGACGCGCTGCTCGCTGAGGCGCTGATTGAGGCCCAGCAGTTTCTCCACCAGGGGGAAGGCGTCACCCGGCATCAGGACCTCGTCCTCGTGCTCGATCTGATAACGGCGATAGGCTTCCACCCCCTCGCTTTCATAGATCTGGTGGCTCTCGCTCAGATCGAACAATGCCCGCGAGGAAATCGCCAGCACCAGCTTGTCGCCCAACCCCTTGCCCATATGCTCAGGCCTCCCCGCGCGCCTGGATGAAACGCAGTGCCTGATACAGCGCGCGCACCTTGGGCATGTCGAAGCCAGCGGCGTCGGCCGCAGCCAGAGGTGCTTCGTAGATGGCATGCAGCTCTGCCGGGCGGCCCTGGGCGAAGTCGTGGTACATGCTCGGCAGGTAGTCGGGCATCCGCTCGGTAGCGGCCAGCAGCTTGCTTGCGTACTGCTCCGGCATGCCGTGGCCGAGCGCCTGTGCGGCCTGCACCACCTCCTGCATGATGTCGCCGATCAAGGCGCGGCTGTCGGGGTTGCCCATCAGGCGCTGGGTGTCGGCATCGAGCAGCACGGAAAGGCCGTTGTAGGGCACGTTCCACACCAGCTTCTGCCAGCGCGTCTGGGTCAGATCACGCATCGGCGTCGAGTCCAGCCCGGCGCTGCGCAGCAGGTTCGCGCCCTCTTCCACCAGCTCCAGACGCGACGCCTCGTCACCTGCCGGCCCGGAGTGGTACGCCAGGTTGATCGCGCCCAGCGCCTGATGCTCGATCACGCCAGGCGCACTGCGATGGACACAGATGTAGCAGAGGCCGCCGAGCAGATGCAGGCCATCCGGCAGCAGTGGACGCAACTCGTCCTCCACCGCCAGGCCGTTCTGCAACAGCACGACCCTGGCGCCGGGAGCGGCAGCCCTGGCGATGAGCGGAGCCAGCTCGGCGTTGGCCGTGGTCTTCGCCCCCACCAGCAGCCAGTCGCAGGGCGGCATGTCCTCGATTCGCCGGTAGGCCTGCGCCGGCGCCAGGGTCAGCGCGCCATGCACGCTGCTGTTCAGGCGCAGGCCCTGTTCGGCCACCGCGGCATATTCGCTGCGCAGCAGGAAATGCACGTCATGTCCGGCCTTGGCCAGCAGTAGCCCGTAGAAGCCGCCGATGGCCCCCGTGCCGATGACGCCGATGCGCGGTGCAGGGGTTTGAGACATCAAGGTAGCTCCTCAGCCGGACGACGCAGAGCCTCGTCCATGGCGGTGATCAGATCGGAATGAGTGAGACGGGCGCGCAACGCGCCAAAGAAATGGCCACCGCGAACCAGAAACAGCGCCGGCAGGTGAAAAACCTCGTAGCGCGTCACCAATCCGGCGTTATGCCCCGCATCGATCCAGCACAGACGCTCGATCGGCAAGCCCAGGCCAGGCAGCACCTGACGCGCCCAGCGGCAACTGGCACAGCCCGTGCTTGTGAACACGACAAGCGACGTACCGGAAAGATCGAGCAGGCGGCGGTCGGCATCCAGGTCGGTCAGTTCCAGTTGCGTCGCTATACTGAATTCACTGATATCAGTTTGCCTGCATTCGAGGTCGGTGTTCATGCGTAAGTTTCTGCGTCATCCAAGCGACATGCCGGTGGAACTGGTGTTGCGCAAGAAGGCCTGCATACCCAGGCAGCGGTTGAACAATATCAGCCTGGGAGGGGTGGCATGCAACTCGACGCGCGGCTTTCGCCGCGGGACATCGGTCGAGCTGCGCATTCCGCTGCTGGGCGAGCTGGCGCGCTACCCCGGCGTCGTGGCTTGGTGCCGGCGCCTGGAGAACGGCTACCTGGTAGGCATCGCCTTCATCGACGAAGACACCCTGTTTCGCGCACGCATGGTCGAACAGGTGTGCCATATCCAGCACTATCGACAGCAACTGGAACAGGAATCGGGCCACGCCGTCGCCATCGAGCAGTGCGCCCAGGACTGGATCGCCAAGCACGCCGCCGAATTCCCCTACCTCGCCTGACGGCGCTCCGCCCTCCCGGACACGCAGGAAGCGCAACACCCTCTCGCAGCGATACGCCGCCTCTATGACGCTCATTGAACTCATCGCCCATTGTCGCGCAGCCGCGTACGCGCTAAGGTTCGGCTCCCCCTGCACAAACTAGCTGTGCACCGCCTCAGGGGACCCCTGGCGGCCGGCACCCGTGACCCGACGACCTGACCCGATGAGTAGCACGATGGCTGATTTACCGATCGACGACCTCAACGTCGCTTCCAACGAAACGCTGATCACCCCCGATCAGCTGAAACGCGAGATTCCCCTGACCGATGCCGCCCTGCAGACCGTATCCCATGGTCGCCAGGTGGTACGCGACATTCTCGATGGCAAGGATCATCGCCTGTTCGTGGTAGTCGGCCCCTGCTCCATCCACGATATCAAGGCAGCTCACGAATATGCCGAGCGCCTCAAGGTGCTGGCCGCCGAACTGTCCGACAGCCTGTTCCTGGTCATGCGCGTGTACTTCGAGAAGCCACGCACCACGGTCGGCTGGAAAGGCCTGATCAACGACCCCTACCTGGACGACTCGTTCAAGATTCAGGACGGCCTGCACATCGGCCGCCAGCTGCTGCGTGACCTGGCCGAGATGGGCCTGCCCACCGCCACCGAAGCGCTCGACCCGATCTCGCCGCAGTACCTGCAGGACCTGATCAGCTGGTCGGCCATCGGCGCCCGCACCACCGAATCGCAGACGCACCGGGAAATGGCTTCGGGCCTGTCCTCGGCAGTCGGTTTCAAGAACGGTACCGACGGCGGCCTGACCGTGGCGATCAACGCCCTGCAGTCGGTCTCCAGCCCGCACCGTTTCCTCGGCATCAACCAGGAAGGCGGCGTATCCATCGTCACCACCAAGGGCAACGCCTACGGTCACGTCGTGCTGCGTGGCGGCAACGGCAAGCCGAACTACGACTCGGTCAGCGTCGCCATTTGTGAGCAGGAACTGACAAAAGCCGGCATCCGCCCGAACATCATGGTCGACTGCAGCCATGCCAACTCCAACAAGGACCCGGCTCTGCAACCGCTGGTGCTGGAGAACGTGGCCAACCAGATTCTCGAAGGCAACCAGTCCATCGTCGGCCTGATGGTGGAAAGTCACCTGGGCTGGGGCAACCAGTCGATTCCGAAGAACCTGGACGATCTCAAGTACGGGGTTTCCATCACCGATGCCTGCATCGACTGGGACACCACCGAGAAGACCCTGCGCAGCATGCACGCCAAGCTCAAGGATGTGCTGCCCAAGCGTCAACGCGGCTGATCGCCACAGCAGTAACGAAAACGCCGGGCAATGCCCGGCGTTTTGCTATCGACGCTACGCGCTCAACTGGCCTGATGGCGTTGCCGGCGCTCCATGTAGCGTTCGACGTAGGAGCAGGACGGAATCACCGTGTAACCCTGGCCTTCGGCGTAGCGCAGGGCATGTTCGGTCAGTGCCGCAGCGATACCGCGGCCGCGCAGTGCGTTGGGTACGAAGGTTCGATAGATGTCCAGCGTCTGCTTGCCCAGATCCATATAGGCCAGATAGGCACGATCACCTTCGACGGTGGTCACGAACTGATGACTCGCCTGGTCATGGTGAATGGACAACCCTTCGCTCATCTTCTCTCCTCTAGCCACGAAACACTCGCGACACATCTTTACTTCATACCGGCGCTTCGGCAAAAGCGCAAATGCGATTCCTGCCTGAACGACTGCAAGCTGACAAGTCTAACACAGGCCAAACCCGCCAATCAGAGGCTCAGCAGCCCGATGCAGAGCAGCGCGGCCAGCACCGGAATCAGCACCGTGATGACGAAGATGTCCTTGTAGGCCTGCTTGTGGGTCAGGCCCATGATCATCAGCATGGCGATCACCGCGCCACAGTGCGGCAGCGAGTCCAGCCCACCGGCGGTGATAGTGGCGATACGGTGCAGCACTTCGGGCTCCACGCCCATTTCCAGGTAGCGTGGCGCCAGCGTCTGCATGAATATCTGCAGGCCGCCGGAGGACGAACCGACGATGCCCGAGACCACGCTGACGGAGGCGAACACGGACAACAGCGGAGGTAGCTCCACCGCCAGCACCCACTGGGCGAACTGCGCAAAGCCCGCCGTCTGCGTGACCACACCGCCAAAGCCGATCACCGCAGCCGTATTGAGCAACGGCATGATCGCGTCGTCGGCGCCCTGCCCCAGCAAGCCCAGGGTATTGCGACGCAATGCGGGAAACAGCAGCACCGCCACGCCCGTGGCGATCACCAGGGCCAGGCTGGGCCAGAGGATCGGCTGCGACAGACTGAATGCCAGCAACCGAGCGAACGCGCCCTCGCCGGCAGTCGCCAGGCCGGAGAGCGCGAGCAGGCGCGGCAGCAGAATCACCCCCAGCACCACGACGATCGGCACCAGCGCGACACCCCAATGCGGCCCGCTGCCCGGCACGCCCGCCAACTGCTGCATGCGCTCGTCCTGGGCATTGGCCTCGAAGCCCTCGCCGAGTTCACGGGCCAGGCGCCACTCGCGCTGCAGGTAGGCCATCCCCAGGCCGATCATCACCAGCGAGGCGAACAGGCCAATCCACGCTCCCGCAAACAGGTCGGTGCCCAGGGCACTGGCGGCGATCACGTTATGGATGGACGGCGAACCGGGCAGCGCCGTCATGGTGAAGGTTCCGGCCCCCAGGGCGATGGCCGCGCAGAACAGACGCTTGGGCAGGTTGGCCTCGCGCATCAGGGTGATGCCCAGCGGATACATGGTGAAGATCACCACGAACACGACGACGCCGCCGTAGGTCAGCACCGCACACACCAGCATCGCCACCCAGAGCGTGCGCTGCGTGCCCAGTCCCTGAGTGATCGCCTGAGCGATGCTGCTGGCCGCCTGACTCGCTGCCATCACCTTGCCGAAGATGGCGCCGCAGAGAAACAGCACGAAGAACTTGCCGGCGAAGGTGAATGCCCCCAGCGGGCCGAACGGGAAATGCTCGAGCAGGGCCTTGGGCACCGCCACGTCGTTGCTCAGCGCGACCAGGATCGAACACGACAGCGCCGCGATAAAGATGTTCACCCCGCGCAGCGCCATGAAGATAAGTAGCGCCAAGCCCAGTAACAGCCCCAAATTCCCCAGCATCTGCATACCCCACTTTATTGTTTTAGTTCTGAAGACGAGACAGTTATAACAGTTCGTACAGGCCCTGTGCCGCCACTGCGGCAAAACTGGCTGTTTTTTAAGCAACCCCCATACTTTCTAGCTTTCAGCCTCACATAACGGAAAAAAAAAGTGCAACTCTTGCTCCAGCTCCGTTTACTTACTAAAAGTAATAGGTAGTATGTAGGCCGGCTAATTTCCCGCAGTTGGGAAATTGCTTTTTATGGAAAACTCCACCTCAAGGGGAACACGATGAACAACGTTCTGAAATTCTCTGCTCTGGCTCTGGCCGCAGTTCTGGCTACCGGTTGCAGCAGCATGTCCAAAGAAACCGAAGCTCGTCTGACTGCTACCGAAGACGCAGCTGCTCGCGCCCAAGCCCGTGCCGACGAAGCCTACCGCAAGGCTGATGAAGCCATGGCTGCCGCTCAGAAAGCTCAGCAGACCGCTGACGAAGCCAACGAGCGCGCTCTGCGCATGCTGGAAAAAGCCAGCCGCAAGTAATTCGCGACTCGGTTTTTCGAAAGCCGGCCCAGTTCACTGGGCCGGCTTTTTTATTGCCGCGACAACCGCCCCGCAGGCAATGAAAAGCCCACCGGCACGAATGCGGGCGGGCTCGGTCAGCAACGAATCAGAGTGACGTCGAATTGCTGGCTACCGCGTTGTCGACCTGCGCGGCGATGGGCACCGGCATGCCATCTTCGGCGGCGACCACTTCGCGCACCATCTCCCAGTCCAGGCGCAGGCCACTGAGTTCGTCACGCTTGAGCAGCGCGTTGATCACTGCCGTGTGCTTGTCGACGACGGAGGCGTTGCCCTCGTCGTCCAGGGGCGCATGCGCTTCCAGGTACACCTTGCCGTCGCTCACGCCGAACTTGTAGGGCTCGTTGACGATGCGCACCGGCGTGCCCACCGGCACCATCGCGGCAAGTTCCAGAACATTGTGGTTGAGCATGCGGAAGCAGCCATGGCTGACACGCATGCCGATGCCGAACTTCTTGTTCGAGCCATGGATCAGGTAACCGGGGAACGACAGCGTCAGCTTGTACGGGCCCAGCGGGTTGTCCGGACCTGGCGGTACCACGGTCGGCAGGTAGTCGCCTTCGGCGGCGTGCTCCTCGCGAATCGACTTGGGCGGGTACCAGGCCGGGTTCGGCGTCTTCACGGTCACGCGACCGGCCCCCAGCGGCGAGCCCCAGCCTTCACGACCGATACCCAGGGGGAAGGTGTGCACGACGTCCTGCCCCTTCGGGAAGTAGTACAGACGGTATTCGGCCAGGTTGATCACTATGCCCTCACGCGGCCCGGACGGCAGCACGTAACGGGTCGGCAGAATGACTTCGGCGCCCTCACCCGGCAGCCAGGGGTCGACGCCCGGGTTGGCCGCGACCATTTCCAGATAGCCCAGGTCGTTGGCGGTTCCCAGATCTGCAAAGGTGTCTTCGTATTTGGCCTTGATCACCTGCACCTGGCCGACCACGTCCTCACCAGGCGCTGGCAAGGGAAATTCGAGCGCCTGAACGGTTGCACTGGAGCACAGCGCGAGCAGAGTCAGACAGCGGTTGACCGCAGAGAAGCGCGACAACATCCGGGATGTCCTTGAAGAGTTGAGTGATGTTGCGGCGATTGTACACCGCCATTCGACAGCCGGGCAGACGTCAGCCATCCGCCCAGTTGGAGCACAGCCCCTGCCGCTGCGCCTCGAAGGTCGCACGGCAATCCGGGCACAGACGCCGATCACGCAGCCAGGCCTTGTCCAGCTGGTGCCAGCGCGGCTGCGCCGGAAGCAGCCCACCACAGAGCGTGCGATCGGCATGGCCGCCCAGGCGCAGTTGCCGGGCCACCAGATGCACGCGCACCTCGCGACAGGCGAACAGGTCCAGCTGTTCGTCTGGCTCGATCAGGTGGTAGGCATACAAGGACCAGGCGGGACGCGGCATCTGGAGCTCCGTGGAAGGTCGGCCACATTAGCCGAAAGGCACGAGCCGGAAAAGCCTCGGCCCGCACTCGGTTCAGGCGTGGGCCAGGCTCACAGCAGTGGCTCGAGACTGGGCCAGACGTTGTCCAGCAACAGCGCCTGCGCTGGCTCGCCCGGGTGGATGCCATCGGCCTGCATCATCCCCGGCACGCCACCGACGCCCTCGAGAAAGAACGGCACCAGGTCGACCTGCTCCTGCGCCGCCACATCTACATAGACCTGGGCGAAGGCCGTGGTATAGCGCACCCCGTAATTCGGCGGCAGGCGCATACCCAGCAACAGCACCTTGGCCCCGGCCTGCCGCGACTTCTCGACCATCGACGCAAGATTCTGTTGCAATTGCGCAGGCGGCTGGCCGCGCAGGCCATCGTTGCCACCCAGCTCGATGATGACCAGCGCCGGCTGATGCTCCGCAAGCAGCGCAGAGAGCCGTGCGGCGCCGCCTGCGCTGGTGTCGCCACTGATCGAGGCATTGACCACCGAGTGCTCGAAGCCCTCCTGTTCGAGGCGTTTTTCCAGCAGGGCGACCCATCCCTGGCGGCTATCCAGGCCAAAAGCGGCGCTGATACTATCGCCGACCACAAGCAGGGTGCCTGCAACCGCTCCCTGAGCCCAGAACATCAGGGCCAAGGCACCACTGAGCCACCATGCACGCATTTGGAATCTCCATGACTTCGAGCATTCTCGCTGCGCGGAACCTTAGCAAAGTGGTCAGCAGCACGGAAGGCGAGCTGACGATCCTCCACGACCTCGATCTCGACCTGGCAAAGGGTGACAGCCTGGCCATCGTCGGCAGCTCCGGCTCAGGGAAATCCACCCTGCTCGGCCTGCTGGCCGGTCTCGATCTGCCCAGCGGCGGCGACGTGCTGCTGGCCGGCAAGAACCTCGGCGAACTCGACGAAGACCAGCGCGCACGCCTGCGCGCCGAGCATGTCGGTTTCGTCTTCCAATCATTTCAGTTGCTCGACAGCCTCAACGCCCTGGAAAACGTGATGCTGCCGCTGGAGCTCGAAGGCCACGCCGATGCCCGTTCGCGCGCACGCGCCTTGCTCGAACGTGTCGGTCTGGGGCAACGCCTGACCCACTACCCGCGGCAACTGTCCGGCGGTGAACAGCAGCGCGTCGCCATTGCCCGCGCCTTTGCCGCCGATCCGGACGTGCTGTTCGCCGACGAGCCGACCGGCAACCTCGACAGCCACACGGGTGAGCGCATCAGCGACCTGCTGTTCCAGCTCAACCAGGAGCGTGGCACCACGCTGGTGCTGGTCACCCATGACGAGCGCCTGGCGCATCGCTGCCAGCGCCTGATCCGCCTGGAGGCCGGGCACCTGATCGACCGCGTGGAGCCCTGATGAATCGCGTCCCCGCTGTCCGCCTGCTTTCGCTCGCTGCCCGCCAGCTGCTGCGTGACGCCCGTGCCGGCGAGTTGCGCGTGCTGTTCTTCGCCCTGCTCGTCGCGGTGGCCGCCAGCAGTGCCATCGGCTACTTCAGTGCACGCCTGAACGACGCCATGCTGCTGCGCGCCAGCGAGTTCCTCGCCGCCGACCTGCGCCTGAGCGGGAGCACACCGGCGGATCAGGCGCAGATCGATGCCGGCCTCGAACTGGGTCTCGAGCATGCGCGTGCGGTGGAGTTCTCCAGCGTGGTCGCCGCTCAGGACGGCATCCAGCTGGCCAGCGTCAAGGCGGCCAGCGCGGGCTACCCGTTGCGCGGCGAGCTGCGCAGTGCGCCCGAGCCTTATGCGGCGGAAGAAGTGGGTTCCGGGCCAGGACCTGGAGAGGCCTGGGCCGAAGCCCGTCTGATGGTGGCGCTGAACCTGAAGGTCGGCGACGAGATCGAGATCGGCGCCAAGAGCCTGCGCCTGAGCCGCGTGCTCACCTACGACCCGGACACCGCTGGCGATTTCTACAGCCTGACGCCGCGCGTGCTGATCAATCTCGACGATCTCGCCGCCACCGAGGTGGTTCAACCGGGCAGCCGCGTGCGCTTTCGCGAGCTCTGGCGCGGCGATGCCGAGGCCCTGGCCGCCTACCGCCAGGCCGTCGAAGCGGGCCTGCAACCGAACCAGCGCCTGGACGACCCGCGCGACGGCAACCGCCAGGTTGGCGGTGCGCTGGGCCGCGCCGAGCGCTACCTGAACCTGGCCAGCCTCGCCGCCGTTCTGCTCGCCGGCGTGGCCGTGGCACTGTCGGCAGCACGCTTTGCCGCGCGGCGCTTCGATGCCAGTGCGCTGTTGCGTTGCCTCGGCCTGTCGCGACGCGAAGCGCTGACCCTCTTCACCCTGCAGCTCGCCTTGCTCGGGCTGATCGCCTGCGTGCTGGGCGCCCTGCTCGGCTGGGCCGGTCAGTACATTCTGTTCCACCTGCTGCGCGGGCTGATTCCCGCCGACCTGCCACCCGCCGACATCTGGCCGGCACTGGCCGGCATGGCCACCGGTCTGGTGGCGCTGGCCGGCTTCGCCCTGCCGCCACTGGCAGCGCTGGGTCGCGTGCCGCCGCTGCGCGTGCTGCGCCGCGACATGCTGCCGGTACCGGCCAGCTCCTGGCTGGTCTATGGCGCGGCACTGGTGGCGCTGGGCGTGATCATGTGGCGACTGAGCCTGGACCTGCGCCTGACCCTCGCCCTGCTGGGCGGTGGCATGCTCGCTGCTGCGCTGCTCGGCGGCCTGCTTCTGCTGGGCTTGCAGAGCCTGCGTCGGCTCCTGCAGAAAGCCGCCCTGCCCTGGCGCCTGGGCCTTGGCCAGCTGTTGCGTCACCCGCTGGCCGCCGCCGGTCAGTCGCTGGCCTTCGGCCTGATCCTGCTGGCCATGGCGCTGATCGCCCTGCTGCGTGGCGAGTTGCTCGATACCTGGCAGGATCAGCTGCCCGAGGATGCGCCCAATCACTTCGCCCTCAACGTGCTGCCCGCCGAGCGCGATGCCTTCGCCGCCCGCCTGGCCGAGTTGTCGCCGCACCCCGCCCCGCTGTACCCCGTAGTACCGGGGCGGCTGATCATGATCAACGATGAGCCGGTGCGGCAACTGGTGACCAAGGAGAGCCGCGGCGAACGCGCCATCCAGCGCGACCTGAGCCTGACCTGGGCCGAGCAGTTGCCCGCCGACAACCTGATCGCCGCCGGCAGCTGGTGGGGCGCTGCCCATGCCAGCGAACTGCCCGGCGTATCCGTCGAGGCCGAACTGGCGGAAAGTCTGCAGCTGAAGCTGGGCGACCGCCTGCGCTTCAACGTCGGCGGCATCGAGCGCGAGGCCCAGGTAAGCAGCCTGCGCCAGGTGGACTGGGACAGCTTCCAGCCCAACTTCTACATGATCTTCGAGCCACAGACCCTGCAGGACCTGCCCGCCACCTACCTGACCAGCTTCTATCTGCCGCCCGGCCACGATGCCGAGCTGATCGCCCTGAGCCGCGCCTTCCCCAGCGTCACCCTGCTGCAGGTGGACGCCCTGCTGGCGCAGCTGCGCAGCATCCTGGCGCAGGTCACCCTGGCCATCGAATACGTGCTGCTGTTCGTTCTCGCTGCCGGCCTCACCGTGCTGCTGGCGGGGCTGCAGGCGACGCTGGACGAGCGCATCCGCCAGGGCGCCCTGCTGCGGGCGCTGGGCGCCGAGCGCCGCCTGCTGGTCAGCGCCCGCCGCGCGGAGTTCGGCCTGCTCGGCGCCGCCGCCGGCCTGCTTGCCGCGCTGGGCTGCGAGCTGGTGAGCTTCCTGCTCTATCGCTATGCCTTCGACATGAGTTGGCAACCGCACCCCTGGCTGCTTCTGCTGCCGCTGATCGGCGCCCTGCTGATCGGCCTGGCCGGGGTACTGGGAACCCGCCGCGCCCTCAACGCCAGTCCGCTCAGCGTGCTGCGCGAAGGCTGAGCAGCGCCGGAGGGGTTTGCTAGACTGGCGCCCCCTCCAGCCCACAGAGCCACCATGAGCCGCTATCGCCCCCCTCGCCCCGCCGGTACGCCCCTGATCACCCCGGAAGGCGAAGCGCGCATGCGCGCCGAACTGCACGAGCTGTGGCATGTGCGCCGGCCACAGGTGACCCAGTCGGTCAGCGAGGCGGCGGCGCAGGGCGACCGCTCGGAGAACGCCGAGTACACCTACGGCAAGAAGATGCTGCGCGAGATCGACAGCCGCGTGCGCTTCCTCACCAAGCGCCTGGAGAAGCTCAAGGTCGTCAGCGACAGGCCCTCGGACCCGAACAAGGTGTACTTCGGCGCCTGGGTCACCATCGAGGACGAGGACGGCGAACAGTCGCGCTACCGCATCGTCGGTCCGGACGAGTTCGACCTCAAGCAGGGCCAGATCAGCATCGACTCGCCACTGGCGCGCGCTCTGGTGGGCAAACCGCTGGATGCCGAGGTTCGGGTACACAGCCCGGGCGGCGAGAAGACCTGCTACATCGTCGAGATCGCCTATCCGTGAATCGACGGGACGCGACCAGCGCCCCTGCCGCAGGGGCGGTCGGCGGCCTCGGATAACGAAGAGTCGTTGCTAGCGCCGGGTGATCAGCCCCTGACGCGCCACCCTTACCAGTTCGCCAACGGTCTGCTCGAGCTGCTCGGCGCTGGGTGCCTGGATCACGGCCAGATCGAAGCTGTCGCGGGCGAAACGGCTCAGCGACTCGCCGTTCTGCACGAACTGGATGCGAAACGCACGCGACCCCGACCAGCGCTTGGGCCAGCCTTCGAGATAACGCAGCAAGGTGGGTTGATGGCTGCCGCCAAGCAGCACGCGCGGATTGCGCAGCAGCAGGCCCGAAGTGATGGGCGCCAGGCGAATAAGGGGTTGGGGACAGATCATGGTCGAGTCTCCGCCTCGAGAATCCCGCTGGGCAGCGGTGAGAGGCGACACCGAACCAGCGCTTTAGCGGAATTTCAGGTGTCGATGACAACACCCTGAGGCGCCCCGCAAGTAGCTGTTTAAATCGGCGCAGGGCGAATCCTAGAGAAGCCCACGACGAACTGTCAAGGCGCTTCTGAGCCCGACCCCAACCTTCGATTGGCCGAGAGGGCATCCCGGCGTTCGACGGCGCCTCCACCCGCCTTCGCGGCGCCGTTGCAGCCCTCCGCATGCTGCCAGCCCACAGCATTTCCTCGCCTGGACGTGTCGACCCGTAACAGCGAAATGCACCCGAGGTATGCGGCGATCTGCAGCGAACGACCGGAATAGAGGCGTCCCGCGCCAATCGATGGCGCTGGCATGGTTCCTGCCATCGTTCTTGCGCCGTACGCGCCACGGGATGGGCGCGATCCGCTTGCAGGAAGCACTTGACTGCCCAACAAACCACGAGAGCGCCCATGAAGAACAATAAAACCCTGCTCGCCCTCTGCCTCGGCGCCGGCCTGCTCGCCAGCGGCCAGACCCAGGCATTCTGGTTCGGTTCCTCCGGCTATACCCAGACCAAGTACCCCATCGTCCTCGGCCACGGCATGCTCGGCTTCGACAGCATCCTCGGCATCGACTACTGGTACGGCATCCCGGCTGCCCTGCGACGTGACGGTGCCAGCGTGTACGTCACCGAGGTCAGCCAACTGGACACCTCCGAAGCGCGCGGCGAACAGCTGCTGCAGCAGGTCGAGGAGATCGTCGCCATCAGCGGCAAAGGCAAGGTCAACCTGATCGGCCACAGCCACGGCGGGCCGACCACTCGCTACGTCGCCGCAGTGCGTCCGGACCTGGTCGCCTCGGTCACCAGCGTCGGCGCGCCACACAAGGGCTCTGCCGCCGCCGACTTCCTCAAGGGCATCAGCGACGGGCCTGCCGGGCCGGTGGCCACCCCTCTGCTGGCCGGTATCGTCAACGGCCTGGGCACGCTGATCAACTTCCTCTCCGGCAGCGCCAGCACCACGCCGCAGAATGCACTCGGCTCGCTGGAGTCGCTCAACAGCGAAGGCGCCGCGCGCTTCAACGCCAAGTTCCCGCAGGGCCTGCCCACCAGCGCCTGTGGCGAAGGCGCCTACAGTGTCAATGGCGTGCGCTACTACTCCTGGAGCGGCACCAGCCCGCTGACCAACCTGCTCGACCCCAGCGACCTGCTGATGGGCGCCTCCTCGTTGACCTTCGGCAGCGAAGCCAACGATGGCCTGGTGGGCCGTTGCAGCTCCCGCATGGGCCAGGTGATTCGCGACAACTACCGGATGAACCATCTCGACGAGGTCAACCAGACCCTGGGGCTGACCAGCCTGTTCGAGACCGACCCGGTCACCGTCTACCGCCAGCACGCCAACCGCCTGAAGAACGCCGGGCTCTAGGCTGACCGAGTGCACTACCCGAGCCATGGGCATCGCGACATCGATGCCCATGGCACACTCCCTCCCTGACGCATCGAGTCACATGTGAAGAAAATCCTCTATGCCCTGCCGCTGCTGATTGGCGCCAGCCTGGCGCTGATGTTCTACCTGCAACCCGCACACCAGGGCCCCTCGCCCAGCGCAGCCAGCAAGGCGCCTGCCGCGCCACAGATCGCTGCGCCAGCGACGTCGGCGGACACCCTTGCCGTGTCCCCACCCGCCCCCGAAAAAACCACGAGCCTGGCCCTGCCCGGCTCCTTCGTCGGCACCGAGGTCGACGGCCGCTTTCGCGTCGATGCCGCCGGCAACCTGATCGTCAGCGAGGATATCCGCCGCATCTTCGACTACTTTCTCGCCAGCATCGGTGAAGAGAGCCTGGACGCCAGCGTGTCACGCCTGCGCGGCTACATCGACGCACAGCTGCAGGAGCCTGCGCGCGCCCGTGCCCAGGCATTGCTGGACCAGTACCTGAACTACAAGCGCGAACTGGTGCTGCTGGAGCGTGACCTGCCGCAGATGGCCAGCCTCGATGCGCTGCGCCAACGCGAAAGCGCGGTGCAGGCCCTGCGGGCGCGGATTTTCGATGACGAAACCCATCAGGCCTTCTTCGGCCGCGAGGAAGGCTACAACCGTTTCACCCTGGAACGCCTGGCCATCCAGCACGACGCCGGCATGAGCGCCGATGAGAAAGGCGCCGCCATCGACAGACTGCGGGCATCGTTGCCGGAAGCGCTGCAGGACGCCGTGCTGCCGCAACTGCAACAGGAGCTGCGCCAGAACACCGCGCGCCTGCAGGCGCAGGGTGCCAGCGCGGCGCAGATTCGCCAGATGCGCCAGCAACTGGTCGGCGCCGAGGCCACTGCCCGCCTGGAGACGCTGGACGGTCAGAGACAGAACTGGCAAAGGCGCCTGGAGGCCTATCTTGCCGCCAAGGCACAGATCGAAGCCAACCCGGGGCTCAGCAGCGCTGACAAGCGCGCCGCCATCGACGCGCTGGCAACGGAACGCTTCGACGAGCGTGAGCGCCTGCGCCTGGAAGCGGCCGAGCAACTGGCCGCCGCGAACAAGGGCCAGTAATCGCGTCAGGCGCTGTCGCGCATCACCAGCTCGAAGCCGACGTCGACGCAGTGCTGCTCGGGCGTCTCGCCACGCATCAGTGCCAGCAGCATGTTCGCCGCCAGCTCGCCGATCTGCCCACGGGTGGTGCGCACGGTGCTCAGCGCCGGGTGCATCCAGGCCGCTGCCGGCAGGTCGTTGAAACCGGCGATGGCCAACCGTCCCGGCACATCCAGGCCCAGCTGACGCGCACGGAACAAGGCCCCCATGGCCAGGTCGTCGTTGTTGAAGAACACCGCATCGATCTGCGGCTGTTGCGCCAGCAGGCGGTCGAGCAGCTCGGCGCCCAGACCGATGGACGACAGCTCCGGCGTCAGCAGCTCCAGTGCCGGGTCGTGACGCTGCAGATAGCGCATTACCTGGCGGTACCCTTCGGCCCGCTGCAAGGTGCGCGGGTCGAGCTGCGCGGCGGCGAAGGCGATATGCCGATAGCCGCGCTGCACCAGGGCACGGGTCATCGCCGCACCGGCCTCGATCTGGGAGAAGCCGACGCAGTAGTCCTCCGGCTCCTCGCTCAGTTCCATCAGCGTCACCAGCGGACAGGTACTGGCACCGAGAATCTCGCGGGCCGCGTCACTGCGCTCGAATCCGGTCACCAGCAGGCCGGCCGGCTGGTGCGCCAGGTAGGAGCGCAGCAGGCGTTCGTCCTCCTCGACCCGGTAATGGCTGACGCCGATCATCATCTCGAAGCCGGCGGGCATCAGCACCCGCTGGATCGCCTCGACGGTATCGACGAACACCGAGTTCGACAGCGAGGGAATCACCACCGCCACCAGGTTCGAGCGCGAACTGGCCAATGCCCGCGCCGCCGGGTTGGGCACGTACCCGAGCGCCTGGGCCGCACGCATCACCTGCTCGCGCAATGCGTCGGACACCCGCCCCGGCTGCGAGAGCGCGCGCGACGCGGACATCAGCGAACACCCCGCGGCCTTGGCGACATCGGACAGGGTGACACGCTCTGCAGAGCGGCGACGGCGTTGGCTCATAGCGCCTCCATTGATGATCAGCGGGCAATTCTACCAGCCCTGCCGATGAATAAAGCGCGGGACACGCCGCCCGGGGCAACGCCACCATGCAAGGAGCGTTGCCACCTGCGTGCCCCGCGAAACCTCGAGTCGGCCCGTCAGTCGTGCACGGGCCGGCTCTTACCGTGCAGCCTTGTCGACCTCGGCCTGGACCTGATCGAACAGTTGCTGCCCCACCGTATCGACCACCTTGGCGATCGCCGGGGCAGCCTGCTCACGCATGCGCTGCACCTCGGCGGGGGCCACTTCGTTGATCTGCATGCCCTTGTCCTTCAACTGCGCCAGTGCACGGGCGGCCTCCTCGCGGGTGTCCTGGCGCTCGAAATCGCGGGCCTTCTGCGCCGCCTCCAGGAGGATCTGCTGCTCGGTCTGCGACAGGCCGTCCCACCAGCGCTTGGACACGGTGACGATCCACGGGCTGTACACGTGGTTGGTCACGGTGAGGTACTTCTGCACCTCATAGAACTTCGAGGAGAGAATGGTATTGAACGGGTTTTCCTGACCGTCGACGGCCTTGGTCTCCAGGGCGGTGAACAGCTCGGAGAACGGCAGCGGCACGGCATTGGCGCCCATCAGCTTGAAGGTTTCGAGGAACACCGGATTGGGCATGACCCGCAGCTTGACGCCGGAGAAGTCTTCCAGCCGGTTGATCGCCCGGGTGTTGTTGGTCAGGTTGCGGAAACCGTTCTCCCAGTAGACCAGGCCGACCAGCCCCTTTTCCTCCAGCTTGTCCATCACCTGGCGGCCGACCGGCCCGTCGAGCACGGCATCGGCCTGCTCGGCGCTGCTGAACAGGAACGGCGTATCCCAGACCGCCATTTCCCGGGTGATGCCCACCAGGGTCGCGGTGGAGCCGACCATCATCTCCTGCGCGCCACCAATCAGCGCGCTCTGCATCTGGTCGTCGGAGCCCAGGCTGGCGGCACCGAAGGTGCGCACCTTGAGCTTGCCCTCGGAGGCCTTGGCCACCTCCTCGGCGAACAGCTTGGCCGCGCGGCCCTGGTTGCTGTTCTCGTTGAGGCCATAGCCGAAGCGGATCATGCGCGAGCGCACGTCATCGGCATGCGCGCTCAGGCTGGCCAGCGGGCTGCACAGCATGGCAGCGGTGAGGACGGCGAGCAGTGGACGTTTCATCGGGACTACCTCTTATTGTTGTGAATGAAACCGGCGTGCCAGTGCCGGTGGGTCAACTCAGCGCAACCAGGCCAGCGGCACGGTGACGACAGCCGGGAACGCCACCAGCAAGGCGACGATGCCCAGGTAGATCAGGAAGAACGGCAGCACGCCGCGCACCAGGATCTCCATGCGCAACTTGCCGATGCCGCCGACCACGTTGAGCACGGTGCCGACCGGCGGGGTGATCAGGCCAATCGAGCCGATCAGCACGAACATCACGCCGAAGTACACCGGATCGACCCCGGCCTTGATCGCGATCGGCGCCAGCACCGGTGCCAGGATCAGGATGGTCGGCGTCAGGTCGAGGACCATGCCCACCGCGATCATCAGCAGCATGATCGCCAGCATCAGCAGACGCGGGTGTTCGGCCAGCGGCCCGAGCATGGCGCCGATCTCGTCGGGCAGCTGCGCCAGGGTGATCATGTAGGCCGATACCGTTGCCGCAGCGCAGAGGAACATCACCGACGCTGTGGTGCGACTGGCGCGCGTCAGGGTTTCCATCAGCCCTGCCCAGTCCAGCTCGCGGTACAGCAAGGTGGAAACCGCCAACGCATAGACCGCCGCGACCACCGCCGCCTCGGTGGGCGTGAAGATGCCGAAGCGCAGGCCGCCGACGATGATCACCGGCAGCATCAGCGCAGCCGCGCCGTCGACCAGCACGCGACGGCGCTCGGCCGCACTGGCCTTCTCCGGTGTCGGCTCGGTGAAACCGCGGGCGATCAGGGTCCAGGCGATGATCAGGCCGCCGCCCATGATCAGCCCCGGCACCAGGCCGGCCATGAACAGCTGGCTGATGGAGGTGTTGGTGACCACGCCATAGATCACGAACGGCATCGACGGCGGAATGATCGGCGCGATGATACCGCCCGCCGCAACCAGGCCCGCCGACGAATGCAGCGGATAGCCACGCTGGTGCATCATCGGCAGCAGCAGCGTCGCCAGCGCGGCGGTGTCGGCCAGCGCCGAACCGGACATGCTGGCCAACAGTACCGCCGCGGCGATGGCGACATAGCCGAGGCCACCGCGCAGGTGCCCGAAATAGGCCTGGGCCATGGCGATGATGCGCCGCGAGATGCCGCCCGCGTTCATCAGCTCGCCGGCCAGGATGAAGAACGGCACGGCCAGCAGCGGAAAACTGTCGGCGCCCGCCAGCAGGTTCTGCGCCAGCAGCTGCACGTCCCAGAAATCCAGGTACCACATCAGCACTGCCGCCGTGAGGATCAGGGCGAAGGCAATGGGCATGCCGAACGCCATGAACCCGAGCAGGGAGGAAAGAAACACTGCGACAGTCATCGGCGCATCCTCGTTGGGCACTGCCCGTCTTATTGGAGTGGGCCCGGCATCATTCGGCCAGCGCCCGGTTCAGCGAGCGCTCGGGGATGCGGCGCCAGAGGTTGATCAGCTGCACGAACGCCAGGATCGCCAGCACCAGCATGCTCGCCAGCACCGGGAACATGGCCAGCACCACCGGGTAGCCGACCACCGTGCTGACATTGCCCCAGCCGAACTGCACCTGGTTCCAGGCGCCCCAGGCCGAGAGCAGGCTGGCGCCGGCCACCAGGATCCAGCTGAGCGAATCCAGCAGGCGCTGCGCCAGTACGGGGAAGCGGTCGCGAATCATGCGAAAGGTCATCAGCTCGCCGCGGCGCATGCTCGAGGCCACGCCGACGAACACCAGCCAGACGAACGCCAGGCGCGACAGTTCTTCCGCGCCCGGCCAACCGGTGCCGAACACGTAGCGCAACACCACGTTGGCAAACACCGCCACCACCATGAATGCCATCAGTGCGGCCATCAGGCCGTCGGTCAGGCGATCGAAGAGGCGTGCCACACGTCCTTCATAGATGGGTTCGGCGCCCAGCTGCGCCTCTTGGTTAGCGCTATCAATCTCAGTCTCGAGAATGCCGGCGGCGTCACCTGCGTCAGACTCCGGCAGGTCGCGCCGCACCCAGGCGGCGATCTGTTCGACCAGCGCCTGCCGCGACTGCCGGGCATCCAGCACCCGCACCAGCGGCTCGTCAGCAGGCGATTCGAGGGTAGCGAACTGGCTGTCGACCAGCGATGTCGGCATGAAATGCCCGGGCCGTGCGCCCACGCGCTGCAAGGCGGTGGCGTGATCGATATGCAGGTGCGCGAACTGCAACCCCGCCACCGCGCCGCGCAGACGCTCGCGATAGGCGCCTTTGAGCGCCGAGCAGGCCAGCACGAAGCCCTCGCCTGCGGCCTGCGCCGCCTGCATCTGCTCGCACAGGGCATCCAGCCACTGGCGGCGGTCAGCATCGCTCAGCGGGATACCGGCGCGCATGCGCGCGACGTTCTCGGCAGGATGGAAATGATCGGCCTCGATATGGCGCCAGCCCAGCGCGGTGGCGACCGCCTGGCTGATATCGCTCTTGCCGGAGCCACTGACGCCCATGACCACCAGGGCGGTGCGGGCAGGCCGTACGGAAGGCTGTTGTTGCATGGAAACTCCAGGGCACCATCGATGTGGGCCGCTCATTGTTTGCGCCGGATGTTAGCGCTATCCAAAACATCCGACAACCCTCCCCGGCAACATTTCGTAGAGCATTTCTGCCGCCGCCTGCGGCTTGTCACTGGTCGCCACTGATCGACCAAGCCAAGATCATCCACCTGCTTCCTGGGAGACCTTTCGCTCATGCACCGGCCAAGCCCTCGCCTGTGGCTGCCCACGCTGTTCCTGCCACTGGCCGCGCAGGCCGAAGACACCCGCTACCGGGCCGAGCCCCTGGTCGTCACCGGTAGCCGCTACCAGGCCAGCGGCTGGCGGCTGCCCTTCTCCGTCAACCGCATCGACGCCGAGCAGGCCACGCAGGGCAAGCCCGGCGTCAATCTCTCGGAGGCACTGGGCAGCGTGCCCGGCCTGGTGGTGCAGAACCGCCAGAACCATGCGCAGGACCTGCAGATTTCCTCGCGCGGCTTCGGCGCCCGCGCCGCGTTCGGCATCCGTGGCATCAAGCTGCTGGCCGACGGCGTGCCGCTGTCCAATCCCGACGGCCAGGGCCAGGCGGCCACCTTCGACCTCGACACCCTGGAGCGCATCGAGGTCCTGCGCGGGCCCTTCGCCAGTGTCTACGGCAGCAACTCCGGCGGGGTGATCCAGCTGTTCTCGCGTGACGGCCAGGGCGCGCCCAGGGTCTCCGCCGACACCTCCCAGGCCGCCTACGGCACCCGCCGCACGCGCCTGGCTGCCGAAGGCGGCAACGCACAGGCCGGTTTCATCATCAACCGCTCGCACTTCGAGACCGACGGCTACCGCGACCACAGCGGCGCCATCCTCGACAAGACCTTCGCCAAGCTGACCCTCCACCCCGATGACCTCAGCACGCTCAGCCTGAGTGTCAGCGAGCTGGACCAGAACGACACCCAGGACCCGCAAGGCCTGACCTGGGCGCAGGTGCAGAGTGACCGCCGCGCGGCAGCGCCCAGTGCCCTGCTGTTCGATACGCGCAAGAGCATCGACCACCGCCAGCTGGCCCTCAACTATGAGCGCAGCTTCGCCGCCGGCACCTGGCAGAGCACGCTTTACAGCGGTACGCGCCGGGTGATTCAGTACCAGTCGATTCCGCCTGCGGTACAGGGCAACCCCACCCACTCCGGCGGCGTGATCGACTTCGAGCGGCGCTTTCACGGCATCGGCAACCGCTGGATTCAGCCCTTCGACCTGGGTGGCAGTCTGCTTACCCTCACCGCCGGGGTGGACTACGACCAATCCCGCGACGATCGCCAGGGCTACGAGAACTTCAGCGGCAGCACGCTCGGTGTCAAAGGCGCCTTGCGCCGCGACGAGCGCAACCGGGTGACCAGCCTGTCGCCCTACGTCCAGGCCGCCTGGCAGCTGGGCAAGCTGGATCTGCAGGCAGGCCTGCGCCACAACCAGGTCGAATTCGAGGTGGACGACCGCTTCCTCGGCAACGGCGACGACAGCGGCTCGGTCACCTACCGCGAGCTGACGCCGACCCTGGGCGCCAGCTACGCCCTGCTGCCGGCACTGAGTGTCTATGCCAGCTGGGGCCAGGGACTGGAGACGCCGACACTCAATGAGCTGTCCTATTCCGGCGCCAACGGCGGTTTCGGCTTCGACCTGAAACCGGCCACCAGCGAGCAGATCGAAGTCGGCCTGAAGGCGCGCCTGGCCGCCAGCACCCGCCTGCAGCTGGCGCTGTTCCAGATCGATACCGACGACGAACTGGTGGTGGCGTCGGCCAGCGGTGGTCGCTCGCGCTTCCAGAACGCGGGGCAGACCCGCCGGCGCGGCATCGAGCTGGCGCTGGAGAGCCGTCTGAGCGAGACCCTGCGCGCCTACCTCGCCTATACCCGGATCGACGCCACCTACAGCCAGGCGTTCAGCAGCAACGACCGGATGATCGACGCGGGCAATCACCTGCCTGGCATTCCCGCGCACAGCCTGCATGGCGAACTGAACTGGCAACCGGCATCAGGCGTCAGCACGGCCATCGAGGCGATGTACCGCAGCGAGCTGTACGTCGAAGACAGCAACAGCGCCAGGAGCGCGCCAAGCTACGCGCTGTTCAACTGGCAGGCACGTTTCGAGCAGAGGGTCGGCGCACTGACCTTCAACCAGGTCCTGCGCATCGACAACCTGCTGGACCGCGACTACATCGGCTCGGTGATCGTCGGTGACGGCAACGGTCGCTACTACGAGCCCGGCCCGGAGCGCGCCTGGTATGTCGGCGCGGGCGTGCAGTATCAGCTCGATTGAACGCTGCCTTCGTAGGAGCCGGCTTGCCGGCGATGCTTTTTAAGTAATGATCGCCGGCAAGCCGGCTCCTACAATGAACAAGCCATCAGTCAGAGACTGCGCGCGATCACCATTCGCTGCACGTCGCTGGTGCCTTCGTAGATCTGGCAGACACGCACGTCGCGGTAGATGCGTTCGACCGGGAAGTCCTTCAGGTAGCCATAGCCGCCCAGCGTCTGGATCGCCGCCGAGCAGACCTTCTCGGCCATTTCCGAGGCGAACAGCTTGGCCATCGACGCCTCGGTCAGGCATGGCTGACCCGCCTCGCGCAGGCTGGCCGCGTGATGCACCATCTGCCGCGCCACGGCGATCTGCGTGGCCATGTCGGCGAGGCGGAAAGCCACCGCCTGGTGCTCGATGATCGGCTTGCCGAAGGTCACCCGCTCGTGAGCGTAGTCCCGCGCCGCCTCGAATGCGGCACGGGCCATGCCCACCGACTGCGCGGCGATACCGATGCGACCACCTTCCAGGTTGGCCAGGGCGATACGGTAGCCCTCGCCCTCCTCGCCCAGGCGCAGGCTCGCCGGAATGCGCACTTCGTCGAGCTGGATCTGGCAGGTGTCGGAGGCATGCTGGCCAAGCTTGTCCTCCACCCGCACCACCGAGAACCCCGGGGTATCGGTCGGCACGATGAAGGCGCTGATGCCCCGCTTGCCCGCCTGGGCATCGGTGACGGCAAAGACGATGACCATGCCGGCCTGGTTGCCGGAGGTGATGAACTGCTTGGCGCCGCTGAGCAGGTAATGATCGCCTTCGCGCCGCGCGCGGGTGCGCAGGTCGCTGGCATCGGACCCGGCCTGAGGCTCGGTCAGGGCGAAGGCGCCGAGCATGCTGCCTTCGGCCAGCGGGCGGAGAAAGCGCTGCTTCTGCTCCTCGCTGCCGTACTTGAGAATCGGCATGCAGCCCACCGAGTTGTGCACGCTCATGATGGTCGAGCAGGCGCCGTCACCGGCGGCCACCTCCTCCAGCGCCATGGCGTAGGCCAGGTGGCCGGTCTCGGCGCCACCCCACTGCTGCGGCACCAGCATGCCCATGAAGCCGAGCTGCCCCATCTCGGCGATGGCCTCCGCGGGGAAGCGGTGCTCGCGGTCCCAGTCGGCGGCAAAGGGCTTCAGGCGTTCCTGGGAGAACTGGCGGGCCATGTCGCGGATGAGGATTTCATCTTCGTTCGGAATCATCTCGTTCTCCTTACAGGCGCTCGACCGCCACCGCCGTGGCCTCGCCGCCGCCGATGCACAGGGAGGCCACGCCGCGCTTGAGGTCGTATTGCCCCAGCGCATTGAGCAGCGTCACCAGCACGCGCGCGCCGGAAGCGCCGATGGGGTGACCCAGGGCGCAGGCGCCACCGTGGACGTTGAGTTTGTCGTGGGGGATGTCGAGGTCGCGCATCGCCACCATGGGCACCACGGCGAAGGCTTCGTTGACCTCGAACAGGTCCACCTCGCCCAGGCTCCAGCCCGTGCGCGCCAGCAGGCGCTGGATCGAGCCGACAGGCGCGGTGGTGAACAGGTTCGGCGCATGGGCGAAGGAGGCATGCCCGGCGATCCGCGCCAGCGGTTGCAGGCCCCGCTTCTCCGCCTCCTCCAGGCGCATCAGCAGCAGCGCCGCGGCGCCATCGGAGATGGAGCTGGCGTTGGCCGCCGTCACCGTGCCGCCCTCGCGGAAGGCCGGCTTGAGGCCGGGAATCTTGTCCATGCGCGCCTTGGGGGGCTGCTCGTCCTGGCTGACAGTCATCCACTCGCGACCGCAGCGGGCCTGTACCGGGACGATCTCGGCGGCGAAACGGCCCTCGCGCATGGCCTTCTGCGCTCGGGTCAGCGAGGCGATGGCGAAGGCATCCTGCTGCTCACGGGTGAAGCCATAGGCCTGGGCGCAGTCTTCGGCGAAGGTGCCCATCAGACGCCCCTTGTCGTAGGCATCCTCCAGGCCATCGAGGAACATGTGGTCGAGCACCTTGCCGTGGCCCATGCGATAGCCGCCACGCGCGCGCTCCAGCAGGTAGGGCGCGTTGGACATGCTCTCCATGCCACCGGCCAGTACCACGTCGGCGCTGCCAGCCCGCAGCAGGTCGTGGCCCAGCATCACGGCCTTCATCCCCGAGCCACACATCTTGTTCACCGTCGAGCAGACCACCGACTGTGGCAGCCCGGCCCCCAGTGCGGCCTGACGCGCCGGCGCCTGGCCCTGGCCGGCCTGCAGCACACAGCCCATGATCACCTCGTCGACGGCGTCGCCGGCGATGCCGGCCCGCTCCAGAGCCGCGAGGTTGGCAGCGGCGCCGAGCTGGGCCGCGCTCATCTCCCTGAAGTCCCCCAGGAAGCCACCCATGGCGGTACGGGCGGCACTGACGATGACGATGGAATCCTTGTTCATGACGGTCTCCTCACTTCGCGGCCATGCGTATGGCGCCGTCGAGGCGAATCACCTCGCCGTTGAGCATGGTGTTCTCGACGATATGGCGCACCAGTGCCGCATACTCTGCCGGCCGGCCAAGGCGCGGCGGGAACGGCACGGCGGCGCCGAGGGCATCGCGGACCTCCTGGGGCATGCCGGCCATCATCGGGGTCTCGAAGATGCCGGGCGCGATGCACATCACGCGGATGCCGTGGCGAGCCAGTTCGCGGGCAATCGGCAGGGTCATGCCGACCACGCCGCCCTTCGAGGCCGCATACGCAGCCTGGCCGATCTGCCCATCGAAGGCCGCGACTGAGGCCGTGTTGATGATCACGCCACGCTCGCCATCGGCATTGGCCTGGCCCTGGGCCATGCACTCGGCGGCCAGGCGCAGCATGTTGAAGCTGCCGACCAGGTTGACGCTGACCGTGCGGGCGAAGCTCTCCAGGCCATGCACGCCATTGCGGCCGATGACCTTCTCGGCCGGCGCGACCCCGGCGCAGTTGACCAGGCCCTGCAGACCACCGAAGGCATCGGCAGCGGCATTCACCGCAGCGCGGGCATCCTCCTCGCGGGTGATGTCCGCTTTCACGAAGCGGGCGTTGCTGCCCAGTTCTTCGGCACGCGCGGCGCCGGCCTCGGCGTTGATGTCCACCAGCACCACCTTGCCGCCCTGCTCCAGCAGTTCGCGGGCGGTGGCCAGGCCCAGGCCGGAGCTGCCACCGGTCACCAGGAAAACGGAATTCTCGATACGCACGTTCTTTACTCCTTCGAATCAGTGAGCGGCGGCCTCCTGGGCCTTGGCGATCTCCTGGTTGCGCAACAGGAAGCGCTGGATCTTGCCGCTCGGGGTCTTGGGCAGCTCCGCGACGAACTCGATCTCGCGCGGATAGGCATGGGCGGACAGGCGCTGGCGCACGTACTGCTGCAACCCCTCGGCCAGTGCGGCGTCGGCGGCATGGCCGGCATGCAGCACGACGAAGGCCTTGACCAGCTCGGTGCGCTCCGGGTCGGGCTTGCCGACCACGGCGGCCTCTATCACCGCCGGGTGTTCGATCAGCGCGCTCTCCACATCGAAGGGACCGACGCGGTAGCCGGAGGTGGTGATCACGTCATCGGCGCGGCCGACGAAACTGATGCTGCCATCCGCATTGAGCTCGACGGTGTCACCACTCAGATAGTAGTCGCCGACGAAGGCGCGGGTTTCCAGGCCCTGATAACCGGGGAACCAGAACAGCGGCGAACGCGGCATGTCCAGGGCGAGGATGCCGGGCTGGCCGACCGCCAGTTCGCGCTGCTGCTCGTCCAGCACCACGACACGGTGGCCGGGCATGGCGAACCCGGCGGCGCCCAGGCGCACCGGGTGCTGCAGCGCGTGGTGGTTGCACAGCACCATGCCCAGCTCGGTCTGCCCGTAGTGGTCGTGGATGACGCAGCCGAGCCCTTCGGCGAACCAGCGGATCACCTCCGGGGTCAGCGGCTCGCCAGCGCTGCTGACGGCGCGCAACTGCCCCTTGATCGCGGCTTCCACCTCGCCCTTGCCCGCCAGCAGCAGGCGGTAGGCGGTGGGCGAGCCGGCCAGGTTGCTGATGCCGTAGTCGCGGATAATCCGGCAGGTGCTTTCGACGCTGAAACCGCCTTCGTAGAAGAGCGTGGCATGACCCATCGCCAACGGCCCGGTCACCGCGTAGTAGAGACCGTAGGCCCAGCCTGGATCGGCGAGGTTCCAGAAGCGATCCTCGGCGCGCAGGTCGACCGCCTCGCGCATGTAGCTGACGAAGGCGACGATGGCCTTCAGCGGCACCGCCAGCGGCTTCGCCAGGCCGGTGGTGCCGGAGGTGAACATCAGCAGGAAGGGATCGGACGCCTTGCGCATGACCGCTTCGAAGTGTTCCGGCTGGCGCTGCAGCTCGGCCTGGAAATCGTCACCCACCGTCAGCACCGGCGGCGCCTCCGCTACCTCGTCGAACTTGGCGCGATTGGCCAGATCGGTGACGACCAGCTTGCTGCCGGCGCTGCGCACGCGGTGTTCGATGGCCTTGGGCCCGAAGGCGGTGAACAGCGGCTGGTACACCGCGCCCGCGCGCCAGGTTCCGAGGATGGTGATCAGCAGTTCCGGCGTGCGCGGCAGCATGCCCGAGACGCAATCGCCGGGACCCACACCACGGGCCTGGAGCAGGTTGGCAAAACGCGACGCGGCGTCCTTGAGGGCGGCGAAGGTCCACTCGGCACGCTCGCCGTTGCGCCCCTCCCAGAGCAGCGCGACGCGCCCTGGCTGGGCATGGCGGTCGCAGCATTCGACACAGGCATTCAGGGCGTCGAGGTCGCCGGCCAGGGTGCTGGAAGCGGCACTGGCGTAATCGAACTCGCGGGCAGCGGTGAAGTAGTCGCGCATCGGGTAGCCTCCGGTGTTCTTGTTGTTGGAGTGCCACGATGGTCGCGCCAGGGGCCGCGAGGCGGCAATGTCGAAACAGGTCGATCGAAGCGAGCGTTTTTGACAGCGCCGCTCAGTCCACGCCCTCCAGGGCGCGGTACTGTCCCGGGGTGGTGCCGGTCCACTTCTTGAAGGCCTTGTAGAAGGCGCTGGTGTCGGCGAATCCCAGCTCGTAGGCCAGCTCGGCAAAGTGACTGGCGCCCTCGTCCAGGCGCGCGATGGCCAGGTCGCGACGCACCTGGTCCTTGAGCCCCTGGTAGGACTGGCCTTCCTGGGCCAGCTTGCGGCGCAGGGTCGAAGGCGCCATGTAGAAGTGCCCGGACAGGGCGTCGATATCGGGCCAGCGCCCGGCGTTGAGGCTGCGCAGGTAGGCCTTGATGCGCGCGCCGAGGCTCTGCGGGTCGCGATAGCGCACCAGGATGTTGCCCGGTGCACCGGCGAGAAAGCGGCGCAGCTCGCGCTCACTGCGACGCAGCGGCAAGTCCAGGCAGTCGGCGTTGAACAGCAGGCGATTGCTGGCGCGCCCGAAGCGCAGGTTGTCGCTGAACATCACCCGGTAGTCACCGCAGTAATCCGGCATGGCGCAGCGCAGTTCGACGCTGAGAATGGCGATGCGCCGCCCCACCAGCCAGCAGGCCAGGCCGTGCAGCATCAGCCACAGGGTGAAGCTGGAGAATGCCCGCCCCGGCACTTCGCCAGACTCGTCGAGGACGATCTGCGCCAGGCTGCCCTGACGCTCCAGGCGCGGCCGCAGGCCATCGAAGATCAGGCCGAGAAAGCTCAGCATGCTCTCCAGCGCACTGCCCAGGTCGGCCTCGCGCAGCGCCGTGCGGGCCATGAAGGCAAAGCTGCCGGACTTCATGCGCCGCGCATTCATGCCGAAGAATTCGTCGTCCATGGCCAGGGCGATGGCCCGCCACAGCTGGGCGTAGGCCGACGCCGAGACCCGCGCATAGGGTCGCAGCAGCTGCCCCGGCGTGATGCCGGCTTGCGCCAGCAACGGCGCCTCCGACAGGCCGCGGCGGCGCCACTCGAGCAGTGCCTCGGCCACCAGCTGGACGGAGATGGTGCCTTTCTCGGTGACGATGGCCGTCATGTCTTTCCCTGCAACGCCTGACGAGCCGCCACTGTCGCAGGGCAACACCACGCTGGCAATCGCCACCGTCACTCAGCCGCTCTGTACCTGGGCCAGGCGCTCGATGCTGATCTCGCGCATGCGGAATTTCTGGATCTTGCCGGTGACCGTCATCGGGAAGCCGTCCACGAAGTGAAAGTGACGCGGGACCTTGAAGTGCGCGATGCGCTCCCGAGCCCAGGCACGCAGCTGTTCCTCGCCGAGTTCATGGCCGGGGTGCAGCATGACCCAGGCGACGATCTCCTCGCCGTAACGCTCGCAGGGGATGCCGATCACCTGCACGTCGGCCACCGCCGGGTGGGTGAAGAAGAACTCCTCGAGCTCGCGCGGATAGATGTTCTCGCCACCGCGGATGATCATGTCCTTGCTGCGCCCGACGATGCAGACGTAGCCATTGTCGTCCATCGACGCCAGGTCACCGGTGTGCATCCAGCGCCCGGGGTCGATGGCATCGGCCGTGGCCTGCGGGTTGTTCCAGTAACCGAGCATCACGCTGTAGCCGCGCGTGCACAGCTCGCCGATGGTGCCGCGCGGCACTATCCTGCCGTCGCTGTCGACGATCTTGCTCTCCAGCTGGGGCTGGGTGCGGCCGACGGTGGTCACGCGCAGCTCCAGCTCGTCCTCGGGGCCCGTCTGCAGCGATACCGGGCTGGTCTCGGTCATGCCGTAGGCGATCTGCACCTCGCTCATGTGCATTTCCCTGATGACCCGGCGCATCACCTCGATCGGACAGGTCGCGCCGGCCATGATGCCGGTGCGCAGGCTGGACAGGTCGAAGTCGCCGCGCCGCGGATGGTCCAGCTCGGCGATGAACATGGTCGGCACGCCATACAGGGCAGTGGCCTTTTCCTCGGCCACGGTCTGCAGGGTGGTCAGCGGATCGAAGGCATCGCTCGGGTAGATCATGGTCGAGCCATGGGTCACGCAGCCCAGGTTGCCCATCACCATGCCGAAGCAGTGGTACAGCGGCACCGGGATCACCAGGCGGTCGTGCTCGGTGAGGCCGAGGCTCTCGCCCACCATGTAGCCGTTGTTGAGGATGTTGTAGTGACTCAGCGTGGCCCCCTTGGGGAAGCCGGTGGTGCCGGAGGTGTACTGGATGTTGATCGGGTCATCGAACTGCAGGCTGGCCTGGCGCTCGGCCAGCGCCTCGACAGGGACCGAAGCGGCGCTTGCCTGCAGGCTGGCCCAGGACAGGAATGCAGCGGGTGGATTGGCCGCGAGGCTGACCACGCCACGCAATTCCGGCAGGCGCTCGCACTGCAGCCGGCCCGGCTCGGCTTCCGCCAGCTCCGGCACCAGGCCGAGCAACATCGCATGGTAGTCGGAGGTCTTGAAGGCATCGGCGCAGATCACCCAGCGGCAGCCGGACTGCTTCAGCGCGTACTCCAGCTCGCTGCTGCGATAGGCGGGATTGATGTTGACCAGGATGGCGCCGATCTTGGCGCTGGCGAACTGGGTGATGCACCACTCGGCGCAGTTCGGCGCCCAGATTCCCAGGCGGTCGCCGCTCTCGATGCCGAGGGCGAGCAAGGCGCGGGCATGGCGTTCGACCACCTCGGCCAGCTCTCGCCAGCTGTAACGCAGGCCCTGATGGCGCACGACCAGCGCCTCACGCTCGGGGAACCGGGCGACCGTGGCGTCGAACGCCGCGCCGATGGTCATGGCGAGCAAGTCCTTGTCCTGCCGCCCGCGGGTGTAACTCGGGTGATTCATGGCTTTCCCTTCTTGTCTTTGTAATGGGATCGTCGCTGAACAGGCGGCCAGCCACTGGGGCACGGGCCGCGAAACCTGTCGATTATCACAGCGGAAGGTCGCCTGGGTATGCGACCTTCGCCACTGCGAGCAACCTTATCGAGTAAATACCTGAGTGGTGGTGATCGCCATGTCACCACCTGGCAGCTTGATGTTCTTGATCTTCTCCAGCGTATCCGGGTCGAACACCGCGATGTCGTTGAAGGTGCCGGCCAGGTACAGCTTGCTACCCTCGGTGTTGAAGGCGATGCAGTAGTAGGTGTGCTCCAGGTTGGCAGCCTTGATCAGCTTCTGTTCCTTGATGTCGTACTTGGCCAGGCGGTTGAGTACGCCGAACATCTGGTTGGCATCCTTGGGCGAGCGCAGGCCGGTGAAGTACAGCTCGGTCAGCGAGGCGAAGTCCTCCACGACCGCCTTGCCGGTCTTCAGGTCGATGCTCAGGTAGCCGTAGCGGTAGTCGGCGCTCGCCAGGTCCTGCGTGTCATCCTGGAAGCGGGCCGCCGTATAGAGCATCGAGAAATCGTGCATCGCGGTCTGGTGCGGCCAGAAGTACAGCACGTCCGGTGCACTGTAGAGTGGCCGCTGCCAGTTGCGCAGCGGCACCGCCACCTCGTACTGGCCGGTGTGCACGTCCATCTTGTAGATGTCCGGCCCGGCGACGAACAGCGAACCGTCATCGGCGGCGCGCATCAGGTACACCTGGCGCGGCATCGGGAAGCTGCGCAGCGGCTGGGCATCGAGCCCGGCGGCGGTATCGAACACCTCCAGACGCGGCGGCTTGACCACATAGTGATCGCTCATCATCTGCGTCGGGTTGACCGTGGTGTACAACTCCTTGCCATCCGGGCTGAGGGCGAAGGAGAACATCGAGCGCACCTTTTCCCCCGGACTACGCGACAGCCGGGCGTGGAACACCGTGCGACAATCGTCCAGATCGATGCCGTAGAGGTCACCGTAATGGTTGTTGAGCAAGTACGCCGTCCTGTTGTCCGGCGCCATCATCGCGGTACCGGGGCCGAACGCATCGGGTAGCTGGCACGTCTTGTACAGGCTGTCGCTGGCCAGATCGACCACATGCAGGTTGTTCGGATAGTTGGTGGCGATCAGGTATTCCTGACCGACCTTCAGCGCCGGGCCGGCCTGCGCCGCAGCATTGGCATGACTGCCCAGGGCGAGCCCGGCGACGACGGTCGCCAGGCTGGCGATGGTTTGGAGTTTCATACGCTGTCCCCTCTTGTTCTGCGCGCCGGTCATTTGTCTTTCGGGAATACGGTGTTGAGGTTGCGCCAGTCCTGCGACGAATCCTGGGCAGTGGCGTTCCAGTCCTGATAGGTGCTCATCATGTCGGGCACCTGGGCCGGCCACCAGCAAGGGTCGGAGCATCCGTAGAGGTCGGCCTCCATCGGCTGACAGAGGGAGCTCACACCGCCGAAGGCGTCCACCTCCCAGCCCGGATCGGTGGTGGCGGTGCAGCCGGCCACGGCGCTCATGGCCACCACCTCTTCGATACGATCTTCGGCTGCAGCTTGTTCGAGCAGTTGTGCTTTGTTGTTGAGCGGCTTCAGATGTTTCATGTCAGTGCGCCTTCCGCGGAGAGATGTAGCTGCTGATGAAGGCCGGATTGACGGCCATGATGCGGCTGTAGACCTCGATGCCGAAGTCCACCCAGTCGCGCATCAGCTCGCAGTAGTGATAGGTCGGGTGAGTCGGGTCGCCGTAGCGGGCGTAGCTCTCGTGATAACAGCCCCCGGAACACAGGTTGCGAATGCGGCAGCTGTCGCAGCCGGTGCCCGAGCGATCCAGGCGCTGGGACAGGAAGTCGTTGAGCTCGACCTGCTTCACGCCACTGTGCACATTGCCGAAGGTCGGCATGCTGGAACCGGTGAAACGGTGGCAGAGGTTCAGCTCGCCCTTGTGGTCCACCGCCAGCATCTTCAGGCCGGCGCCGCAGGGCAGCGCCTTCTTGTGCCCTTCATGGATGTCGGTGATCAGCTGGTGCAGGTTGGAGAAGCCGATGTTGCGGTGTTCCAGCGCCGCCTCCAGGTAGCGCCGGCCGAGGGCCTTCATGTTGGCGAAGACCTCGACCAGTTCCTCAGCGGTCAGGTTGTAGTCGGCCATGTCTCCCGAGGTGACCGGCGCGAAGCCGACTTCGGCGAAACCCAGTTCGTTGAACAGGTGGTTCCAGATGGTCTCGACATCGGTGATACCGCGCGTCAGGGTCACCCGCGCCCCCACCGGACGGCTGCGATAGCGCGACAGCAGCAGGTCGACCTTGCGCCGCACCACGTCGTAGGTGCCCTGCCCGCCCACGGTGATGCGGTTGCGATCGTGCACCGTCTTCGGCCCGTCGATGCTGATCGACAACCCGAAGCGATGGGCATTGAGGTAGTCGATGATCTCTTCGGTGAGCAATGTGGCATTGGTGGTCATGATGAACTCCACCTGCTTGCCCGCCTCGGCGAAACGCCGCTCGCAGTAGTCCACCATGTGCTCGATCAGTGCCCGGTTGGAGAGCGGCTCGCCGCCGAAGAACACCACGCTGTAACGTTGCTCGTCCGGCGACTCCTTGAGCAGCATCTCCACCGAGGCCTCGGCGGTCTGCACCTGCATCTTCTTGCCGGCCGAGGGCTTGTCCAGGTCTTCCTTGTAGCAGTAGGTGCAGCTCAGGTTGCAGCCGGTGTTGACGTTCAGCACCACGGTGTTCAGCGCCGTACGTTCGACCCTGGCGATGCCGATTTCCGGCGTCAGTGGCGAGCCGTCGCTGACCACTTCCAGCGCGATCAGCTCGCGCAGCGTTTCATCGATGGCCTGCCCGGCGAAACGGTCGGCCAGACGCCGCACCAGGTCTTCGGACGAGCAGCTCTGCTGACGCAGCGCGTCGATGATGCCGCCCGTCACGTCATCGGCGGCGAACAGCGAACTGCTCGGAATGTGGAACAGCATGCGGTCGGCATCCACTCGCACTTCGTGCAGGTTGCGCTCGACCAGATTCAATATTGCGCCCATGGCGACCTCCCGGAAGTTTTCCCAATCGTCGTTGCGAATCCGGGCAGGGCGTGGCCCCGCCCGGGCCGTTGCCCCTCAGGGCAGCGGCGGGTTGTTCCAACGCTGTACGGTGACGATCAGCTGGCCTTCACCCTTCTGGCCACCCTCCTCCAGCTCGGCGATCACCTTCAGGTTGCCGGCGTTGTTGGTCATCATCTTGCGCTGCGGGTTGGGACCAGCAGCGCCAGGGACGAACACGCCGTCCTTCTGCATCTGCCCGGCGAACTTCACGTCCTCGTCTTCCCTGGCGCGCTCATCGAAGGGCTGTACCGACCACTTGGCCGGCAGGTAGCCGATCCGGTAGGGCTGACCTTCGTCATCCCTGCCCCAGGCCTCGGCCTCGAAGCGGCCCTGCACCTTGGGCGTCGAACCACCGTTCTCGCCCACACGGGCGATGGAGAACGCGGGTACCACTTTCACTTCGGCGATGTCCTTGTACACCGCTAGGTCGACGCCCCCGAGATCGCCCAGTACGACGCTGCGACGGCCCGGCGCAGCCGTGGCTGCGGCCTTGACCCGCAACCGCACCTGCGTCGGGGTGGCCTCGAGTACCTTCACCACCTCGAGGCCCGCACCGAGCTGCGCGCTGCCCTGCAAGCCGCTGCCCACCAGGGTCAGCTCGACTTCGCTACCGGCCCTGACATAAGCCGGCTGCACAGCCAACAACCTGGCCTGGCCTTGCTGGGCGGCACTGAAGTCCAGACCACGCTCGTCATGCTCGGCATCGAACATGCGCCCTTTCATCTCGCCGTTCAGGGCCGCGAAGACCTGGCGCATGCGGGTATCACCGATCTTCACGTTGCCGCGCCATTCGTAGCCGTTGTAGAGAATGGCCGAACCGCCACCGACGAAGGGCGTGCCATCGGCGTACTGGCCGTTGACCTCGACCTTGAAGGTGTCACCCGTGTCGGCGCTCACCGTCATTACGCCACGCACATCGCCCTTGGCCAGCATGTGCCCACTGAACGCCCATTGGCCCAGCAACACCTTGGCCTCGGGTCTGGCCTTCTGCCATTCGGACCAGGCCTGGCTGTCCAGCGGGTAGCGCTTGGCCAGCTCCGGCACCATCTCCGCGAGGGCGAGATCGAGCCAGTCACGGTCACGGGCCTGCGCCTGGTACTCGAGCGACGGCCACTGCCCCAGATGGAAGTGGACGAGATGCTCCCACTCCTTGGCCGGCCGACGCTGCAGGGCGACGCGGGCCCCGGAGTGGCAACGCCCACAGGTCTGGCTCAACTGCTCGTCGAACGTCTCGACCGTGTTCAGGCGACGCTCCATGGCGTAGCGCACCCCCTCGGTTTCATCCGGGGCCAGGCCCTGCTTGTCGGCCAGGTACTTAACCAGGGTGCGGCGCTCGTCATCGGCGATGTTCAGGCCATGCATCAGTTGCATGCGCGCGATGCTCATCAGCCAGCCCTCGGGGGTCTTGCGCTGGTGGCTGATACGACTGATGGCGTCGCCGCCTTCGGGAATATGGCAGCCCACGCATTTGGACTCGAGGAGGGCTTGCCCCTCCTGCGCTGCCTGGGCCTGGGCGAGCATCAGCGAGGTCATGGCCAGAGCCAGGATGCCCGCACGCTGCCGGAGTCGAGTCGTCTTCAAGGTCAGACCTCCACGGTGTTGTTCTTATGATCCGCACCCCGAGCAGGTGCGCCTGGCCAGAGCAAATACACAATGCGTGCCACACAGGGACAAATGCATTCGCAGCAAGGACTTAGCGGTAAAACGAGGGTTTTCTGGCCGACGGGATCGAGCCTGCGGCGTCTAAATTCGCGACAGGCTGTTCCAGCTTGAGACGAACGCACCCAGGCTTCTCCGATGCGGGACGCCGAGGCCGTCCCAGGCCCGTCTCAGGCCGTCTCAATCTGCAACAGCGGGCTGCTGCGACAGAGCACGAATCTCCGAACCTTTTCTTTCCATATCAATCTCTTACCTCGCAGATCGAGCATTGGCACGAGGGTTGCGAAAGGTCACCGCGACTCCAATAAGCAGAGGTACCCCCAATGTTTGCCGACCTGCCCGTCCTGCCCCAGACCCACGCCTTCCTCAACCGCAAGCTGCAGATGCTGATCGGCGCCGAATGGTGCGACGCCATCAGCGGGGCCACCCTGGACTTTCGCAACCCGGCCACCGGCGAGATCATCGGTCAGGTGCCCTCGGCCAGTGCCGACGACGTCGACCGCGCCGTCCGCGCCGCCCGCCAGGCTTTCGATGACTCGGCCTGGAGCTGCATGCGCCCGCGCGACCGGCAGAACCTGCTGTGGCGCCTGGCCGAGCTGATGGAGCGCGATGCGCAGCAACTGGCCGAGCTGGAGTGCCTGAACAACGGCAAGAGCGCCGCCGTGGCTCAGGTCATGGACGTGCAACTGGCCATCGACTTCCTCCGCTACATGGCCGGCTGGGCCACCAAGATCGAAGGCAGCACGGTCGAACCCTCGCTGCCGCTGATGCCGGGCGAGGACTTCCATGGTTTCATCCGCCGCGAAGCCGTCGGCGTGGTGGGCGCTATCGTCGCCTGGAACTTCCCCCTGCTGCTGGCCTGCTGGAAGCTCAGCCCGGCACTAGCCACCGGCTGCACCCTGGTGCTCAAGCCTGCCGATGAAACGCCGCTGACCGCTCTCAAGCTGGCCGAGCTGGTGCTCGAGGCCGGCTACCCGGCCGGGGTGTTCAACGTGGTCACCGGCACCGGCCTCAATGCCGGCGTCGCCCTCACCCGCCATCCGGGTGTGGACAAGCTGACCTTCACCGGTTCGACCGAAGTGGGCAAGCAGATCGGCAAGGCCGCCATGGACAACATGACCCGCGTGACCCTGGAACTGGGCGGCAAGTCACCGACCATCGTCATGCCCGACGCCAACCTCGCCGAGGCCGCGGCCGGCGCTGCCAGCGCGATCTTCTTCAACCAGGGCCAGGTCTGCTGCGCCGGCTCGCGCCTGTACGTGCACCGCAAGCACTTCGACAATGTGGTCGCCGACATCGCCGGCATCGCCAACGGCATGAAACTGGGCAACGGCCTCGACCCCAGCGTGCAGATGGGCCCGCTGATCTCCGCCAGGCAGCAGGAGCGCGTCACCGGCTACATCGACCTCGGCCGCGAACTGGGTGCCACCATCGCCTGTGGTGGCGAGGGCTTCGGCCCAGGCTACTTCGTCAAGCCGACGGTGATCGTCGACGTCGACCAGCAGCATCGCCTGGTGCAGGAGGAGATCTTCGGCCCGGTGCTGGTCGCCATGCCGTTCGAGGACATCGACGAGGTCGTGCGCCTGGCCAACGACAACCCCTACGGCCTCGGCGCCAGCATCTGGTCCAACGACCTGGCCTCGGTGCACCGGATGATTCCGCGCATCAAGTCCGGCTCGGTGTGGGTCAACTGCCACAGCGCGCTCGATCCGGCCCTGCCGTTCGGCGGCTACAAGCTCTCCGGCGTTGGCCGGGAAATGGGCGCAGCCGCCATCGACCACTACACCGAGCTGAAGTCGGTGCTGATCAAGCTGTGACATGGTCCGGCCCGATCAGGGCCGGTAGCCCTGCTGCAGCAGCCAGCCCTGGACAGTCCGCCGCGATGCGGGTGCCAGAGCGGCCAGCGCAGCCTCCAGGCGCCCCGCCTGCAGGCTGCGCACGATGGGCGCCAGTGCCACGCCGTCGATGTGCCAGATACCCAGCGGCTGATCGGCCGTCAGCACCACCTCGGCCTCATCGATCAGGCCATCGTTGAGCACCGGCATGCTCGCCACCTGCAGCCGGGCGATATCGGCGTCGACATGCAGTGGCTGTGCGTCCGGCCAGCCACGCCGCGCGCGCCAGAACGCAGCATCGGCCCAGCGCGGCTCCGCCCTATAGAAGTCACGCCCGGTCCGGGCGAAACGCATGAACAGATGCTCGATGCGCTGCTGGTGAAAGCGGCAGGCCAGTTGCGTGCGTTCGGGGTGCTGCAGCAGGGTGTTGATCACCGCCGGGGCCTGCAACGCCGAGGACAGCGACTGGAACACGCCGTTGCCCGATAACGGATCGACCGCCATCGCCGCATCGCCAACGCGAATCCAGCCCGGCCCCACCACCTGCCGAGGCAGAATCGCCGTGCTGCTGCGCGCATGCACCGGCGCAGCGGCGTTGGCCGAATCGCCGAACAAGGCCTGGACCAGCGCCGATGCCTGGCGCCGCGCCGCGCAATAGGCTGGCAGCTCGTCGCGTGGGGGCAGTTCGGCGGCAGCGGCGTCCAGGGTGATCTGCCAGTAGCAACGGCCATCGGCCAGCGCCGCCATCCAGGACCAGCCATCTGCCAGGCTCTCGACGGCCGAGCCTGCACGGCCCGGCTCAGCCTGCCAGCTGCTGAGCAGACTGAGGGTCTCCGGCCCACGCAGGCGCCCTTCGCCCAGTGGTGCCTGACGTCCCCGGGCTTCCACCAGAAAGTCCGCCAGCAGCGACCGGCCATCCTCCAGCACGATCCGTTGCTGCTCGCCCTGTTGCCCGAGCTGGCGTATCCGCCCCTGCAGCAGCTCGACACCGGCGTCCGCCAGGTCGCGGCGCAGGGCCGCGTCGAACAGCGGGCGATCCAGCAGGCGCTCGTCGTTGAGTAGCTGGTCCACACCGCTCCAGCGTACCCGACGCGGCGTCGGTGGCGCCGCACTGGCCAGCGCCTGGTGCAGGCCGACCTGACGCAACCCCTCCAGCACCCGTGCGGACACCCCTTCCACCGCAGCGAAACGACGCCACTCGCTGATCACCCAGACCCGGTAGCCCAGATGCTGCAAGCCCAGCGCCACCGCGCAGCCGGCGGGTCCTGCGCCGAGCACCGCGATCCGCGGCGCGTTCACCGGCGCCGCTCCGGGCCGACATGCGCCGCCTCATGGCGCAGCCAGTCGTGCACCGCCTGCCGATCGGCGCGGCGATGCTGCGCCAGGTAGCCGGCGATCTGCCCGCTGAGCGCCGCGCAGGCCAGGCTGGCCCCGGCCAGTCCCGAAGGACCGCGAACCTGGGCGCCGAAATCGGCCTGGGCGCTGTTCAGCCAGGACCACTGTCCGGCCTGACAGCGTGCGTCGCCACTGATACGGATGACCCCGGGATAGCTGGCCGGGTAGACCGGCTCGCCCTGCGCCGGGCTGGCGGCGCAGAGGATCACGCCGGCGGCCTGCAGTTCGGCACAGGTCTCGCGCAGCACCGGGCGATCGCTGCGCAGGCCCAGGCTCAGGTTGATCAGGCGCACGTCCTGCTCCAGCAGCCAGTACAGGGCCGCCGCGATCTGCAGCGGACTGGTCTGCCAATGCCCGGCGAACACCTGGGCGCTATAGATGCAAGCCCGCTCTGCCGGTGAGGACAGCGCATCGAGCACCGCAGTGCCATGCCCCAGGGCATCGGGCAGGGGCTCGCCCTGCTCCAGCACCTCGTGCTGCAGCCAGAAGCGCCGGGCATGGCTGACGCGGGCGGCCTGATGCGGGGCGAATCCACTGTCGACGAAGCCGATGCGCAGCGTGCTGTCCATGCTCATGCCGGTTCCAGGCGCTGCAACCGGCCCTGCTGCAGACACAGGCTGAGGTCGGCCTCGCACAGTGTCGATGGCCGGTGGCTGATCAGGATGCGCGTGCGCCCGGCGAAGAGCTGGTCGATGGCGGCGATCACCTCGCGCTCGGTGGCCTCGTCCACCGCCGAGGTGGCCTCGTCGAGCACCAGGATGCGCGGCTCCTGCAGCAGCGCGCGGGCAATGGCGATGCGCTGCCGCTGGCCGCCGGAGAGCTGCTGGCCACGCTCGCCCAGCGGACTGTCCAGGCCCTGTGGCAGGCTGGCGATCAGCTCGTCCAGGCGCGCCAGCCGGGCGACCCGGTGCAGCGCTTCGCGGCTGGCGCTCGGTGCGCTGTAGGAAAGGTTTTCTGCCAGGGTGCCGCGAAACAGCACGATATCCTGGCTGACCACCGCGATGCTGCGGCGCAGGGCGAACAGGTCCAGCTCGCGCAGGTCGACGCCATCGAGCAGCACCCGGCCCTGGTCAGGATCATAGAAACGCTGCAGCAGATCGATCAGGGTCGACTTGCCCACCCCGGACGCGCCGCTGATCGCCACCTTGAGCCCCGCCGGGATCACCAGGTCGACGCCCCTCAACACTGCACCGCTGCGCTGCTCATGGCTGAAGTGCACGTCCTCCAGGCGCAGTTCCCCGCCCCCCTCGGCAAGGGGTGACGGCGCAGCGGGCTGGCGCACGCTGACCGGTTCCTGCTGCAGTTCCATGACCCGGCCGAGGCTGACGGTCATGCGCTGCAAGGCCACATACAGGCCCAGCAGGCTCTGCACCGGCCCGACGGCCATCCCCAGGTAGGTGGAGAACGCAATCAGCGCGCCCACCTGCCAGGTGCCCTGGATGACCCAGTAGCCACCGATCAGAAAGGCGCAGGCGCGTGACAACGAGGTCAGGGTGCCGGGCAGCGCGTGGGTGAAGAACTCCGTCACCTGCACCTTGAGCAACTGGCGCATGTAGCCCTGGCCCAGCCCTTCCAGGCGTGCGGACTCACGCTGCTGGGCAGCGCTGGCCTGGATGAACTTCATCGCCGGCAGGGTCTCGACCAGGAACGACGAGACATCCGCCGAGCGCTCGCGCAGGCTGCGCACCTCGCGCTCGACCTTGCGCCGCATCCAGCGCAACCAGAGAACCTCGAGGGGGATCAGCAGCGCCAGCAGCAACGACAGCTGCCAGGACAGGACCAGCATCAACGCCACCGCGCCGAGCAGGCCGATGACGCTGGAGACGGCGGAGAACAGCGAGTCCACGGCAAAACGCTGGATTTCCGCCACGTCGCCATCGAGCCGCGAAAGGATGTCGCCCAACCGCTTGCGCCCGTAGAAGGCCGGCGACAGCTGCTGCAGGTGGCGATACAGGTCATCGCGCAGAGCGAACAGGATGCGCCCGGACAAACCTGTATGCAGGTAACGATTGATACCGGACAACAGGGTACCGAGGATGCCGACCGCTACCATGGCCAGCGCCACCTGCAGCAGGCGCGGGAAGTCCCTGGCCAGCAAGCCGTCGTCGATCAGGCTCTTAGTCAGCCACGGCTGCGCCAGCACCAGCAGCGAGGCGCACAGCGACAGCCCGAGCAAGGCCGCGATGGCACGCCGGTGCGGCCTGACGAACCCGAACAGCCAGGCCAGCGATCGGCGCAGCAGTTCGGGGTCGTGGGTATCGACCAGCCGGGTCAGCAATCTGGGCATGGCCGCCCCGCTACAGCACCCGCAGCAAGGGGGTGAGCCATCATTTGCCCATCTGCTTGAGCTTGCGATACAGGGTCGCCCGGCTGATGCCCAGGGCATCGGCTGCGGCGGAGACATTGCCCTGGTGGCGCTCCAGGCTGGTGCGGATCAGCTCCATCTCGTTCTCGCGGATGCTGCCACTCTGCCGGCAGCTGCCGGTCAGTTCATCGAGCAGGCTGTCCGTGAGGTGATCCAGGCCGATCACCGTTTCGCCCTCCTCGCGCATCGCCAGCGCCGCGCGCAGGACCATTTCCAGCTGGCGGATGTTGCCCGGCCAGTCGTAGCTGCCGAGCAGCTCGGCCAGCGGCCTGTCCAGGGTCACATGTGCGGCTCCATGCCTGTGCAGCACGCTCGCCACCATCTGCTCCAGGTCGCTTCGCTCGCGCAGGGCCGGCAGGCGCAGGCTGACGCCGTTGATACGGTAGTAGAGGTCTTCACGGAAGTGCTTTTCCAGCACCAGGCGCTTGAGGTCATGGTGAGTCGCGCAGATCAGCGCCACGTCGATGTCCTGCTCTTCAGCGGCGCCCAGCGGCGCCACCTTGCGCTCCTGCAGGACGCGCAGCAGACGCGCCTGCAAGGCCAGCGGCATGTCACCGATCTCATCGAGAAACAGCGTGCCGCCCTGGGCCTGCATCAGGCGCCCGACCATGCCGCCACGCCGCGAGCCGGTGAAGGCGCCCTCGCGGTAACCGAACAGTTCGGATTCGATCAGCCCCTCGGGGATCGCGGCGCAGTTCACCGCGACGAAGGGTTTGTCCGCCCGCCGCCCCGACTGGTGCAGGGCACGGGCCACCACCTCCTTGCCGGTGCCGGTCTCGCCCAGCAACAGCACGGGCAAGTCGCTGGCCAGGCCCTGGCGCGCCATGCGCAAGGCACGTGCGTAACGGGTGTCCTGCCCGGCCAGGTCTTCCAGCGGTCGGGCAACGGCACCCGGGCGGGTACGCGGCGGCACTCCCGTACCCGGGCTGGCAGGTCGGGGAACCTGCAATGTGCGAAAGAAGAACTCGCCCTTGGCGGTCTGCACGCTGCTGATGCCACCCTGGAGCAGGCGCGCGATGAACTGCGGCGAGCGCTCGCCGATCAGCTCGCTGGCGCGACGCCCGGTGAGCGTCTCACGCGACAGCTGGAGCAACTCGCACGCCCGCTCGTTGGCAGCGAGGACCTCGCCATCCAGGCTCAGTGCCAACAGGCCATGCCAGGCGCTGCCGAGGTATTGCGGGCGGCTGTGGAAGGCCAGTACCAGGTGGTCCGGATAGCACAGGCCGAACAGCCGGCTTTCGATGTTGCCGGCCGCCAGCATCAGCATGGTCAGGCTGTCCTGGGGTTGCGCCATGATGCCTTCGCGGGTCACGTCCAGAACGCCGACGATCCGTCCCTGGGGGTCACGCAACGGCACCGAGGTGCAGGAGAAAGGGCTCAGGCGATCGAGGTAATGCTCGCCGCAGTTGATCAGCGTCGGCCGGCCCTCGACGACGGCCGTGCCGATGGCGTTGGTGCCACACAGGGTTTCGCTCCAGCAACTGCCGGGACGCAGGTCACGCAGCCCCGGTTGCTTGAGGTAGTCGTCAGGGCCTTCGATGGCCAGGACATTGGCCTGGGCATCACCCAGTATCACCAGGCCAGCGCGCCCCTGCTGCGTCACCAGGTACTCCATCTCCGGAGTCGCGGCATCGATGAGCATGCGATTGTCGTCGAGCAGCAAGCGCAGGTCGTGGAAGAAATCGCTGCGCTCGCCCTCCAGGCAGTCGAGCCCATGGCCCAGGCTGCGCCGCCACGACGCGTCGATCTCTTCGCGCAGTACGCCTGGCGGAAGCTGGCCGTCGGCGACCAGGCGCAGGCGAGCCTGTCGTGAATCCTTGAGTGGGTCTGTCTGGAAGCTCTGCGCCATATCTCGCTCCAACTCGGCAGCCTCGTGCACCGGTAAAGGTCTACACCCAGGACTCGAGCCCGTAAAGGGTGCCTGCCCTGGCAAGCACAAGTGATGCCACTCTCGGGCCCCTCGGGGGTGTTGACAGGAAGATTCGCACAAGCTTACGTTAACGTAAAGGTAAACGAGACAGCCCCATGCCCACGACTTTTTCGATCTCCGATCTGGCCCGCGAGCTGGACGTCACCACCCGCGCCATCCGCTTCTATGAAGAGCAAGGCATGCTCAGTCCCGAGCGGCGCGGCCAGGAGCGCATCTACTCGCCCAAGGACCTGGTCGCCCTGAAGCTGATCCTGCGGGGCAAGCGCATCGGTTTCTCGCTGGCCGAGTGCAAGGAACTGATCGACCTCTACGACCCCAGCGGCGGCAACCGCAAGCAGCTGGAAACCTTCATGAACAAGATCGCCGCCCGCCGCGCCCAGCTCGAGCAGCAGCTGCTCGACATCCAGCAGATGCAGCTCGAACTGGATACCGCGGAGGAACGCTGTCTGGCGGCACTCGCCGAGACGAACAGCTGATCCCCTTTCAACAAATACAAGACACAGGTGGAACCATGAGCTACCCAACCCTGAATTTCGGCCTCGGCGAGACCATCGACATGCTGCGCGATGCCGTGCACCACTTCGCCCAGGTGGAGCTGGCCCCGCGCGCCGCACAGATCGACCGCGACAACGAGTTCCCCATGGACATGTGGCGCAAGTTCGGCGACATGGGCCTGCTCGGCATGACCGTCGACGAGCAGTACGGCGGCACCAACATGGGTTACCTGGCCCACGTCGTGGCGATGGAAGAGATCAGCCGTGCATCGGCCTCCGTCGGCCTGTCCTACGGCGCGCACTCCAACCTGTGCGTCAACCAGATCCACAAGAACGGCAGCCACGAGCAGAAGCTCAAGTACCTGCCCGGCCTGTGCTCCGGCGAACATGTCGGTGCCCTGGCCATGAGCGAGCCCAATGCCGGCTCCGACGTGGTGTCGATGAAGCTGCGCGCCGAGAAGCGCGGCGACCGCTACGTGCTCAACGGCAACAAGATGTGGATCACCAACGGTCCGGATGCCCACACTTACGTGATCTACGCCAAGACCGACGTCAACGCCGGCTCGCGCGGCATGACCGCGTTCATCGTCGAGCGCGACTTCAAGGGCTTCTCCCGTCACCAGAAACTGGACAAGCTGGGCATGCGCGGTTCCAACACCTGTGAGCTGCTGTTCGAGGACTGCGAAGTGCCGGAGGAGAACGTGCTCGGCGCCGAGGGCGGTGGCGTGCGCGTGCTGATGAGCGGCCTGGACTACGAACGTACCGTGCTGTCCGGCGGGCCGACCGGGATCATGAGCGCCTGCATGGACGTGGTGCTGCCCTACGTGCACGAGCGCCAGCAGTTCAAGCAGTCGATCGGCGAATTCCAGCTGGTGCAGGGCAAGCTGGCCGACATGTACGCCGGCATGAACGCCTCCAAGTCCTACCTGTACAACGTCGCCCGCGCCTGTGACCGTGGCGAGGAATCACGCAAGGACGCCGCCGCGGTGATCCTCTACACCGCCGAGATGGCCACCAGGATGGCGCTGGACACCATCCAGCTGCTCGGCGGCAACGGCTACACCAACGAGTACCCGGCCGGCCGCCTGCTGCGTGACGCCAAGCTCTACGAGATCGGCGCCGGCACCAGCGAAATCCGCCGCATGCTGATCGGCCGCGAGCTGTTCAACGAAACAAAATAACCCTCAAACAACGCGGACAGTCCCCTCTCCCACTTGTGGGAGAGGGTTAGGGAGAGGGCCGGAGGTGCTAGCACCACCCTCTCCCCCAGCCCCTCTCCCGTGAACGGGAGAGGGGAGCTAAAGCCTGCAATTCGGAGTGCGCCAATGGCCATCCTGCACACCCAGATCAACACCCGCTCGCCGGAGTTCGCCGCCAACCAGGCCGCCATGCTCGCCCAGGTGGACGACCTGCGCGCCCTGCTCGCCCGCGTTCAGCAGGGCGGCGGAACCAAGGCGCAGGAGCGCCATACCGCGCGCGGCAAGCTGCTGCCGCGCGAACGCATCAACCGCCTGCTCGATGCCGGCTCGCCCTTCCTCGAGATCGGCCAGCTCGCCGCCCATGACGTCTACGGCGAGGACGTGCCGGCAGCCGGGGTGATCGCCGGCATCGGCCGTGTAGAGGGCGTGGAATGCATGATCGTGGCCAACGACGCCACGGTGAAAGGCGGCTCCTACTACCCACTGACGGTGAAGAAGCACCTGCGCGCCCAGGCCATCGCCCGCGAGAACCGCCTGCCGTGCATCTACCTGGTGGACTCCGGCGGCGCCAACCTGCCGCGCCAGGACGAGGTATTCCCGGATCGCGAGCACTTCGGCCGCATCTTCTTCAACCAGGCCAACATGAGCGCCCTGGGCATCCCGCAGATCGCCGTGGTGATGGGCTCCTGCACCGCTGGCGGCGCCTATGTGCCGGCGATGAGCGACGAGACCATCATGGTCCGCGAGCAGGCCACCATCTTCCTCGCCGGCCCGCCACTGGTGAAAGCGGCCACCGGCGAGGTGGTCAGCGCCGAAGAACTGGGCGGCGCCGACGTGCACTGCAAGACCAGCGGCGTTGCCGACCACTATGCCGAGGACGACGAACACGCCCTGGCCCTGGCCCGGCGCAGCATCGCCAACCTGAACTGGCGCAAGCTCGGCCAGTTGGACAGCCGTGCGCCCATCGCCCCTCGCCATGCGGCCGAGGAGCTGTACGGGGTGATTCCGGCCGATGCCAAGCAGCCGTTCGACGTGCGCGAAGTCATCGCCCGTATCGTCGACGACTCGCAGCTGGATGAGTTCAAGGCGTTGTTCGGCACCACGCTGGTGTGCGGCTTCGCCCGCATCAACGGCTACCCGGTGGCGATCCTGGCGAACAACGGCATTCTCTTCGCCGAATCGGCGCAGAAAGGCGCGCACTTCGTCGAGCTGGCCTGCCAGCGCGGCATCCCGCTGCTGTTCCTGCAGAACATCACCGGCTTCATGGTCGGCAAGAAGTACGAGGAAGGCGGCATCGCCAAGCATGGCGCCAAGCTGGTCACCGCCGTGGCCTGTGCCCAGGTGCCGAAGTTCACCGTGATCATCGGCGGCAGCTTCGGCGCCGGCAACTACGGCATGTGCGGCCGCGCCTACGACCCACGCTTCCTGTGGATGTGGCCCAACGCGCGCATCGGCGTGATGGGCGCGCAACAGGCCGCTGGCGTGCTGGTGCAGGTCAAGCGCGAACAGGCGCAACGCGCCGGGCAGCCTTTCGGCGATGACGAGGAACAGCGCCTGAAGCAGCCCATCGTCGAACAGTACGAGCACCAGGCGCACGCCTTCTACTCCAGTGCCCGGTTGTGGGACGACGGCGTGATCGACCCGGCGCAGACCCGCGACGTGCTGGCCCTGGCGCTGTCCGCCAGCCTCAATGCGCCGATCGAGCCGACCCGTTTCGGCGTGTTCCGCATGTAAAGCAGCCGGTAGGAGCCCGCTTGCGGGCGATCAGCAGCATCGCCGGCAAGCCGGCTCCTACACCGCAGATCTGAGAGCGACGAGATATGACCGACTTCACCACCGTACAGCTTGAAACCGATACACGCGGCTTCGCCACCCTGTGGCTGAACCGGGCGGAAAAGAACAACGCCTTCAACGCCGAGATGATTCGCGAGCTGATCCTCGCCCTCGATGCCGTGGGCGAAGACAAGAGCCTGCGCTTCCTCCTCCTGCGTGGCCGCGGCAAGCACTTCTCGGCCGGCGCCGACCTGGCCTGGATGCAGCAAGCGGCCGGGCTCGACTACAACGCCAACCTGAATGACGCGCGCGAGCTGGCAGAGCTGATGTACAACCTTGCCGCACTGAAGATTCCCACCCTCGCCGTGGTGCAGGGGGCGGCGTTCGGCGGCGCGGTGGGCCTGGCCAGTTGCTGCGACCTGGCCATCGGCAGCGAGGATGCGCTGTTCTCCCTCTCCGAAGTGCGCATCGGCCTGGCCCCGGCGGTGATCAGCCCGTTCGTGGTGCAGGCCATCGGCGAGCGCGCGGCCAGGCGCTATGCCCTGACTGCCGAGCGTTTCGACGGCCAGCGCGCCCGCGAACTGGGCCTGCTCGCCGAGTGCTACCCCGCTGATGAACTGGAGGCGCAGGTCGATGCCTGGGTCGCCAACCTGCTGCTGAACAGCCCGCAGGCCATGCGCGCCAGCAAGGACCTGCTGCGCGAAGTGGCCAGCGGTGAGCTGACCCCGGCCCTGCGTCGCTACACCGAGAATGCCATCGCCCGGATCCGCATCAGCCCCGAGGGCCAGGAAGGACTCCGAGCCTTCCTGGAAAAACGCACGCCCGCCTGGCAGGAGCCGCAAGCATGAAGCCCACCCATATCGATACCCTGCTGGTCGCCAACCGGGGCGAGATCGCCTGCCGGGTGATGCGCACGGCCAAGGCCATGGGCATCCGCACCGTGGCCGTGCACAGCGCCATCGACGCCGAGGCACGGCATGTCCGGGAAGCCGACATGGCGGTCGATCTCGGCGGCGCCAAGCCCGCCGACAGCTACCTGCTGATCGACCGGATCATCGCCGCCGCCAAGGCCAGCGGTGCCCAGGCCATTCACCCCGGCTATGGCTTCCTCTCGGAGAATGCCGGTTTTGCCCAGGCCATCGAGCAGGCCGGGTTGGTCTTTCTCGGCCCGCCCGCCTCGGCCATCGAGGCGATGGGCAGCAAGTCGGCCGCCAAGTCGCTGATGGAAGCGGCCGGCGTGCCGCTGGTGCCCGGCTACCATGGCGACAAGCAGGACCTCGAGACCTTCCGCGAGGCCGCCGCACGCATCGGCTACCCGGTGCTGCTCAAGGCGGCTGCCGGCGGCGGCGGCAAGGGCATGAAGGTCGCCGAGTCGGAGGCGCAACTGGGCGAAACCCTGGCATCCGCCCAGCGCGAGGCGCAGTCGGCCTTCGGCGATTCGCGCATGCTGGTGGAGAAGTACGTGCTCAAACCCCGCCATGTGGAAATCCAGGTCTTCGCCGACCGACATGGCAACTGCCTGTACCTCAACGAACGCGACTGCTCGATCCAGCGGCGCCATCAGAAGGTGGTCGAGGAAGCCCCCGCCCCCGGCCTGAGCACCGAATTGCGGCGTGCCATGGGCGAGGCAGCGGTCAAGGCCGCGCAGGCCATCGGCTATGTCGGTGCAGGTACGGTGGAGTTCCTGCTCGACGAGCGCGGCGAATTCTTCTTCATGGAAATGAACACGCGCCTGCAGGTCGAGCACCCGGTCACCGAGGCCATCACCGGCCTCGACCTGGTGGCCTGGCAGATTCGTGTCGCCCGTGGCGAGCCACTGCCGATCAGCCAGCAACAGGTGCCGCTGAACGGCCACGCCATCGAGGTGCGCTTGTATGCCGAAGACCCGGATCATGACTTCCTGCCGGCCACCGGCACCCTGGCGCTCTACCGCGAAGGCGCGGCCGGCGACGGTCGCCGCTTCGACAGCGGCGTGGCCGAGGGCGACAGCGTTTCGCCCTTCTACGATCCCATGCTGGGCAAGCTGATCGCCTGGGGCGAGGATCGCGAACAGGCACGCCTGCGCCTGCTGGCCATGCTCGACGAAACCCTGGTCGGCGGCGTCAGGACCAACCTCGCATTCCTGCGCCGCATCCTCTCCCATCCGGCGTTCGCCGCCTGCGAACTGGATACCGGCTTCATCCCCCGCCACCAGCAGCAACTGCTGCCCAGCCCCGGCGAGCTGCCGGAGCGTTTCTGGCAGCTCGCCGCCGACGCCTGGGTGCAGACCGAAGCGGCCCTGCAGCGTACCGACGACAGCCACTCGCCCTGGGCCACCCGCAGTGGCTGGCGCAGCGCCGGGGCGGCAGAAGTCGACCTGCACCTGAGCTGCCAGGGCACAAACCGCAAGGTGCGCGCCGGCAACCAGGCGCATTTCGATGACGACACCCTGCAGGCGGATATCGAGGGCACGCGCCAGCGCCTGCGCTGCATTCGCCGTGGCGATACCCTCTACCTGCAATGGCATGGCGAGTTGCACTCCATCACCCGCTTCGACCCCATCGCGGCAGCCGAGGCCAGCCATGCCCAGCACGGCGGCCTGGGCGCGCCCATGAACGGCAGCATCGTCCGTGTGCTGGTCGAGGCCGGCCAGATGGTCGAGGCAGGCACCGCCCTGGTGGTGCTGGAGGCGATGAAGATGGAGCACAGCATCCGCGCACCCGAAGCTGGCACGGTCAAGGCACTGTATTGCTGCGAAGGGGAAATGGTCAGCGAAGGCGCAGTGCTGGTGGAACTCGACTCGTAGGGTGGATCACGCTGCATCGATCCACCATAAGGGCACCCACCCGCATCGCGGTGGACATGAAAGGCGATGTCCACCCTACGCACGGATTGAACGCGAACCGCAGGGTGGATCACGCTGCATCGATCCACCATAAAGGCACCCACCCATATCGAGGTGGACATGAAAGGCGATGTCCACCCTACGCACGGATTGAACGCGAACCGTAGGGTGGATCACGCTGTATCGATCCACCATAAAGGCACCCACCCATATCGAGGTGGACATGAAAAGCGATGTCCACCCTACGCACGGATTGAACGCGAACCGTAAGGTGGATCACGCTGTATCGATCCACCACAAGGGCACCCACCCGCATCGAGGTGGATATGAAAGGCGATGTCCACCCTACGCACGGATTGAACGCGAACCGTAGGGTGGATCACGCTGTATCGATCCACCACAAGGGCACCCACCCGTATCGAGGTGGACATGCAAAACGATGTCCACTCCATGCGTTACAACCGGATACCGACGAGGAAAACCGATGAACCTGCCCAACTCCGTGCGCCTGGTCGAAGTCGGCCCGCGCGACGGCCTGCAGAACGAGAAACAGCCGATCAGCGTCGCCGACAAGGTGCGCCTGGTCGATGACCTGAGCGCCGCCGGCCTGCGCTACATCGAAGTCGGCAGCTTCGTCTCGCCCAAATGGGTGCCACAGATGGCCGGCTCCGCCGAGGTGTTCAGCGGCATCCAGCGCCGGCCAGGCATCACCTATGCGGCGCTCACCCCCAACCTCAAGGGCTTCGAGGCCGCGCTGGAGGCGAAGGTGGAGGAAGTGGCGGTGTTCGCCGCGGCCAGCGAAGCCTTCTCGCAGAAGAACATCAACTGCTCCATCGCCGACAGCCTGCAGCGCTTCGTGCCGCTGCTGGAGGCGGCCAAGGCCGCCAAGGTGCGCGTGCGTGGCTACGTCTCCTGCGTGCTGGGCTGCCCCTACGACGGCGACGTCGCCCCGCAGCAGGTTGCCGCAGTGGCACGCGAGCTTCATGCCATGGGCTGCTACGAGGTTTCGCTGGGCGATACCATCGGCACCGGCACCGCCGGCAAGACCCGCGCGCTGCTCGACGTGGTCAGCCGCGACGTTCCGCGTGAGCGGCTGGCCGGGCACTTCCATGACACCTACGGTCAGGCCCTGGCCAACATCTACGCCAGCCTGCTCGAAGGCATCAGCGTGTTCGACAGCTCGGTCGCCGGGCTCGGCGGCTGCCCCTACGCCAAGGGCGCCACTGGCAACGTCGCCAGCGAGGATGTGCTCTACCTGCTGCAGGGCCTGGGCATCGACACCGGCGTGGACATGGACAGGTTGATCGCCGCTGGCCAGCGCATCTGCCAGGTACTGGGCAAGGCCAACGGTTCACGCGTGGCACGCGCGCGCCTGAGTCACTAGCGCCGGGAGACGATGAGGCCCGGCGGTCGAGCTAAGCTGAAGGCTGAGCACGACGACCACGAGGACTCATCATGCCGCAACCTCTGTGGAGACCCTGCGCCGAACGTGTCGCGGCCAGCCGCATGGAAGCCCTGCGCCACTTCGTCAACGACCGCCATGCCCTGCAGCTGGCCGACTACCCCGCCCTGCACGCCTGGAGCGTCGCGCAGCGCGCGGCGTTCTGGCAGGCCATCGCCGATGTCTTCGACGTTCGCTGGCACGCCCGCGCCGAGTGCGTGTTGCACGAAGGCCCGGCCATGCCGGATGCGCAGTGGTTTCCCGGCGCCACCCTGAACTTCGCCGAGCACCTGCTGCGCCGCCGCGACGGCCACCCGGCGCTGGTGGCCGTGAGCGAAGACGGTCGCCGCGAGCAGCTCAGCTACGTGCAACTGGCCGCGCATGTCGCCGGCCTGCAACGCAGCCTGCGCGATGCCGGCGTCGGTGTCGGCGACCGGGTGGCGGCGTTCATGCCCAATACCTGGCAAACGGTGGTAGGCATGCTGGCCAGCGCCAGCCTGGGCGCCACCTGGTCAAGCTGCTCGCCCGACTTCGGCACCCAGGGTGTGATCGACCGCTTCGGCCAGATCGAGCCCAAGGTGCTGATCGCCGCTGCCGGCTACCGTTATGCCGGCAAGGACCTGGACCTGACCACCAAGCTGGGCGAGATTCTCGAACGACTGCCCAGCCTGGAGCAGCTGCTGATCGTGCCGTACACGCGCCTGCAGGCCAGCCCCGAGGATTACAGGTCATCCGCGCAGGTCAGCCTGTGGCAGGACTTCTACCAGCCCGGCGGCGCGCCGCAGTTCGTCCCGCTCGCCTTCTCCCAGCCGCTGTACATCCTCTACTCCAGCGGCACCACCGGCGTGCCCAAGTGCATCGTCCATGGCGTCGGTGGCACGCTCCTGCAGCACCTCAAGGAGCTGGGCCTGCATACCGACCTGGGCGCCGACGACACCCTGTTCTACTACACCACCTGCGGCTGGATGATGTGGAACTGGCTGGTATCCGGCCTGGCACTGGGCGCCACCCTGGTGCTCTACGACGGATCGCCGCTGCACCCCGAGCCCACCCGCCTGATCGACCTGATCGACGCCGAGGGCATCTCCGTGTTCGGCAGCAGCGCCAAGTTCATCGCCGCGCTGGAGAAGGCCGGCGTCAAACCACGGGAAAGCCATCGCCTGACGACACTCAGGACCCTGCTGTCCACCGGCTCGCCGCTGGCGCACGAGAGCTTCGACTACGTCTATCGCGACGTGAAGCGTGATGTCTGCCTGTCCTCGATTTCCGGTGGCACCGACATCGTCTCCTGCTTCGCCCTGGGCAACCCGACCCTGCCGGTATGGCGCGGCGAACTGCAGTGCAAGGGCCTGGGCATGGACGTGCAGGTATGGGACGAGGACGCCCGGCCGCTGCATGGCGCCAAGGGCGAGCTGGTCTGCGCCCGGCACTTTCCGTCGATGCCGCTCGGCTTCTGGAACGATGCCGATGGCGAAAGATTCCGCTCGGCCTACTTCACCACCTTCCCCGGCGTCTGGGCGCACGGCGACTACGCCGAGGAGACCGCGCACGGCGGCCTGATCATCCACGGTCGCTCCGATGCCGTACTCAACCCCGGCGGGGTGCGCATCGGCACCGCGGAAATCTACCGCCAGGTGGAAAAGGTACCGAGCGTGCTGGAGTCCATCGCCATCGGTCAGGAGTGGGATGGCGATGTGCGCGTCGTGCTGTTCGTGCGCCTGCGCGATGGCGCGACCCTGGACGACGCCCTGCGTGACGAGATTCGCCAGGTGATCCGCGCCAACACCACACCACGCCACGTACCGGCGCGAATCGTTCAGGTCGCTGACATTCCCCGCACCATCAGCGGCAAGATCGTCGAACTGGCCGTGCGCAATGTCGTTCATGGGCTTCCGGTGAAGAACACCGATGCGCTGGCCAACCCCCAGGCACTGGAGCTGTATCGCGATCTGGCGCAGCTGCAGAACTGAAATCCCGCATCAGTCTGCAACGCGCAGCACGGCGCGAACACGCCAGCCGAACCGGGCAAATGCCGGCAAATCCCCGTGCCAGAGCCTTCGCGCAACACAGGCAAGCGCACCGAATAATGGCAATTAGCCTTCAGGCATATTTGTTCATTATAATGACGCCATTTTCCCGACGAGCACCTGCCCGGCCGCACCACCTGCCAGTCACGGAGACTCACGGACCTCTGGGTAATAGCCGCTTGCGTCTATTGTTTCTCCACTGAACAACAGGATGTTCACCGTGCCTCATTTCAAACACCTGCTGTTTGTCCTGACGTTGAGCGCTGCCGTCTGTGCAGCGGCAGCAGGGCCGGTGAAGCTGTACCTGCCCGACGCCCCACCGCTGACCTTTCACGACTATGAAGGCGGCAACGGCATGGTCGGTGACGTGGTGCTGGCCGCCGCCGCCCGCAGCGGTCGCCTGACCGAAATCATCGCCGAGCCCTGGTTGCGGGCGCAGGCCACCGTGAGCAAGGGCAAGGACCTGCTGATCATCCCGCTGTCACGAACCCCGCAGCGTGAGGCGCGCTACACCTGGATAGCCCCGATCATGCTGCTCGAGCGCGCCTTCTTCAGCCTCGACGAGCCGGTGGCCAGCTTCGCCGAGGCGCGCCAGCGCTACCAGCGCATCGGTGTCGGGCTGGGCACCGCACAGGTGGAGACGCTGCGCCGCGAGGGCTTCGCCGAGCAGCAGATCGTGCAGATCCGGCTTGGCGAGAACCCTGCCCGCCTGCTCGAACTGCGGCGCATCGATGCCTGGTTCACCGGCATCGACGAGGCGCTGTACATCTGGCACAAATCGGCGGCGCGCCGGCACGAGCTGCGCATGAGCCCACCCCTGGCAAGCACCGACCTCTACCTGGCCTGCTCGCTCGACTGCGACCGCCAGTTGGTGACGCAGCTGCGCGACGCCATCGCCCAGCTCGACCACGACGGCGTCAGCCAGCGGTTACGCCAGGCCTACCGCCCAATGCTCTGGCCCACGCCCTAGATACCCTGGCGCCCCGGATCCTCCGGCGGCTGCTCTTCCTCGATGTCCTCGAGCTTCAGTTCCAGCCCCCAGTCGCCCGCCTCGGCGGCCTTCGGCGCTGCAGCCGGTGCCGCCACCGGAGCCGCTGCGACGGGCGCGGGCTTGGCATTGGCCGGGTTGTCGCGGTAGAGCTTGAGCTTCAGGCGCACGTTGTTCGCCGAGTCGGCATTCTTCACCGCCTCTTCCTCGTCGATGGCGCCGTCGTGCACCAGGTCGATCAACGCCTGGTCGAAGGTCTGCATGCCGAGGTTCTTCGACTTCTCCATGATCTCCTTGAGCTCGGAGAATTCATTGCGCTTGATCAGATCACGCACCGTCGGCGTCCCCAGCATCACCTCCACCGCCGCGCGGCGCTTGCCGTCGATGGTCTTGACCAGGCGCTGGGAAACGAAGGCCTTGAGGTTGTTACCCAGGTCATTGAGCAACTGCGGGCGACGCTCCTCGGGGAAGAAGTTGATGATGCGGTCCAGCGCCTGGTTGGCGTTGTTGGCATGCAGGGTGGAAATCGCCAGGTGCCCGGTGTCGGCGAAGGCCAGTGCGTGCTCCATGGTCTCGCGGTCGCGGATCTCGCCGATCAGGATCACGTCCGGAGCCTGGCGCAGGGTGTTCTTCAGCGCTGCATGGAAGCTGCGTGTATCCACGCCCACCTCGCGCTGGTTGATGATCGACTTCTTGTGCCGGTGCACGTACTCCACCGGGTCTTCGATGGTGATGATATGGCCACCGCTGTTGCGGTTGCGGTAATCGATCAGCGCCGCCAGCGAGGTCGACTTGCCCGAACCGGTACCGCCGACGAACAGCACCAGGCCGCGCTTCTCCATCACCGTGCTGAGCAGGACCTCGGGCAGCTTGAGGTCCTCGAAGCGTGGAATCTCCATCTTGATGTTGCGCGCGACAATGGACACCTCGTTGCGCTGCTTGAAGATGTTGATGCGGAAACGACCGACCCCGGCCAGCGAGATCGCCAGGTTCATTTCCAGTTCGCGCTCGAACTCCTCGCGCTGCGCGCTATCCATGACCGAATCCGCGATGGCGGCCACGTCCCCCGCCTTCAGCGGCTCCTGGCTGAGCGCCTTGAGCACGCCATTGAACTTGGCACAGGGTGGCGCGCCGGTGGAGAGATAGAGGTCGGAACCGTCCTGCGTGGACAGGACTTTCAGCATTGCAGGGAGATCCATGGCGGCGCTTCCGTCAGCAGCGATTGAAATACCATAGGCCATGATTACCTGCAGTGCGGACAACGCACGACCCATAAAATTGACGTCATTCTGCTGGCGCAGCGAATACTGGCACAATAGCGCGCTGACAGAATTGAGGAGCCCATCAATGGCAAAGGCAATGGCCCGCCACATCCTGGTCAAGACCGAAGCGGAAGCGGCGGCCCTGAAGAAGCGTATCGCCGCCGGCGAAGCCTTCGATGTGCTGGCGCGCAAGCACTCCACCTGCCCGTCCGGCAAGAAAGGTGGCGACCTGGGCGAAGTCCGTCCCGGACAGATGGTCCGCGCGGTGGACCAGGTGATTTTCAAGAAGGCCCTGCGCGAGGTGCACGGCCCGGTGAAGACCCAGTTCGGCTATCACCTGATCCAGGTGTTCTACCGCGACTGAGCCCCGCTCAGGCGCCCGGCTCGCCCATGAACTCGACGATCTTGCTCCTGATCCAGCGCTCGGCCGGATCGTTGTCGGTCACCCCGCTCCAGACCATGGACAGGTCCGAGTTGACCAGCTCGAATGGCGGGTCATCCGCGCGCAGGCTGGTGCCTTCGATCAGGGCTGCCGCCGCGAAATCCGGCACCGTGGCGAGCATTTCCGTCCCCGCGATGATCGAGCGCAAGCCACTGAACTGTGGCACTGCCAGCACCACGCGCCGCGAACGGTCGAGGCGCGCCAGATCGTTGTCGATGTTGCCGCACAGGTCGCCCGAGAAGGACACCAGCGCATGCGGCCGGGCGCAGTACTCGTCCAGCGTCAGCGGCCCTGGCCGATCATCGCCGCGCAGCACCTTGACGCGCATCTCGCGCAGCTTGCGGCGCTTGGCATTGGCCGGCAGCTCGGTGGTGTAGCTGACGCCGACGGAGATCTCCCCCGACGCCAGCATCGACGACATCAGCAGGAAGTTGACCCGCCGCACCACGATCACTACCTCCGGCGCCTCCTCGCGGAGCTGATTGAGCAGCGCCGGAAACAGCCCGAACTCGGCATCGTCCGACAGACCGATGCGGAAGGTGTCGCGATTGGTCGCCGGGTTGAACTCCCGAGCACGGCTCACCGCGCCCGAGATGGTGTCCATCGCCGGCTGCAGCTCCCGGAGAATCGCCAGGGCCCGCGCCGTCGGCTCGAAACCCCGGCCGTTGCGCACCAGCAGCGGGTCGTCGAACAGATCGCGCAGGCGCGCCAGTGCCGCACTGACTGCCGGCTGGCCGAGGAACAGCTTCTCCGCAGCCCGCGTCAGGTTCTTCTCGAACATCAGGGTCTCGAAGATCACCAGCAGGTTCAGGTCGACACGGCGCAGATCGTTGCGATTCATTCGGCATCCTTGGAGTTCGGGGTCATCGACGCATTCAAGCAGCAAGTCCCGTGCCTGCGAGCCGTTCAGAGCCCCAGTTCGGACAGACCCGGATGATCATCCGGACGGCGCCCCTGTGGCCAGCGGAACTTGCGCTCGGCCTCGGTGATCGGCAGGTCATTGATGCAGGCGTAGCGATTGACCATCAGGCCGTCAGCGCCGAACTCCCAGTTCTCGTTGCCGTAGGAGCGAAACCAGTTGCCCGAGTCGTCACGCCACTCGTAGGCATAGCGCACGGCGATGCGGTTGTCGGTGAACGCCCAGAGTTCCTTGATCAGGCGGTACTCCAGCTCCTTGGCCCATTTGCGTTCGAGGAAGGCCTGCGCCTGACCGCGCCCGTCGACGAACTCGGCGCGGTTGCGCCAGCGCGTATCCAGGCTGTAGGCCTTGGCGACCTTGGCCGCATCCCGGCTGTTCCAGCCATCCTCGGCGAGACGGACCTTCTCGATGGCACTCTCGCGGGTGAACGGCGGTAGCGGCGGACGGATTTCATCATTGGACGACATAACGGCACCTCTTGCTTTCAGGGAATGGCGCCCATCACTGGGCATTCGGGGTGTGCAACAGCATCGACGCGGTCTGGCCGGCACAGTCGGCGGCATCGGACTGGCCGGTGACCATGGCAACGGCGGTAGCGCCGTCGATCAGCAGCAGCAGTTGCCTGGCCACGCCGGCAGCGTCGGCCAGGCCACAGTCGGCGGTGATTTCGTTCAGGTAGCCGAGCAGGCGCTGCTTGTGCAGCCGCGCCACGGCGCGAATCTCGCTGCTCGGATCGCCGGTCTCGCCAGCCGCATTGATGAACGCGCAGCCGCGAAAGTCCGCTGACTCGAACCAGCTGCGCAGCAGCGGGAAGATCGCCAGCAGCCGCGCAAGCGGCTCGCCGCTGGACGTGCCATCGATGAACCAGCGCATCCAGCGCTCGTCACGGGCACGCAGCGCCGCCGCCACCAGGGCCTCCTTGGTCGGATACAGGCGATAGATGCTTTTGCGCGCCACCCCCGAGGCCTTGACGATGGCATCCATGCCGGTGGCGTTGATACCCCCGGCGTAGATCAGGCTTTCGGTGGTCTGCAGCAGGCGCTGCTGGATGGAAGCATCTTCGAGCATGGTTCAGGCAACGCAGAGAATGATCGTTCTCAGCAAAGTAGAACGATCATTCTCTGCGGTCAAGACAATTCTTTGCCGCCTGCTCGTCAGCCTCGGGGACGGCGGCCCTCTTGGCTCAGCGATGCGCCGACAGCGGGGTATGCTCGGCCATCAGCGCCACCACCCAGTCGATGAACACCCGCAGCTTGGCGCTGACGTGGCGGTTCGGCGCAAATGCCAGGTACATCGGCATCGGCGCCATCTGCCAGTCCTCGAACAGGCGCACCAGCTCGCCGCTGGCCAGGTGCGGCGCGGCCATGTAATGCGGCAGCCAGAGCATGCCCAGGCCCGCCAGGCCGGCCGCGAGATAGGCATTGCCATCATCGACGGTCAGCAGCGGCCGACCTTGCGCCTCGATGCGCTCGTCGCCCCGCTGCATGGCGTAGGGCAAAGCCCTGCCGGTCCGCGACCAGAGAAAACCCACGGTGCTGTGCCCCGCCTCTTCCAGCTCGCGCGGGTGGCCCGGCGTTCCGCTGCGCTGCAGATAGCCTGGCGTGGCGTAGATGCCCAGCTGCAGGTCGCCCACGTGGCGGGCGATCAGCGACTGGTCGGTGATCTCGCCGCCACGCACCACGCAATCGACGTTCTCGCCGATGATGTCGACGATGCGGTCGCTCACCCCCAGGGTCAGCTGAATCTCCGGATAGCGTGCGTAGAACGCCGGCAGGGCCGGAATCAGCAGCATCCGCGCAAAGGGGCTGGGCACGTCGACCCGCAGGCGTCCACGGGGCGCCATCGCCGCGCTGGACAGGCTGGTCTCGGCGTCGTCGACATCGGCCAGCAGGCGCACCACGCGTTCGTAATAGGCCGCGCCGTCGGCGGTGACATTGACCTTGCGCGTGGTGCGGTTGAGCAGACGCACGCGCAGGCGCGCCTCGAGTTGCTGGACGAGCTGGGTCACGCTGGTCTTGCTCATGTGCAGGGTGCTGGCAGCCTTGGTGAAGCTGCCGGTCTCGACCACGCGCGCGAACGCCTGCATCGCATCGAAACGGTCCATTTCGTGTCTCTCTCGACTGTTGATTGTTTGGATTCTACAAACAGTCATGACCAGAGTTGCGCGTTTATCCAGGCCAGGCGTCTTCTTACAGTGGCTCCATCGTTAACAACGGCTGCAGCGCAGCCCAGATGGAGGTGTGCAATGAACCCCAAACGTGACGTGGTCTTCCCGGCCGATCGCCATGCGCTCTATGAACTTCACCGCTACTCGCCGGCGGTGCGCTCCAATGGTTTCCTGTTCGTCTCCGGCCAGGTCGGCAGTCGCAAGGACGGCTCGCCGGAACCGGTTCTCGAAGAGCAGGTGCGCCTGGCCTTCAGCAACCTCAATGCGATTCTTGCCGCGGCGGGCAGCAGCTTCGACGATGTGGTGGACACCACCATCTTCATGGTCGACCCGCATTCGCGCTTCGAGACCATCTGGGAAGTCGCGGCCGAGTACTGGGGCGAAGCCCCCTACTCGACCGCGACGGCCATCGGCGTGACCTGGCTGGCCGGCTTCGACTTCGAGATCAAGGTGATCGCCAAGCTGCCGGAATGATGGCGACGCGGCCCCTGTGCAGGGGCCGTGTGCTCAGAGGTGGGTGAAGACGCGCTCGGCCGGCAGGCGCGACTTCGGCAGCGCCGCATTGAAGTCGCCGTCGCTGTGGTACCCCAGTGCCACGGCGACGACGCTGCTCAGCCCCTGGGCAGCCAGGCCCAGCTCCTCGTCCAGCGCCACCCGGTCGATGCCCTCCATCGGCGTGGCATCCACGCCCTTGGCAGCCGCGCCCAGCAGCAGGGTGCCCAGTGCCAGGTAGGCCTGTTTCTCCGTCCAGTGCGGCATGTCGCCAAGGCCGCGATGCAGTTCGACGTAGCTGCTGCGCGTGTTGTGCTGGCCGGTGCGCGCCGCATCGTCACGGAAGCGGCCATCGTCGGCTTCCTGTTGCAGCACGTCGGCCAGGTAGGCGTCGTCGATGTCGCGACGCGCGCAGATCAGGATCACGTGCGAGGCGTTGAGGATCTTCGGCTGGTTGTAGGCGAAGCCATCCTGGGCGCCCTTGGCCAGGCGCGCCTTGCCCTCGGCGGTGCTGGCCACGACGAAGTGCCACGGCTGCGAATTGACCGACGACGGGGCCAGGCGCAGCAGTTCGAGCAGCTCGTCGATGATCGCCTGATCGACCTGGCGACTGGCATCGTAAGCCTTGGTGGTGTAGCGCTGGCGGGCGAAGGAAACGGGGCTCATGAACACTCTCCTGATCGATGGAGGGAAGGAAATGCGCGCTAGTCTGCAGCATTCGAATGCATGAAAGAAGCCGATGAACGCGCTAGGAGTTTCAAAGCAGAAATGAAAATGACCGCCCTGCAGACACCTGTCACAGGCGGAGCTTGAGCGATGTCCTTGTAAAAACTTCGTAAACGCAATGGATTTTCATTACGCTTGAGGGTAAAAGATAGCTTGCTTTCGATCCTGTATGGGGCGGCGTCATCGCACCCCTTTCGGCCTGGAGTCCTGCATGTCCATCCCCTCTTTCGTGCAACGCACTGCGCTGGCGTTCGCCGCCACGCTGCTGTTCAACCTTCCCCTGCAAGCCAGCGAACGCACGCTGGACAGCGCCAATGGCCCGCTGACACTCAGCGGCACGCCGCAGCGCGTGGTCGCACTGGGCGATAGCGCGCTGGATGCCGCCTTGTCGCTGGGCGTGCAACCCGTCGGCACGCTGGCCAGCCGGGGTGGCAACGACGTGCCGGACTATCTGAAGGCCAAGGCCGGCGCGATCACCCTGGTGGGCAGCGTGCGCGAACCCAACCTGGAGGCGATCCTGCGCCTGCAGCCCGACCTGGTCCTGGCCTCGAGCGAACTGTCGCCCGAGCTGTACGCCAAGCTGAGCCTGATGGCCCCGACCGTGGTGCCCAAGGGCAACAGCTTCGAGGACTGGCGCATCACCTACGCAACCTACGCCCAGGCGCTCGACAAGGCGCAGCAAGGCCAGCAACGCATCGCCGAAATCGACGCGCGCAGCGCTGCCCTGCGCCAGCGCCTGCCGCAGGGCCAGGCGATCAGCGTGGTGCGCTGGAACCCGCAGGGGCCGGTGATCATGTCCACCCACCTGTTCGTCGGTCAGCTGCTCGCTGACCTCGGCCTGCGCCCCAACGCGCTGGCGGCCGCCCAGGAGAAGAAGCCACACAGCGACGTGCTCAGCCTGGAAAACCTGTCGCGCATCAATGCCGACTGGATCTTCCTCGCCACGCTCAACCCCGACGGCCGCAAGGCCCTGGACGATGCCCGCAAGCAGCCGGCCTTCACGCGCCTGAAAGCCGTCGCCGACGATCAGGTGATGACCGTGGATGGGCAGATCTGGAGCAGCAGCTCCGGCTACCTGGCGGCCCAGCAGGTGCTCGATGACGTGGAGAAGGCACTGCTCGACTGATGCCCGCCTCACGCCTGACCGTTGCCAAGGCACTGGGCTTCGCCGCCCTGTGCCTTTTGCTTTTATGTGGCGCCAGCCTGCTGCTCGGGGCCGGCGACATCGGCATCCTGCCCAGTTTCCATGCGCTGCTGGGCGGCCAGGATGACGACGCCCGCTTCATCGTCTTCGAGCTGCGCTGGGTGCGCACGGAGCTGGCTCTGCTGGTGGGCGTCGCCCTCGGCGCGGCCGGGGTGCTGCTCCAGGCCGTGACCCGCAATCCACTGGCCGAGCCGGGCCTGCTGGGCGTCAGTGCCGGCGCCTCCTTCGCCGTGGTGCTGGCCATCAACCTCGGCGCCTCCGCCGCCAGCCTGCACCTGGGCGTCGCCATGCTCGGCGCGTTGCTGGGTTGCCTGCTGGTGCTGCTGGTCACCCGTCTGCGCGGTGTGGGCGATGACCCGGTGCGCCTGGTGCTGGCCGGCGCCGCCTTCTCCGGCATGCTCGGCGCGCTCAGCAGCCTGTTGCTGCTGTGGGACCAGCGCACCGCCGACGAGATGCGTTTCTGGGTCATCGGCGCCCTCGCCGGACGCCCCCTCGACACGCTCGAGTGGAGCATGCCCGGGCTGCTCGCCGGCGTGTTGCTGGCACTGATCGTCGTCCGTCCACTGGCGGCACTGGCCCTCGGTGAGCGCGTCGCCAGCGGCCTTGGCCACCACCCGCAACTGACCCGCCTGGGCACGCTGCTGGCCGTGGCGATCCTGGTGGGCACGGCAACGGCTGCAGCCGGCCCCATCGCTTTCATCGGCCTGATCGTGCCCTACACCGCGCGGCGCCTGGTCGGCTCCGACATCCGTCGCACGCTGGCGCTGAGCATGTTGCTGGGGCCTTGCGTCCTGCTCCTGGCCGACGTCATCTCGCGCCTGCTGGTGCAGCCTTACGAACTGCCGGTGGGGGTGGTGAGCGCCTTCGTCGGTGCACCGATCCTGATCGCCGTGGTGCGCAACCATCGCCTGCCGACCTTGTGACATGAAGCATCCATCCGCACGCCCCCGCCTCGCCCCCGGTGGCCACTCCCTGCTACGCCTGGGCGAATGCAGCCTGCTGCTGCATCGACGCAGCCTGACGGTCGGCCTGATTCTGGGGGCCCTGCTGGTCGCCGTCAGCACCTGGCTCCTGGCCAGTGGCGATGACGCCCTCACGCCCTGGAAGGCACTGCAGGCCGCCTTTGGCCAGGGTGAGCCGTTGCAGGTGTTCCTGATCCAGGAGCTGCGCCTGCCGCGCCTCGTCGCCGGCCTGCTCAGTGGCGCCGCCCTCGGGGCCGCCGGCTGCCTGCTGCAGACCCTGGCGCGCAACCGCCTCGCCACCCCGGGAGTGATCGGCATCGACAACGGCGCCACCGCCTTCGCGGTCGCCTCGATCGTGGCGGTGCCGACCAGCCTTGCCCCCTCGGCGCTGGCCCTGAGCGGGGCCGCCACCGCCGCCGTGCTGACCTTCGCCCTGGCCGCAGGCGGCGGCGCGCGTGGCTACCGCTTCATCGTCGTCGGTATCGCCATCGGCGCGCTGTTCGGCGCACTGACCAATCTCATGCTGGCGCGCAGCGACATGGACGCGGCCAACGCGGCCTACCCCTGGACCGTCGGCAGCCTCAATGCGCGCCCGGCCGACTCGGTGCTGCTGCTCGGCATCGGCCTGGCGCTCGGCCTGCCCCTGGCCAAGCTGCTGATCAACGCGCTGAGCCTGATGCGCTTTTCCGACAGCGTCGCCATCGGCCTCGGCGTGCGCCTGCAGCTGATGCGCCTGCTCACCCTGGTCCTCTGCGTCTGGCTCACGGCCCTGGCCGTTGCCGTCGTCGGCCCGGTCGGCCTGATCGCCCTGGCGGCGCCGGAGATGGCACGTCACCTGGGCCGCCGGCATGGCGTGCCGGTGCTCAATGCCGCGCTGTGCGGCGCACTGATGATGATCCTCGCCGACTGGGTCGGCCGCACCCTGCTGGCCCCCATCGAGATTCCGGTGGGCATCATCGCCGCCGTGGTCGGCGGCCCCTACCTGCTGTGGATTCTGCTGCGCCAGCCCTCACGGAGTTCGACATGACCCACCTTTCCTCCCTGCTCGCCGACGCCAGACCGACGGACGTGAGCCTGGAAGCCCGTGAACTGAGCATGGGCTATGCCCAGAGCCTGATCATCGACACGCTCAACCTGACGATCCCCAGCGGCCAGGTCAGCGCCATCGTCGGCCCCAACGGCTGCGGCAAGTCCACCCTGCTTGCCGGCCTGGCCCGCCTGCACAAGCCCAGCGCCGGCAGCGTGCTGCTCGACGGCAAGGCCATCGGCAGCCTGCCCTCGCGCGAGGTCGCACGGCGGCTGGCCCTGTTGCCCCAGGATGCCAGCGCGCCGGATGGGTTGACCGTCAGCGAGCTGATCCGCTTCGGCCGTCAGCCGCACCAGAGCCTGCTGCGCCAGTGGAGCGAGGAGGATCAGGCGATCGTCGACGCCGCGCTGGTTGCGGCGGACCTGGTCGAACTGGCCGATCGCCCCCTGGAGTCCATGTCCGGGGGCCAGCGCCAGCGTGCCTGGCTGGCCATGGCCATCGCGCAGACCACGCCGCTGCTGCTGCTCGACGAGCCCACCTCGGCGCTCGACCTGGGCCATCAGATCGAGGTGTTCGAGCTGATCCGCGAGTTGGCCGCGGCCGGCAAGACCATCGTCATGGTGGTGCATGACCTGTCCAGCGCCTGCCGCTACGCCGATCACCTGATCGCCATGCACCAGGGGCGGATCGTTGCCAGCGGCAGCCCGAACGACATCGTCACGCCGCAGCTGGTGGAACGCCTGTACGGCGTGCGTTGCACACTGCTGAGCGACCCGCTGAGCGGTACCCCGGTGATTGCCGGGGTGAGCCGGTTGTAACACGCCAGGCCGGGCAATCCGGCCCGGACGCTGCATTCTGAAAACCCTGTAAGCCATCACCGATTCGTCATTCCGGTTATTGCTTACACGGACAAATTCTCCTGACCAATCAGTCATTTATTCGCAATATTCGTTGCCTGCGCCAACCGGACGGGACGGGCCGTCTTTGAGCCTCCGACGAGCTTGAACTATGGTCCAAGCAACTCCGTTTGGAAGGGACTCGAGCGATGAAGTGCGTCATGAGAAGCGCCGTACTGACCCTCTTCTTCTTCTCCGCACCGGCGTTCTCGGCCGGCGAGTTGCAAGGTCAACTGAACATCCAGATCACCATCGGCAGTGGCTGTACGGTCACCAACGGCAGTACCAGTGGCAGCGGCAACACCTTCGGCTCGCTGTCATTCGGTGACTACAACGACCTCAACAACCTGATCGACGGACGCTCCCTCGGCAACTCCGGCGGCAGCTCGTTCGGCCTGCAGTGCACGCAGAACACGCCCTACACCATCGCGCTGAACGCCGGGCAGAACGCCAGCGGCGGACAGCGACGCATGAACAGCGGCGGCGTCCTCATCGACTACAACCTCTACCAGGATGCCGGTCGAACGCAGTCCTGGGGCGATGGCGGCGCCACCGGCAACGTGCTTTCCGGCACCGGTACCGGCAATGACGAAGAAGTGGTCGTCTACGGTCGTGTACCGGCGCAGACCACGCCCGTCGCCGGCACCTACACCGACACCGTGCAGGTGACCATCGCCTGGTAATCCCTCACGGCCCGTGCAAGAGGACGTCACGCCCACCAAGGAAGAATCGCCATGCACCGCCTGATCGCCCTGCTACTCCTGCTGACCCCGGGCGTTCTGCCTGCGGTCGACAAGACCGCCACGGTCGGCCTCAGCGTGGAGGTACTGCCGGCCTGCCAGGCAGGCGGCGACAGCGGTTCCGGGGTCAGCTTCGGCACCCTGGATTTCGGCACCCACCTCAGGCTCGACAACCTCATCGAGCGCGTGGGCCAGCCCGGAGCAGGCGCCCTGCGCATCAACTGCCAGCAGAACATTCCCTATCGCGTGCTGATCAACGCCGGCCACAGCGGCACCACCAGCAACCGCCAGATGGCGGGGCCTGGCGCCGACGTGGTGAGCTACAACCTCTACACCAGCGCCGACCACGCCACGGTCTGGGACGATACGACCGGCGTCAGCGCCATGGGCAACGGCCAGGACCAGTGGCTACCGGTCTATGCCCGGGTACCGGCCCAGGGCACGCCGCTGCCGGGCAACTACAGCGACACCCTGACCGTCACGGTGAGCTGGTGATGCCGTGCCGAGCCCTTGCGCCCACGACAGCCGGCCTCGCCTGCCTGACCCTGCTGGCTGCACCCGTGGTGCCGGTCCTCGGCGATACCGGGGTCAACGATCAGATCGTCAGCCAGAGCTTCCAGCTGCGCGCGGAAATCGTGGCGGGCTGCCTGCTCGGCAGCGGCGCCAGCGACGCCACCTCGTTCGGCAACCTGTCGTTCGGCCAGGTCAGCAGCCTGCCAGGCAACCTGGACATCGCCAGCACGCCGGGCAACGGTTCCATCGTCCTGCAGTGCTCTCCCGGCACCTCGGTCAGCGTCTCGCTCAATGCCGGGCTCCACGCCAGCAGCGTCGGCCTGGGCCGCTACCTCGCCCAGGGCAGCGAGCGCCTGCGCTACCAGCTCTATCAGGATGCCGCCCGCAACATCATCTGGGGCGACGACAGCAACGGAGGCACGCGCATGAGCATCAACTTCCCCAGTGGCGGCGGCAGCCAGACCTATCCGGTGTACGCCCGCCTGTTCAGCGTCAGCCCGATGCCCTCGGCCGGCCTCTACACCGATACCGTCACCGTTACCGTGAGCTACTGAGCCATGTGCACGCGCGCCCTGCTGCTCGGCTGCCTGCTGGCGACAGCGATGCTCAGCGTCGCCGTGCAGGCGGCCACCTCCATACTCATCTGGCCCATCAACCCGATGATCGAGGCGGATCGCCAGAAGTCAGCCGCACTGTGGCTGGAGAACCGTGGCCTGGAGCCGGTGAACCTGCAGGTCAGGGTGATGACCTGGGAGCAGGAAGCCTTCGCAGACCGCCTGAGCCAACAGAAGCAGGTGGTCGGCAGCCCGCCGATGGCCACCGTGCAACCGGGCAAGCGCCAGCTGGTCAGGCTGGTCAACCTGCAACCGCCGCCGCCCGGCACCCTGCGCACCTACCGGGTACTGGTCGACGAGGTGCTGCCGCCGAGGGCGAATCCGTCGCAGCTGGGCGTGCAGTTCCAGATGCGCTACTCCGTGCCGCTGGTCGTGGTCGGCCCCGGAGCCTATCTGGATGACGGCTTGCGCGAAGCACCCGACCAGGGTCAGCCACTGGCGCCGGACCTGCGCTACCGCTTCGTCGAGGAACGCGCCGGAACCTTCCTCCACCTGCACAACGTCGGCCCCGCACCGGCCAGGCTGTCGCAGGTGGAACTGCTGCGCGCCAACGGCCCCCAGCCCGTCGCCGAAGGACTGCTCGGTTACGTCCTGCCCGGCGCCAGGATGCGCTGGCCGATGCCGAGCGGGGTTCGCAGCGGGCGCATACAGGCACGCATCAACGAGAGTCGCCAAGCGCAGGTACTGGCCACTGAGTAGCTCACTGCCCCTGTTGCTGTTACTGGCAGCCGTGCTCTGCATACGCACGGCCCATGCCGATGACGCCGAGCAACTGGCCCAGGCTCAGGTGCTGTATCTGGAACTGATCGTCAATCAACTGCCCAGCGGCAAGGTAACGGAAGTGAGAGAACATCAGGGCCGGCTGTTCGTCCAGCGCGAGGATCTGCTCGCCGCCGGCGTTCGCCTGCCCCCCGAGCCACCGCCCTGGGTCGCCCTGGACCGGATCGACGCGCTACGCAGCGACTATCAGCAGGAAAGCCAGCGCCTGCTGCTGACCCTGCCCAGCGAATGGCTGCCACACCAGCGCTTCGGCCCCAGCAGCCTGAGCGAACCGATGCCGGCGCAAAGCGCCTTCGGCGCGCTGTTCAACTACGACCTCTACTACAGCCACACCGAGAACGCCGGCCACTATGCCAATACCTGGCTGGAGCAACGCGTCTTCGATGGCTTCGGCATGATTTCCAACACCGGCGTGTATCGCCACAGCTTCTCCGGCCCAGGCTACCGCGACGGCTACACCCGCTACGACACCACCTGGCGCTTCAACGACCAGCAACGCATGCTCAGCCTGAGCGGCGGCGACCTGATCACCGGCGCGCTGACCTGGAACAGCGCGGTCCGCCTCGGCGGCGTGCAGCTGTCGCGCGAGTTTGCCCTGCGTCCGGACCTGATCACCTACCCCCTGCCCCGCTTCGACGGCGATGCCACGGTGCCCAGCACGGTGGACCTGTTCATCGACGACGCCCGCGTCAGCCAGCAGGACCTGCGCCCTGGCCCCTTCACCCTCAACACCGTGCCCTATATCAGCGGTGCCGGCACCGCGACCCTGGTCACCACCGACGTGCTGGGCCGCCAGGTATCGACGACCGTCCCCTTCTACGTGACCGACAGCCTGCTGCGCGAGGGCCTCTCCGACTTCTCCCTGTCGCTGGGCAAGCTGCGCCGCAACTATGGCGTGGAGGATTTCGCCTACGGCCGTCTCGTCGGCAGCGGCAGCCTGCGCTACGGTCTGAGCGACAGCCTCACCCTGGAGGCGCACGGCGAGAATGGCGCCGGGCTCAGGCAGGCCGGCATCGGCGCCACCGTCGGGCTCGGCCTGCTCGGTACCCTGACCAGCTCCATCAGCCATAGCGCTGGCATCGGCAACGGCCAGCAGTACAGCCTCGGCTACAGCTACTACGGGCGCCGCTTCGGCGTCACCGCCCAGCGCATTCAGCGCACCGCCGACTATGCCGACCTCAGCGTCGCCCAGGCGCTGGACAGCGACCTCGCGGGCGGCCCGCTGAGCAAACTGCAGGATCAGCTGATCTTCAGCTTCAGCCCGGAAGGGTTCGGCTCGTTCGGTATCGGCTACTTCGCCAGCGAAGAACACAGTGGCCAGCGGACCCGCCTGATCAACCTGTCGTGGTCGCGCAGCCTGTGGGGCAACAGCAGCCTCTACCTCTCCTTCAACCGCCAGCTGGACGATGCGACGCACGCCATCCAGGCCCAGCTGGTCGTGCCCTTCGACCTCTACTCCAGCCTGACCACGGGTGTGGAGCGGGACAGCAACGGCAAGCAGAGCGTGCGCGCCAACTACAGTCGCAACGCGCCCAGCGACGGTGGCCTGGGCTGGAACCTGGGCGTGGCCGAGGGTGACAGCGACTTCCGCCAGGCCGACCTGACCTGGCGCTCGCGCCATGCGCAGGTGCAGGCGGGGGTCTACAGCAACGACGGCCAGACCACGCAGTGGGGCGGCGTCAGCGGCTCCCTGGTGGCGATGCAGGGACAGCTGTTCGCCAGCAACCGCATCGACGACGCCTTCGTCCTGGTCAGCACCGAAGGCCAGTCAGGCGTGCCGGTGCACTACGAGCACCAGTTGCTCGGCCGCACCGACAGAGCGGGTTATCTGCTGGTGCCCTGGGTGCCGTCCTACTACCCCGGACAGTACGAAGTCGACCTGCTGGACATGCCCAGCAACCTGCACCTGAGCGAAACCCAGAAGCGCATCGCGGTTCACCAGGGCAGCGGCGCCCTGCTCAACTTCGCCATGGTGATGACCCTCTCCGCCAGCATCCAGCTGGTCGACGGCCAGGGCCGCCCGCTGCCGCGAGGCAGCCAGGTGACGCATCAGCCCAGCGGCCAACGCACCTACATCGGCTGGGACGGGCTGCTGTACTTCGAAGGTCTGGCCAAGGACAACCGCCTCGACGTACGCCTGGCCGATGGCAGGACCTGCAGCAGCCGCTTCACCCTGGATGACGACGCCGTGGAAATTACCCTGGTCGGCCCGCTCCCCTGCCAGTACGACGGTGCCCGGCCATGACCCGCTGGCTGGCCCTCGCGCTGACGCTCTGCAGCCTCCTGCTCGTCGCCCCGGCCCATGCCTGTGGCATCTATGCGGCGTCGGTGAGCCTCGGCAGCAGCAACTCACTGAGCCTGCGCACCACCCAGCAGCAGGCCGCGGCCGGTGCGGGTCTCTCCTGCCCCGGCGTGCTCCAGGTACTGGCCGCCGCCTATGTCAGGGTCACGCTGCAGAATGCCGGGACCCTGGCCCTGCAGGACGGCCAGGGCAACCAGATACCCTTCTCGATCTACCGCGACTCCGGCTACAGCCAGACGCTGGTAGCCGGCCAGCCCCAGCAGCTCGACGCCATCAACCTGGTCGCACTGGGCGGCAGCTCCAGTGCCATCGGCCTGTACTTTCGCACCAACCCCGGGCCCAATGTGCCGGCTGGCACCTACACCGCCACGATCACCCTGCGCTGGGACTGGGCCATCTGCACCGTCGGCGCGCTCAACCTCTGCTCCTGGAGCCGCAGCCCCGGACTGACCCAGAGCTGCCTGCCCATCTGCGGCGCCCCCACCAACTGGGGCAGCGGCTCCCTGGCGACGCTGACCATCACCCTGGTCGTGACCAAGGCCTGTCGCATCGATACGCTGCCTGCCGTGGACTTCGGCGCCAATGCGCTGATCAGCCAGTTTTCCGCCCAGCAACGTACCTTCGCGGTGACCTGCACCAACACCGAGGGCTACACGCTGACCTTCGATGACGGGCAGAACTACCTGGCCCCCTGGCGACGGCTGAGAAACGGCAGCGACTACCTGCGCTACAACCTCTATCACAACGGCAGCAGCCTGATCTGGAACAGCGGCTCGCCACTGAGCGCCAGTGGCACGGGCGATTCGCAGACGTTCACCTACCAGGCGATTCTCGACCCGTCACAGGCCAACGCGCCGGTCGGCGTGTACACCGACAACGTGCTGCTGATCATCAACTACTGAGGCGTTACCAGTAGACCACCAGCGTCGAGCCGGCATCCGCGACGGACTGCGTGGAGACCGACGCCGCCCCTGCATCGGGCTTCAGCGGCAGCGCCCGCCCGCGTCCGTCCTGCAGCTGGTACGCGGCCTGCGCGCAACCGTTGCCGAGCACGCGAACGGCCTGCTGGTCACGCTCGGCGGATACTTCGCAGCGCTTGAGAATGGTCAGACTGATGTGCAGCTGCCCGCTGATCTGCTCAGCGAGAGACTGATTGGCGACGAGGCACAGAGCCACGGCCAGGAGGGAGGCAACAAGTCGGCGGTACGGCATGACAACGCTTCTACTGTGATGGTGGCCTGCTGGAGTTGAAGGTCAAAATCCATCCGTAGAAACGGTCACGGCTTCGAGGCGCGACCGAAAACAGGGCCAGATTACCGCGATATCACTTTGAGATCACGCCGATTCCGACGAACGCCCGTTCAGGACAAGCGCCTGGCCAGGAAAGCACGGGCCGGCTCGACGATCTGCTCCTGCGCCGCGACCAACGGCAGGTCGCGCGCGCCCTGCACCGTTCGCTCGACCAGCGCGTAGAGCGTCGCGGTCGCCAGCTCCAGCGCCTGCGGCAGGGCCTGCCCCGCCAGCAGGCGACCCAGCAAGGTGGCGGAGAACACATCGCCCATGCCGTTGGGCAAGGGGTGCAGCGCCAGTCGCGGTGTCGTCACCAGCCAGGCGCCCTCGCCGTTCACCGCCAGGGTGCCCAGCTCGTCCTCAGGGATGTCCGCGGTCGCCAGACTGGTGACGATCACCACATCCGGCCCGCGTCCGCGCAACTGCCTGGCGACCTTGACGGCTTCCTGCAGGCTGGCCGGCTGGCTGCCGGTCAGCAGCTCGAACTCGAACTGGTTGGGGGTGATGATAGTGGCGCAGGGAATGGCCTGATCCCGCAGAAAGTCGGGAATCGCCGGATTGACGAACACACCACGCCCGACATCGCCCATCACCGGGTCGCACAGGTAGCGCAGCGCCGGGTTGTGCTGGCGAATCTCACCCACCGCTTCGAGAATCACCCGCCCCGTATCGGCATCCCCCAGATAACCGGAAAGCACGGCCGCCAGACGCGGCAGCACGCCACGTTCACGCAACCCCAGCAGCACGTCGCGGATATGTTCGGCACCGAATACCTGGCCGCGAAACTGGCCATAACCGGTGTGGTTGGAGAACTGCACGGTATGGATCGGCAGCACTTCGAAGCCCAGTCGCTGCAAGGGAAAGACCGCAGCGGCGTTGCCGACATGGCCCCAGGCCACATGCGACTGGATCGACAGAACGAGGGGCGGCAAGGTGGTGCTCATGGACATTCCGACAATGGCTCGACGACGATGGAGTGGCCGCGATTATTCGCCAAGTCACGCGCCCGCACCATCACTGACGCCCTCGCGCTCTTCTGCGGTTCGCTGCGCCTGGCCATGGCCATGGCCAGCGTTCCGGCAGCCGTGAAGCAGGAAGCAACCGACTGCCGGATCGAGGCGCGACCACGACGACTCACTCAGCGAACGTGAATGCCCCTGGCGCCGGAGACTCACCGGGCCTGACCGCCTCGACGTGGTAGACCTGCGGCTCCTGTGCAAAGTACGCCTCCAGCCCCGCCATGAAGAGGCGGTGATCCTCACTCGCCTCGAAGCCCGGCGCGTGATCCTCGAGTGAACGCCAGCGCACGATGAGGTTGAACACCTCCGGCGTCTCGATACCTTGCGCCAGCAAGTGGCCGGCGTAACCCTCGGCACGCCGGAGCAGGTACTCGACGTCGGCGAAGGCGCGCTTGAACGGCTCGATACGCTCGCGGTGAATGGGCAGCAGCGCAATCTCGTGAATCATGGGGTTGCCTCCGGGGTGGCTTGAACGGTCGAGTGCGCTGACGAAAGCAGTGAGGGCTCGATGGCAATCGCGATCTTGCCGCGCAGGCCATTGTTGGGGCTCTGCAGCAGCGCATGGGCACGTGGAACGTCCGCAAGCGAATAGACGGCGCCAACATGCGGCCGCAATTGGCCACGCTCCACCAGGGCACGGAGCTCATCGAGCTTGCCGCGGTTCTGCCGGGTGAAGACGAAGTGATAGCTGGCGTTCTTGCCCCAGGCCTGGATGACGTTCTGCGGCTGGGCAATGTCCACGATCGAGACCACGCGCCCCAGTTGCGCGAGCGCATCGGGGCTGCGCGACAGCGTGTCGCCGCCGATGGTGTCGAGGATCACATCGACGCCCTGGCCATTGGTTTCCCGCAGGATGGCGTCAACGTAGTCCTCTTTCTCGTAGTCGATGACCACGTCGGCCCCCATCCCTCTGGCGAACTCGACGTTCGCCTCGCGCACGGTGGTGAACACCCTGGCGCCCATGGCCTTTGCCAGCTGGATCGCCACATGGCCGACGCCACCGGCACCGCCATGCACGAGGATGCGCTCGCCCACCCTCAGCGCAGCACGCACCACCAGTGCTTCCCAGGCCGTGCCACCGACCAGGGTGAGGCTGGCGGCCTCCAGGTGACTCAGCGCCGCCGGTTTCTTGCCGACAATGCCTTCGGCGGCGACGTGGTACTCGGCATAGCTTCCCGGACCGTCGAAGATCTGTGGCGTGTACCAGACCTCGTCGCCCGGCGCGAAGCTCGTCACGCCCGGCCCGACCGCTTCGACGACACCGGAGACGTCATGCCCGGTAATGCCCGGCAATGGCACCAGATCGGCGTAATCACCGCGCCGGACCTGGAAGTCCAGCGGATTGATGGACGTTGCATGCACCCGCACCAGTACCTGCCCTGCCTGCGCCACTGGCTTGGGCACGTCGCGCAGCTCGAAGGCTTGCGGGCCGCCAAATGAGTTGAGAACCAACGCTTTCATGGTATTTCCTCGCTTCGATAAAAAGGGATATCGAGATTTTTCGATATATAAACGCAAAAAGATCACGGAATTTCCTGCTCTCAGGCCATCTTCAATCCTCACTTCGCGAAAAAGGGATATCGGAAAATATCGATATATCAGATCAAAAGATTACAGCTCCTTGCCAAGGAACTCGGCAAGCGCACTGATGTTCGCTTCGTTGCGTTTGTAGTAGGTCCACTGCCCGACACGACGGACCTCCACCAGCCCCGCTCGCTGCAGCGTCGCCAGGTAATCGGACACCGTCGACTGCGACAGACCGACACCTTCCTGGATGCTGCTGACGCAGACACCCACCGTGTGCACGTCCCCTTCATCCTGCGGAGGAAAGCCCTTCTCGGGATCCTTCAACCTTCTGAGGATCTCGAGGCGCGTAGGGTTCGACAGGGCTTTGAATATGCTGATCAGGTCCATGCCGCGATAATATCGAGATTTACCGATATGTCAATTCAGCGTTAAGCCGCCCGTCGGGCACATGCCCCGGACCTCCGCCTGAACAATTCGCCCTCGCCGACAGATGGCACGACCGGGTAGCTCGCTCGATGTTTTCAGCACGGGCGCCTGACTGATGGTGACTGAGCCCGGGAGACCTCCCCGTCCTCGTCAGCAGAGCCTGTTCCAGGCCTTGCAGAATGGCGACCGCAGGAACGCCTGCCTGGAGACGAAGCGGTGGTAGCCCCCACCGCTTCGTCCTGGGTCAGCAGCAACGCCGTCGATACAGGCCGAAGCCAGGCCCGAGCACTGTGTGGCCTGCGCTGCGGCACATCGCTCATCGACGAAACGATGGAGTGGACCCGATCAATCCTGGGCGCCGCTGGTGACGACCGTGAATTTCCGGCTGAACTCGAGCACCTCGCACACACCGGTTCGCCCGGCCGGAATCGAGATGGCATCCCCAGGTCCCATCTCATGGCGCTCGCCATCATCCATGGTGATCACGATCTTTCCCTCGATCAGAACGAAGGCTTCATCGTTGTCGAACCGCCAGTGAAACTTTGCCGGCTGCGAGGTGAAAAAAGCCACCGACTTGTGTGGCGTTTTCACACCCACGGTACGCAGCAATTTCATCCTGGTATCGGGCTGGCCCTCGAGGACATCGTCTCCCAGGGGGTATGGCAACCAGCCATCCGGGGTATCGAGCGACGCTCTGGATATCGAGGTAATCGGGTTGGGAAGCAGCGGGCGGGTATTCATGTTGTTGTCGCCTCATGCGGACAGGGGTGGAAGACGACTATGCCACGTGACATAGTGCCGCGACTGAGACTACATCAAATATGACAGATGGCATAATCAAAACATGACTCTATCGACACGCGATCGGATGATCCTCGGCGCTGCGGACCTGCTGCGCCGACGCGGGGTATGCGCCACCAGCGTTCGCGAGGTGGTCCGCCACTCCGCTACGCCAAGGGGGTCCATTGCCTACCACTTCCCAGGGGGCAAGCAGCAATTGCTCGAGGCGGCGGTCGAGCATGCAGGCCGTGAGGTGAGTATTCCTCTGGCAGAACTTCTCGCCCGGCACGGCACCGTGGTCGGCCTGGAATGTTTCGTCGCAAGGTGGCGGCAGATGCTGGAGGAGACGGACTTTCAGGCCGGCTGTGCGGTGCTCGCCGTGGCCGTCGAGCAGTATTCGTCGGAGCAGCGCGGGGATGCCAGCCCGGAACAGGATCACCGGATCCACGAGCAGTTGCTGGACCAGGCCAACGCCATATTCCGCGAGTGGCAAGGCATCATCAGCCAGTCGCTGCTGAGTTCCGGCGCGTCGGAGGCTCGAGCAATGAGCCTGGCAGTGCTGGTCATCGCCTCGATCGAGGGCTCGGTTGCGTTGTGTCGTGCCGCGCGAAGTGCCGAGCCCCTGAACGCCATATGGCAGGAACTCCAGCGGGCGCTGGAGAGCTCGACTTGAGTCCTGCACAGGGGCCTGAAAGATCAGGCCCGACGCCGACACTCACTTGCCCGAAGCTGGCTTTTCCATGATCAGCAGCGTGGAGGTCGCCGAGGCCAGGAGCCTGTCCTGGCTGTCCACGATGCGGGCTTCGGTAAAGGCCACTCGCCTGCCGGCGCTCATCACCTCGCCGATGGCACGCACCTGACCGGTGTCACGGGTGATGGGACGGTGGTATGCCACTTTCAGCTCCAGGGTGGTATAGGCCTGGTTGGCCTGCAGCAGGGTGTGGGTGGCGCAGCCACAGACCGAGTCCAGCATCGTCGCAGCGTACCCGCCGTGCACCGTCCCGATCGGATTGTAGGCATGCGCGTCGGGGATCCCGGCCACCACCACACGCCCTTTGGTCACCTCGGCGAACTCCAGCTTCAATGACTCGAATATCCCGACTTTCCTCGGTGAGCGAAGCAGCGCTTCCATCTGCTCCAGACCGTTCAGGTCTGCGGCAATCTCATCGATCAGCGACGTTGCTTTCTGCATATCCAGTACCGTTCAGGGAATCACTCAGGTGAGGGATGCTGACCAATACCCAGTCCGCTGGTACCCCAGGGGACAAGGTTCCTAGTCAGTCGGCTTGAGCTGTTCGATGGCTCGCCGTGTTACCGCGTCGATATAGGACGGGTCGTTGTAGATTCGCGCCAGCAGAATCGCCCCTTCGTAATCGGCAACGAGCTGCCTGGCCTTGGGTTCAGCGCCAGCGGCATCTCCTGGCTCGAAGAGCTTGGCGAATGCGGCGATCCAGTCGTCCAGAAATGCGCGGATCGGCTCCATCAACTCCTTTCGGCCGTAGCTGGCATCAACGGCGATGACCCCCATCAGGCAGCCGATGGAGTCGTCCTGGAACAGCTTTTTCGCCTTCTGCCCCATGTCATGCAGCCTCTCCTCGGGAGGGCTCCCCTCTTCATAGGCGAGCGAGAACAACGACACCTTCAGACGCTGGTGCGTCCACCCCAGGACGTCCTTCAACAACGCGTCCTTGTTGGGGTAGTGGTGATAGAACGATGCCTTGGTCAGGCCGCAGGCCGTCGACAGCGCATCCATCGTGGTGCCGTGATAGCCCAGGCGCTTGAAGGTGTTGGCGCAACGTTGCAGCAGCTCTTCGCGAGAAATCTTTGACGGACGCACGGACATTTCCTGCTCTCGATAATGCGGGCTGATCATACGACATAAGCCATGTCTTCTCAATTTGACGCTTACCAAATGTTTGGTTAGCTTTCTCAAACCGAACATTCGGTAAGTAATAATTCACTGCCTAACCCATCGCAGGAGAAGCATCTCATGAGCGAAGCGAATAGCGGCCCAGGTCGCGTCACCCGTGAACAACGCGGCAACCTGTTCCTGGTCGGTCTGGACAGGGCCGGGAAACGGAACGCTTTCGACAGCGCCATGCTCACGGACCTGGCCCTCGCCCTCGGCGAATACGAAGGCAACGACGAACTGCGTTGTGCGGTGGTCTTCGCTCACGGCGAGCACTTCACGGCCGGGCTTGACCTGATGGAACTGACGCCGAAGCTGGCCTCCGGCGGATTCAAATACCCGGACACAGGCATCGATCCCTGGGGCGTGTCCAAACCGCGCCGCACCAAGCCGGTCGTCGTTGCGGTACAGGGCACCTGCTGGACGGCCGGGATAGAGCTGGTGCTCAACGCGGACATCGCCATCGCCGCCCGGAACACGCGCTTTGCGCACCTGGAGGTGCTGCGCGGCATTCCGCCTTCCGGTGGCTCCACGGTGCGCTTCACCCAAGCGGCCGGCTGGACCAACGCGATGCGCTACATGCTGACGGGTGAAGAGTTCGGCGCAAACGACGCACTGAACATGCGCCTGCTGACCGAGGTCGTCGAGCCCGGCCAGGAGCTGGCCCGCGCCATCGAGTATGCCGAGCGCATCGCCAAGGCAGCGCCTCTCGCGATCAAGGTGACGCTGCAGTCAGCCTTCCAGGCCAGAGACGAGGGCGATGACGCAGCGCTTTCGCAGCTCAACGCATTGCTGTTCAGCCTGATCAGCAGCGAAGACGTGCGCGAAGGCGTCATGGCCATGCTGCAGAAGCGTGAGCCGCTGTTCAAAGGCCGCTAGCACCCGCCCTGGCGAGAGAGGCGTGCCCTCGCCCCTCTCGTACACCCGTAGCCAATGCCCACATGGTCAGCCAGAGCAGCCCTCGATGAATCATCCGAACAAGAAAGAGAAAAGCAGGTTGAGGGTCGTGAGCACCCAGGACAACAACGAACTGCATGAACCGGCATTGGACACGCTGGATGAACTGCTTCGCCGAGGTGCTGTTCGCGCGCCTGAAGCCGCTGCGCTTTCGGCCCTGGGCGTGGATGTCAGCTATGCCGACCTGCAGGCCATGAGTGCCTCGATCGCAGCCTGGCTGACACGTCAGGGGCTCGAGCCAGGCGCCTGCGTTGCTGTTGTCCTGCCCAATCTCCTGGCGCATCCCATTGCCTGCCTGGGCATCATCCGCGCAGGACTGACAGCCGTATGTGTAAACCCGCTCTACACCGGGCAGGAACTGGTTCACATATTCCAGGACAGCGACGTCAAGGCCGTATTCTTTTTCGACCCCATGAGCGGCCCGATGCAGCATGCAGTACAGGCGGCAGGCATCGCAATCTCGGTCCGAGTCACCCCGGGCGACATGCTGGGATGGAGGCGCCCGCTGGTGAACTGGATCGCCAAGAGACGCCTTCGAGGACAATCGGCAGCCGTAGAGAACGCGGTGTCCTGGCGGCGCGTGACATCGACCCGCCCCGTCGCCAGCGAACAGATGGCAAGGCCCGAGGCTCGGCAGATCGCCTTCATCATCTATAGCGGCGGAACGACGGGACAACCCAAGGGCGTCCCGATCAGCCATCGTGCCCTGCTGCACAACGTGGCACAGCAGTACTCGGCATTGCGGCAGCATCTGAGCGGTCGGGCCGAGCACGAATACGTCCTGCTGCTGGCCGTCCCGCTCTACCACATCCTCGGCCTCGGCAACCTGTTGTTCAGCCTGGCACGAGGAGGCAAGGCCGTGCCGGTGATGAACCCACGAGATACTGCAGCCCTGGCCAGAGAGTGGGCACGTCATCGCATCAGCAGTTTTCCCGGCGTGAACACGCTGTACAGCGCTCTGCTCGAGCACGGTGAGTTCAGAGCCCTTGATTTCAGCTCGCTGGTCATCTGCCTTGGCGCCGGCATGCCCGTCTCTGAGGCTACCGCCAAGCACTGGCATCAGGTTACCGGGTGCCACATAACCGAGGCCTACGGAATGACCGAAACCGGGTTGATTTCCTGTAATCCGGCGGGTCGTTCCCGGCCTGGATCGGTCGGCCTGCCGGTCAGCGGAATCGAGATATCGCTGCGTGACGAGAGCGACAGCGAGGTCACCATCGGAGAGGGCGAGATCTGCGTCAGAAGCCCGGCAATCATGAGCGGCTACTGGAAACGTGAGGCTGACAACGCCTCGGCGTTCACCTCCGACGGCTTCTTTCGAACGGGTGACGTCGGCACCTTCGATGCCGACGGCTATCTCCGCATCATCGACCGCAAGAAGGAGATGATCATCTGCTCCGGATTCAAGGTTTTCCCTTCTGAGGTCGAGCGCGTCCTCAATGCCCATCCAGGCATCCGTGAGTCGGCGGTGATACCCACACCTGATGACAAGGCCGGAGAAGTGCCTGTCGCCTATATCGTCCGCCGCCAACCCTACCTGGAGGAGCAACACGTGATGAAACACTGCGAAAAACACCTGGTCAGCTACAAACGACCACGGCGCATCATCTTTTGCGACGAACTGCCCAAGAGCGCCGTGGGCAAGGTCCTGCGCAAAGCGCTGATCGAAAGCCATGCGCGGGAGCGAGACCAATGAGTCGCCTGTCCGCGCATCCCGGTACGGTCGAGCCGATCAGCCTGCTGGCCAGCGATGGCTATCGTCTCGCAGCCACCCGCTACGCTGCCTGTGGCAGGCAAAAGGGCAACCTCATCGTGGCCGGCGCCACCGGCGTTCAGCAGCGCTTCTATCGGCGTTTCGCAGAACACGCGAGTGCACAGGGTTTCAATGTACTGACCCTTGACTACCGGGGCGTCGGCGACTCACGACCCAGGTCGCTCAAGGGCTTCGAGATGTCCTATCTGGACTGGGGATTCCAGGACCTGGCTGCGGCAGTGGAGTTCATGGCAGACGACCTGCCGCTCTACTGGGTGGGACACTCGTTCGGCGGTCATGGCCTCGGCCTGCTGCCCAATCACCACAAGGTCAGCGCCGCTTACTGCTTCGGCTCGGGTGCCGGCTGGGCCGGCTGGATGCCCAGGGCAGAAGCGTTCAAGGTTCGCCTCCTGTGGTCCACCATCCTGCCGCTGATCGTTTCCTGGAAAGGCTATATGGCCTGGAGCCTTCTCGGCATGGGCGATGACCTGCCGCTGGGTGTCTACAAGGACTGGAAACGCTGGTGCGCGCACCCCCACTACTTCTTTGACGACCCGTCCATGCAGGCTGTGACCAGGAAATATGCCGACATTCGCCTGCCCTGCGTGTTCTCCAACGCCGTCGATGATCCCTGGGCACCTCCCGCGTCGCGGGACGCGTTCGTCAAGGGCTACCGCAATGCAGACCTGGCGATCCAGGACCTGAAGCCTGGCGAAACGGGTGAGCCCATCGGCCACATGGGCTACTTCAGAGCGTCCTCCACATACATCTGGGATGAAATGCTCGACTGGTTCCAGGCGATCAGCGCTGATAGCAGCGCCCACCCATATGCCGATGCGAGCGTCGCGCAATGACCACGGCGGACGGCACGACGACAGATAGCACAGCCGCCGGCTTTCGCGCGCTGGTCGACGGGCGCCGTGCGGTACGTTGCTTTACCGGGCAGCAGGTGCCCGATGCCGTCATCAGGGATTGCCTGGAGACCGCCGTCCTGGCACCCAGCTCATGCAACCTTCAGCCATGGTCGTTCGTCGTCGTCACAGACCCGCAGCGGCTCGAACGCCTGCACCCGGTCTGTCTGGGACAACGTGCAGCCAGAGCGCCCCTGATCATTGCCGTTCTGGCACGCCCCGATACCTGGAAGTCCGCGTGCCAGGAAATTCTGCAACGCTGGCCCGCCACCGAGGTGCCGCCCGCCGTCGAGCGCTTCTACACGACGAGCGCGCCACGCCAGTACAACCAGGGGCAACTGGGATGGAGGGGCTTGCTGAAGCGCGGCCTGACGTACGTGACAGGCTTGCGCAAAGCGGTCATGCGCACACCCAACAGCCAGGGCCAGATGCGCCTTTGGGCGGTGAAATCCACCGCACTGGCGGCGCAGAACCTGATGCTGGCGTTCCAGAGCCATGGCTACGCCACCTGCCCCATGGAAGGCTTCGATGAGAAGCGGTTGAGGAAGGTCCTGCCCCTGCCCCGCCAGGCAATCCCCATCATGCTCCTGGCAGTAGGCCAACCGGGGGAGCGGGCGATCCACGCTCCCAGGCTACGCTTCCCTGTCGAACAGTGCGTCACCTGGTACTGAAGCGTCCCGATAACAACAAGAGAGCCGCCGAAATGGTCTTTACCGAAATCGAATACGAGGCCCTCGGGCCGATCAGGATCATCCGCCTGAACCGTCCCGAGAAACGCAACTGCATTGGCCCCACCACGCATGAAGAACTGATCGAGGCCTGGCGCCGCTTTCGCGACGACGATGAGGCGCTGGTCGCGATCATGACAGGCGCCGGCGACAAGGCATTCTGCGCCGGCGGCGACCTGGAAGCAGGATTGACCCTGGTGCCATCTTCAGCCGAGGAGATCGCAGCACACGATCGTGGAGAGCGCCCCGGCATTCTCGGCCCCAGCCGCTGGACCGACATCTACAAACCCGTGATCGCGGCAGTCAACGGCGTGGCGTACGCCGGGGGCCTGGAATGGGCCTGTTTCGCGGACATCCGTATTGCCGAGGAACACGCCTCGTTCGGCGTGACATGCCGACGCTGGAACATCGGACTCGCTGACGGTGGTAGCCAGCGACTACCGCGAATAATCGGCATGGGCAGGGCCATGGAGCTCATCCTGACCGGGCGAGTCATTTCCGCGCACGAAGCGCTAGCCATGGGGTTGGCTAACGAGGTCGTCGCGAAGGGCCATTCATTGGCCCGCGCGATGGAATTGGCGACCTTCCTTTGCGCACTGCCACAACCAGCCATGCGCTCTGACAAGGAAGCTGCAGTGCGTGGATTCGGCCAGCCTCTGGCCGAGGGGTTACGCATCGAGGCCGAGTGTTTCAACCGGTCCATCCACCACGAAGAAACCCGAGAAGGCCTGAGGCGTTTTCTTCAGCGTGATCACCCGGATCGCCGGGTCGGCGAGCCCAACCAGACACCTGGTCTGGTTCGAGACCAAGGGGGTAAGTGATGAACCACTATCAGTTGCTTCAGCTTCACCTGTTCGCCGTTGCCTTCTGGTTGGGGGTGGTAGCCGTGGAATATCTGCTGGAACGGACCCGAGCCCAGAGCAGGAGTCACGGCTTCACCGTTGCCCAGTTGCATCGCAAGATCGATCTGTTCTTCGAAACGCCCGCCTTTCTGGTCGTGCTGCTGACCGGCATCCTGCTTTTCGAGCCTGGACGTTTCGATGGCATCTACGCGCTGAAAGTAGTCGCCGGTGCAATAGCCGTAGTGGGCAACATGATCTGCCTGGTGCCGGTACTGCAACGGCATGCTGCCGCGCAACGGGACGATCTGGGCAATGTCATTGCCCAGTCCAGACTGATCGACAGGATATCGCTGACGGCAATACCGGCCGGACTGATCGCGCTGGCCTGCGGCCTGTATCTGGCGGCTGTGCGCTGACTTCGCGTGCGGGCGCACTGACGCACGCGCTACAACAGGGCTACTCCCCTGCTTGCCGGCCCTTCGGGTTGGCCCTTTGAGCCGCCTCGTTGGGCGGCTTCTTTTTTAATCATGGGCAGGCCGCTCAGGCGCCGCCGCAATGCGGAGCCTGGCGCTACAGCGCCAGGCTTTGCACGAGCGCCGGCAGCGTGGCCACGAGCAGCACCAACGCCATGCTCAGGTTGAACAGCAACGCATAGCGTGGGTGCATCAGCAGACGGCGAAACGTCGCGCCGCCAACGGCCCAGATGCCGACGCACGGCACGGAGACCAACAGCAAGATCACGGCCGCGAGGAGGACGTTCTGAGCGTGATGCTCAGCTGGTACGTAAGTCGCCACGCCGCTGATGGTCACGGCCCAGGCCTTGGGATTGACCCACTGGAATGCCACCCCGCCGAAGAACCCCATGGGTGCGGTGTCGTCATCACGAACCTGCAACGGGCCACTGCTGGCGATCTTCCAGGCAAGCCAGAGGATGTAGGCTGCGCCGACGACACGCAGCGCCACATCGAAGCCGGGTATGGCCGACAGCAGCGTGCCGAGGCCCAGCCCCAATGCCGCCAGGAGCAGGCCGACGCCGACGGAAATGCCCGCCACCAGCGGCATCGCACGCCATACCCCGACACGCGCACCGACCAGCAGGACCATCGCATTATTCGGGCCTGGCGTGCCGGTCATCACCACGCAGAAGAGCAGAAACGAGAGAAGCACGCTGGTATCGGTCATTGGCTGGGTCATGTCCATCTGGGTTTCGATTGCACAATTTTATTGCCCTTAGCGCGCAATTCGATTGCAATTCATTGATGCCATAGCGAACGAAACACAAGATATGACCAATATCGATCGAATAGACCAACGTATATTGCACGAGCTTTCCAGAGACGCCCGCCAGACCAACGTGAAGCTGGCCGAGCAGGTGGGGCTGTCGCCCTCCGCCTGCCTGAGACGCGTGCAGGAACTGGAGCGCAGCGGCGTGATCACCGGCTACAAGGCGGTGATCGACAGGTCGCGACTCGGCATCGGCTGCGTGGTCTATCTCACGGTGGGGCTGTCCAAGCACACCAAGGCCAGCCTCGAAGCGTTCGAACGGGCCATCGCCGAGGCGCCCGAGGTCGTGGAGTGCCACACCATCACCGGCGCGGTTGAATACCTGCTACGCGTCGAGGTAGCCGACATCGGCGCCTACAAGGACTTCCACACCAACGTGCTGGGCACCCTGCCCCACGTCTCGTCCATCACCAGCCATATCGTGATGGACAGCAGCAAGAGCACCCGCTCCTGACGCGGCTTGCACAACACGCGGGTTCATGCGCCATCCGCAGCCGCGCGTCTAGACTCTGGAGTCCATGCTGCAACCGTGGACATTCAGGATGAACAGCAAGAACACCATCTGCCTCTGGTACGACCGCGACGCGCTGGAGGCAGCCACCTTCTATGCCGAGACCTTTCCCGACAGCGCCGTGCTGGCCGTGCACCACGCCCCCGGCGACTACCCCTCCGGCCAGCAGGGCGATGTGCTGACGGTGAGGTTCGACGTCATGGGTATCCCCTGCCTGGGACTCAACGGCGGCCCGCTGTTCCGCCACAACGAGGCCTTCTCGTTCCAGGTGGCGACCGACGATCAGGCCGAAACCGATCGCCTGTGGCAGGCGATCATCGACAACGGCGGCCAGGCCAGCGAGTGCGGCTGGTGCAAGGACAGGTGGGGGATCTCCTGGCAGATCACCCCGCGCATCCTCACGGCCGCCATCGGCAGCCCGGACCGTGCGGCGGCCCGGCGTGCCTTCGAGGCGATGATGACCATGAGCAAGATCGACATCGCCAGGATAGAGGCCGCATTGAAAGGCTGAACGATGGGGGAATCAGCCACGTGCGTTCTTCCGCTGCAGGATAGTCGAGGCGTCGTTGTAGGCACCCTGGAAGGCGTCGCTGCCGATCCAGGTCACGGCGGCCTCTTCGTCTTCGTCGTGGAAGGCTGCACGATAGGCGATCAGCAGGCCCATCATGAAATCGGTCGCGTCATCCTGCGCCTCTTCGGCAACCACCAGTTCCAGCACCGGGTATTGCAGGAACACCAGGCACAGTGCGAGCAGGCTGATGCCCTCGGCCGCTGCCATCGCCTGGAACAGGTCGTCGAAATGCGCCGGGTCGAAACCGTTTTCCTTGATGTCGGCGAAGTCGAAGGTGCTCAGGTCGATCTCCACATCATCGAACGGCTCATCGATCTGCGCGTTGGCCAGCAACGGATGGATGGGGTGACTCTTCGGCTTGCCCATGCGGTTCTGCTTGGCCTTGGCCTTGGCCCGCTGGGCGCGTTTCTTCTGCTTGTCTGGGGAGGCCATGGGGCGTATTCCTCGTTCGGGGCAGCCATGTGCATGGCTCGAAATGATCAGGCGCGCATTGTATGCAGTCTTGCTCACGGGCTGTGGGTGAATTTGCCGTTGCAGGATCGCGGCGGGAGCGGCCCGTGACCGCCATCGAGGAGAAGGACAACGTCATGATCGACCATGAACGCCTGCGTCGGGACGGCTACGTGCTGCTGCGCCAGGCCGTGCCGGCGGATGGGCTGGACGCGCTGCGCGGCCTGTTCGATGCCCGCGTCAGACCTTCGGATCAGTGGCCCGTGCCGCGAGGTGCGGACTGGCGCCACGCTCAGCTCGACGATGATGCGCAGGTCCTGGACATCTGCCGCCTGCCGCTGCTTCTGGCGGGGGTGAGTGCGTTGATTGGCGAGCGTTTCTTCATCGCCCAGGTAGAAGGCCGCGAACCCCTGGCAGGCGGTGGCCATCAGCAACTGCATCGCGATCTGTCACAGCAACGCCCGGGCGACATCGCCAATGCCCTGGTGTACCTCGACGACTACGGCCAGGACAACGGCGCCACCCGCATCGTGCCCGGCAGCCATCGGACGCAGCCGGGAGCGCCGCCTGACGAATCCCTCGCCGTGCAGCTCTGCGGGTCGGCCGGTGACATCCTGCTGTTCGATGTCGACCTGGTTCACGCGGGCAGCCTGAACCCGAGCGGCGCACGTCGCCGCTCGCTCCTGATCAGCTACTTCGCCGAGGCCCTGCATGCCTCGTACCTGCACACCCGGCACCTGCGCGGAATTCGCCTGGACACCGGCGAGCGCTTCGACCCTGCGGATCACCTGCCGAGCGCCGGCTAGCCTGTGCGAAGGCCAGCCGGGCCGAAACCTGTTACGGGCTCAGCTGGCGCTGCAGCGCCTGTTGGGCGCGCTCGGCAGCTTCGACGGTGACGCGCTCCCCCAGCACCTCACTCAGCTGCCGTAACTGTGCGGCACTGATACCGATGTTCATGCTCATGCGCATGTGCGCCTGCAGTTGCGCCTCGGCGCCGGGCAGTGCCGCGAGCATGCTCAGGGTCGCCAGTTCACGGCTCTGCCAGTCGAGGTTGTCACGTTCGAAGATGGCACCGAACAGGTGAGCGCGCAGGTACTCGTTGACTACCGGGGCGAAGTCGAACAACGGCCCATCGGCCACGGCTCCGGCCAGCCTGGTCTGGTTGGCCGTGCCGGCAGCCAGCAGCGCATCGCCCTTGGGCACGGGCTGACTCGGCTCGCGCCCGGGCGCATCTTCGATGCCCCTGGCCTTGCGTGCCTCGACGCCCCTCATCAGCTCGGACAGCGCATTGAGACTGCGCGGAAAACCCGCATAGGCGTAGAGCTGTACCAGCACCTCGCGGGCGTCGCTGATGCTCATGCCGAGGTCGAGGCCCTGTTCGAGGGCGCCGTTGAGCCTCGCGATATCACCGGCGGCAGCGAACGCTGCAATCGGCACGATGGCCTGCTGACGTGAATCGAGGGTTGCACGGCTGCTGGCGGGTTGCTCCGGGTTCTCCTCGGCGATGGCGCTGCGCGCCGGTTCGCCGAGGCCCAGAACGACGCCGAGTGCAGCGATGGCCATGCCCGACCTAGTCCTGATGCGTTTGGCCATACTGCTCATCGCTCACTTTCTCCAGCCAGTTGACGTTCTTGCCGTCCAGGGTCGCGGTGATCGCCATATGGGTCATCGCCGTGTCCGGAGCCGCGCCGTGCCAGTGCTTGACGCCTGGCGGGCACCAGACCACGTCGCCGGGGCGGATTACCCGGACCGGCTTGCCCCATTCCTGGGTCAGGCCGACGCCGGCGGTAACCAGCAGACGCTGACCGGCCGGATGGGTATGCCAGGCCGAACGTGCGCCGGGTTCGAAGGTAACCAGCGCACCGGAGGTATTGATGTGCTCATCGGCCGGCCAGATCGGGTCGATCCGCGCACGGCCGGTGAAGAACCTCTCCGGGCCGGCGATCGAGGCCTGAGTGCCGGCACGCACGATCTGCTGCTCGCCCCCGCCCGTTTCTGCAGCGCGGGCTGGGCCGGTCTGCAGGGCAGCGACGCAAAGCGCCGCGGTGAAGATCCGCTTGTTCATGCTGATCACATCTCCTTGAGTCAACGTGCGGTGCAACCCCTGTCGGCCGGCGGCTCCCCGTCAGCCGGCTGCTGGTCATTGCAGGGCGTCGTGGAAGAACGCGTGCAGCTGGTCGAAAGGAATCACATCGGTACGGTCGTACAGGTCGACGTGATTGCTGCCGGGCACCACCTGCAGCGTCTTCGGCTCGCTGGCAGCGGCGTAGATGTCCTCGCTGTAGAAGCGCGAATGGGCATGCTCGCCGACGATCAGCAGCAGCGGCCTTGGCGAGATCCACTGCAGCTTGTCCAGCAGCGGGAAGTTCATGAAGCCCTGTGCCGAGGTCTGGGTGAACTGGGTGCTGGAATTGGCGTGATAGCCGCGTGGCCGTGAATAGAATTCGCCGAACTCGCGGCCTATCGGGTGCGTATCGGCATCGATCTGCAACGGTGCTCCGCGCTCGCCCAGCGTCGCCCGCCCGCTGGCGAACTCGCTCCAGCGCTGCTCGGCCAGGGCCTGCAGCGTCGCCCTGCGTGCAGCTTCGTCCAGACTGCCGGCAAAGCCCTCGGCATGCAGGCGCGAGATGTCGTACAGACTCACGGTGGCCACGGCCTTGATGCGCGGGTCGACCTGCGCGGCGCTGAGGCCGAAGCCACCGGAGCCACAGATGCCGATCACGCCGATGGCATCACGTGCGATGCCAGCCTGGTTGCCGAGAAAGTCGACACCCGCGTGGAAATCCTCGACGAACAGCTCAGGCGACGACAGACGCCGCGGCGAACCGCCGGATTCACCATTGTGCGAGGCATCGAAGGTCAGTACCACGAAACCGCGCTGGGCCAGCTCGTTGGCGTACACGCCCGGCCCCTGCTCCTTCACCCCGCCATAAGGCGCGCCGATGATCAGCGCCGGCCAGTCGTCACGACTGTGGAAGTCAGCGGGCAGGTAGAGGTCGCCGGCCAGCTCGATGCCGAAGCGATTGCGATAGCTGACCGGGTGGCGGCGCACCTGCTCACTCAACGCGAAAATGTAGTTGCCCATGAGAGGCTCCTGTTTGAGGGGAAGGGAATGACGGCGGCTCAGTCCTTTTTCACCGGGCCGGCGAGGAACTCGGCGTCCGTCACCGGCGCCAGCCAGTCGACCGGCTTGCCATCGAGCGACTCGTTGATCGCGATGTGCTGCATGGCGCTGCTGTCGGTTGCACCGTGCCAGTGGCGGCGGCCGCAGTTGCACCAGATCAGGTCGCCGGGGCGAATCTCGGTCTTCGGCCCACCCTCGCACTGCGTCCAGCCCACGCCATCGGTCACCAGCAGTACCTGGCCCAGCGGATGGGTATGCCAGTTGGTCCGCGCCCCCGGTTCGAAATTGACCACCGCGACGCCAACCCGCGCAGGAGCCGGCGCGTTGAAGATGCGGTCGATGCGCACACGCCCGGTGAACCAGTCGGCCGGGCCGACGATGGCCTGGCTCGACCCTGCGCGGTGAACCTGCATGTCGGCACTGGCCAGATCGCTGTCACTCATGTCGGTCACCTCATTCGTTGCTCGAGGAGACAAAGGTAGCGACGGCAGATTGATTCGTGTATACGCAAAATAATTAACTCGGCATGAAGCAGTACTTAACAATGTTCACGAGCGGCATGGATGATCTGGTGGTTTTCATCGCGGTGGCACGGGAGCGCAACTTCACCCGCGCCGCCGCGCGTCTCGGCGTCTCGCCTTCGGCGGTCAGCCAGACCATACGCGGCCTGGAGGAGCGCCTTGGGGTGCGCCTGCTGACGCGCACGACCCGCAGCGTCACGCGCACCGAAGCGGGAGAGAAGCTGCTGCTCGAGATCGCGCCGCTGCTCGAGCGCATCGACGCGCACCTGAGCGCCATCTCCGATCTGCGCCAGCACCCGTCCGGTACGGTGCGCATCACCGCCGACGAGTTCGCTGCCCGCCACGTCGTCTGGCCCAAGCTGGCGACGCTGCTGGAGACCTACCCGGACGTGGTGGTGGAGTTGATCACCGACTACGGGCTCACCGACATCGTTGCCGAACGCTTCGATGCCGGCATACGCCTGGGCGGGATCATCGACGCGGACATGATCGCCGTTCTCATCGGTCCCGAGATGCGCATGGTCACCGTGGCCACCCCTGGCTATCTGGCGCGGTACGGTACCCCGCGCCGTCCGGAGGAGCTGACCGCGCATCGCTGCATCAACCTGCGCCTGCCCACGCACGGCGGCCTCTACTCCTGGGAGTTCGGCAGCGGCGAGAACGAATTCCGCGTACGTGTCGGCGGCCCGCTGATCATGAACAGCGTGCTGCAGATCCTCGATGCCTGCCTGGCCGGCGTAGGCCTGGCGCAGCTACCGGATACCCAGGTACGGCCCTATCTGGACAGCGGAGCGCTGACCGAGGTACTCGGGGCATGGTCCGACAGCTTCCCTGGCTATCACCTGTACTACCCGAGCCGGCGCCAGCAGACGGCCGCCTTCCGTGTGGTGCTGGATGCACTGCGCGACTGGCAGGCGCCAGGTTGACGAGACGTTCTGCATGCTCGGCAGGCAGGCCGAGCGTGGCGACGGATCGCCTTCTCGCACGCCATTGCCTTAACATGTGGCGGGTCAACCGCCATCGCATCGATGGCCAGGAGTCTCGTCCGTGAGTCGACGCAGTGCTGAACGTGACTGGGTCCGGCATAGCCAGATGCCGGGAAGGATCGAGCGCATCGAGGCGTATTTCAGCGGCCACGGCTACGATCCGCACCGCCACGACACCTACGCCATCGGCCGCACGCTGTCCGGCGTGCAGAGCTTTCGCTATCGCCGCGCCATGCGCCACAGCCTGCCTGGCGGCACGCTGGTGCTGCACCCCGACGAGGTGCACGACGGCATGGCCGGCACCGACGAAGGCTTTCGCTACCGCATGCTCTACATCGACCCGGTGCTGATCCAGCAGGTGCTCGGTGGTCGGCCTCTGCCCTTCATCGCCGGCGGCCTCTCCGACGACATCCGCCTGCGCCACGCCAGCGAGTCCTTCCTGCAGACCATGGACCATGCGTTCGAAACGCTGGAGGAAGACGACGCCATCTATGACCTGGCCCACGCGCTGCAAGCCGTGGCCGGCCAGCGTCGCGGCCGCCGCGCCTTCGACTACGTCGCAGCGGAGCGCGCCCGTGCCTACATCCATGCCCACCTCGACACGAACATCGCCCTGGACGACCTGGAACACGCCAGCGGCCGGGATCGCTGGAGCCTGTCACGGGATTTCCGCGCGCTGTTCGGTACCAGCCCCTACCGCTACGTCACCCTGCGCCGCCTCGACCATTGCCGCGCGCTGATACATGCCGGCGTGGCACTGGCCGATGCCGCACTGATCGCCGGCTTCTTCGACCAGAGCCACATGACACGCCACTTCATCCGCGCCTTCGGCCTGTCACCGGCACGCTGGCTCGGCATGCTCAAGCTGTAGGATCGTACAAGAAGCCTCCGCGGCGCCTCGCTAGGCTGGTGACAACCAGAACGAGGAGCCCCGCATGACCCAGCAATCCCCTACCCCGGCCACCCAAGCGATCAACCTGCAGCAGAAGCTGGCGCTGATCGACGAACACTGGTCGCCCAGAGTGGTCGCCGAGATGAACGACTACCAGTTCAAGGTGGTCCGCATCGAAGGTGACTTCATCTGGCATTCGCATGCCGACACCGACGAAGCCTTCTTCGTCCTCGAAGGCCAGCTGCGTATCGACTTTCGCGATGGCCACGTACTGCTGCAAGCCGGCGAACTTTACGTGGTGCCCCGCGGCGTCGAGCACAAGCCCTACGCCGCGCAGGAGGTGAAGATGATGCTCATCGAACCCCGTGGCGTGCTCAACACCGGCGAAGAAGGTGGCGAGCGCACGGCGCAGAACGATCGCTGGATCTGAAGCGAGCCCACCACCCCGCGCAGAGCCCCTGGCTGGCTCTGCGCCCTGGCTCTAGCGCCCCGGCATCTGCTCGTAGCGCCTCTGGATGCGGGCGAGTTCTCCCGACAGGCGCAGCTGCTCCAGGGCGTCGGCCCAGGCGCTGACCAGGGCATCGTCGCTGTCCCGGCTGAACGCGATGTACAACGACGAGCGATACAGCTCGACGGGGATCTGCCGCAGCGCATCGGCAGCGATGTTCAGTTGCCGACAGTAGTACGCCACGCCGGCATCGGTGTCCCCCGCTATCACCTCGGTGCGCCCCGCCAGCAGCATGCGGTAGAGCTGATAGCTCTCCGCCGCACTCTTGTCCAGGTTGGTGAACCCCAGCGACTGCAACACATCGGGAACCAGGCCGGCATGCCGGGTGGTGACACGTGGCGCCTGCAGCAGTTGCTCCAGGGTGTCTATCGGCTGTGACGCATCGGCCCGCTGATAGGGATGGATGGACTCTTCGAGGATCGGCCCCACCCACTTGTACTGCGGCTCGCGCTCGCGGGTGCGAAACAGCGAATACATGATCGTGCGCGGTTGGCTCTGCAGCGTGCGCGTGGTGCGCATGCTGGGCAGCAGGGTGATCTCGAAGTCATCACCGTTCAGTGCCATGATCGCCCGCACGATCTCCGTGGCCATGCCCGTGAGCCGGCCATTTTCCCGATAGTTGTAGGGTGCCCACTCTTCGGTGATCACTCGATACGCATCCGCGCGGGCCAGCGGGCTCAGGAGCAGACACAGCAGGGCTGCGGTGAGTATCGAACGCTTCAAATGGTCTGCCTGGTGAAGAAGTTGTCGCGAGCCGGAGACTTGCCGGATTGAAAAGTCAGACAAGCATAGACGCGAAGCATTGCACCCTGCCGGGCACATTTCGCCAAACCCGCATGCACCCGAGGTCGCTCATGGCCAGACCTGAAGGTTAAAGTTAGGCTTAATCGGACGACCATTCAGGGTAGCGGGACAGAGATGAAGATTGGTGAACTGGCGACGCGCACGGGGCTTGCAGCCTCGCGTATCCGCTTCTACGAGAGCATCGGCCTGCTCAAGCTGGTGGAGCGTCAGGCGAACGGCTATCGCAGCTACCCGGAAGAAGCCGTGCTGGTGCTCAACCTGATCACCACCGCCCAGCAGGCCGGCTTCAGCCTCGACGAGCTGCGCAGCCTGCTGCCGCAGGACCTGTCGCAATGGGAGCATGGCAAGCTGCTCGACACCCTGCAGGGCAAGGTCCGCGACATCGAAGCGCTGGAGCAGCGGCTCGCCCAGAGCAAGACGCACCTGCTCGCGCTGATCCACGAGATCGAGAGCAAACCCGGTGACCTGGACTGTGCAGCCAACGCCAAGCGGGTCCTGTCGAAGATGAATCTGGGGGAGATGAACGAGCCGGGCAAGCGCGTGAAGAGGTAGGCAGGCAGCCGACTCGCTGACGAGCCGGCCACCCAGGCTCAAGCGGCTTGAACGCTGTTTCTTCAGCGTCTGCAAAAATACTGTTCCGGGATGAAATGGGCCATTGACATTAAAGTGAACTTTAAAGTTAAGGTCACCTCACGCTCAGCCGAGGAGGCCCCCCATGAATCTGTTCGACAGTCTCACCCTGCCCAATGGCTCGACCCTTCCCAACCGCATCGCCAAGGCGGCGATGGAAGAAAACATGGCGGACGCCGACCACGCACCGTCCGAACCGCTGCTGCGCCTGTATGAGGCCTGGGCGGACGGCGGCAGCGGCCTGCTGATCAGCGGCAACGTGATGGTCGACAGGCGCGCCATGACCGGGCCGGGTGGCGTGGTGCTGGAGGATGAGCAGCAGCTGGCCCGCTTCCAGCGCTGGGCCCGCATTGGCCGCGCCAAGGGGGCGCAGTTCTGGCTGCAGATCAATCACCCTGGCCGGCAGATGCAGGCCAACCTGGGCCAGCCGACCTGGGCGCCCTCGGCGGTGCCGCTGGAGCTGGGCAACCTGTCGAAGCGCTTCGCCACGCCACAGGCGATGACCGAGGCGGTGATCGAGGACGTGATCGAGCGCTTCGCCCGCACCGCGCGCCTGGCTGAACAGGCGGGTTTCACCGGGGTGGAAGTTCACGCCGCCCATGGCTACCTGCTCAACCAGTTCCTGTCGCCCCTGACCAACCAGCGCAGCGACCAGTGGGGCGGCTCGCTGGAGAACCGCGCACGCCTGCTGCTGGAGATCGTCAAGGCGGTGCGCGGCGTGGTCTCACCCGGCTTCGCCGTGGCGGTCAAGCTCAACTCGGCGGACTTCCAGCGCGGCGGCTTCAGTGCCGACGACGCACAGCAAGTGGTGCGCCTGCTCAACGAGCTGGATGTGGACCTGGTCGAACTGTCCGGCGGCAGCTACGAGGCCCCGGCCATGCAGGGCCAGACACGCGATGGGCGCACCCTGGCGCGTGAGGCCTACTTCCTCGAATTCGCCCGCGAGATTCGCGCGGTGGCGCACATGCCGATCATGGTCACCGGCGGTATCCGTCGCGCACCGATCGCCCAGGACGTGCTGGCCAGCGGCATCGAGATGGTCGGCATCGGCACCGCGCTGGCCATCGAGCCGAACCTGCCGCGCGACTGGCAACTCGGCCTGGGCAGCGCCCCGCAACTGCCGCCGATCACCTGGAAGAACAAGGTGCTGGCCTCGCTGGCGAACATGGCAGTGGTGAAATACCAGCTGCACAAGCTCAGCCAGGGCCGGGACAGCCAGCCCGGCGTGTCGCCGTTGTGGGCACTGCTGACGCAGCAGGTGAAGGACATCTTCCGGACTCGCCAGTACCGGCGCTGGATGACGCAGCGCGCGGCAGGCCGGGATCAGAACGTCAGCACTTCGCCATCCTGAGGTATCAGCAGCGCGACCAATCTGCGGCGCCTGTTCAAGGCGCTGACCGGCTTGACGCCCGGGCAATATCGCCAGCAATACGGGCGTGCCTGACCCCGCATGCCACGGCCACGCGCCGGCGCCGAGTGCCCCTTGACAACGAAAAATCCATTTCGCTCGTTGCATGGGTGCAACAGTCCTTTGCCAGATCGGCGGTTTAATTAGCTTGCTAACGAAGCGTATAAACGGAATGCGACATTTCGCCGCATCCGTATTTCGAGGAGACAAGCATGAACGTGATCGTGCACGAGCGTGACAGCGAACATCTTTCCCGTGAAGCCCGCGCCATGGGAGCCGTGGTCTGGGATGTGATCCAGAATGGGGAGCTGGTCGGCATCTTCCCCTCGCAGGACGAAGCCGACGCCTACCGCAGATCGCTGGAAGAGGCACAGCCACAAGGATGATCCGAGACTGCTGCCGTTTTCGTGAAAAACGGCAGCAGCCTTCCCGCTTTGCAGCGCCCTTGTCGGCCCTGATCCGAAACCTCGGGCCCTTCCGCGCCTGGCGACAGCCATCCACGGTGCGACCGCCCATCCGATTTTTCCCCCAGCGCAGCCCTCTCGTCCGGGCGCGTCGCCCCTCGCCAAACCCTGGCCAGTCCGACGCCAAACGCCCTGAATCTCGCAGTTGCCACGGAGCAGGCAATCCGCCGCGGCACCGCCAGCGTCGGGCCCTCCCTGCACCGGCTGACTATCTGCCATGAACCACGGCGCAAACGCCCTGCACATGTCACGAACTGGTCTAGTCTCACCCTCAGGAAAGTGGAGTTCCGGAGCTATTGCATGTCTGAAAACAGGTTCGACCCGTCTCCCGTCATTCTCATCGTCGATGACCAGTCCAGCGACATCAGAATCCTGCAAGAGGCGGTCGGTGAGCTGGCGCAGGTGCATATCGCTCATGACGGACGCATGGCGCTGGAGGTCGCACGGTTCTGTCGGCCCGATGTGGTCCTGCTGGATATCGAGATGCCCGGCATGAGCGGTTTCGAGCTGTGCCGCCTGATCAAGGCCGACGCCAAGCTGTGCGATGCCGCCATCCTGTTCGTCACCGCGCACACCCAGACGGAGAATGAAGTGGCGGCGCTGGAGCAAGGCGCCATCGACTTCATCCAGAAACCGCTGAGCATTCCCGTGGTGCGCGCCCATGTCCGTGCGCACCTCAACCTGCGGACGGAAGCCAAGCGGCTGGCCTACTTCGACGCGCTGACCAACCTGCCCAATCGCATGCTGCTGCGCGACCGCGCCGAGCAGATGCTGCAGAAAGCGCGGCGCAGCGGCAGCCGCCTCGCCCTGCTGTTGCTGGACCTGGACAACTTCAAGGGCATCAACGACACCCTGGGCCACTCGACGGGCGACCTGATTCTCAAGGAGGTCAGCGCACGCCTGACCGAGGTATCACGCAACCTCGACACCGTCAGCCGCCAGGGCGGTGATGAGTTCGTCATCCTGGTGACCGATATCCAGCGCTCGGAGGTGATCAGCGACTACGTGGAGCGCTTGCTGGAAGTCATCGCGATGCCGATGAACATCGCCGGCAGTCGCTTCGACCTGTCCGCCTGCATCGGCGTGAGCGTGTTCCCGGATGACGGCGACGACCTCGAATCCCTCTATCGCCAGGCCGATGCCGCGATGTACCAGGCCAAGCAGGAGGGTCGCAACCGCTATCGCTTCTTCTCCCAGAGCATCGAGAGCGATGCCAGAGCCCGCCACCTGCTCGAAAGCCACATGCGCAGCGCGCTGGAGTCGGGGGTCTTCGAAGTCTTTTACCAGCTTCGTTTCGATGTCAGTCGTCAGCAGAGTTGCGGCATGGAGGCGCTGATCCGCTGGCGCCGAGCCGACGGCGAACTGGTCTCCCCTGCCGAGTTCATCCCGCTGGCGGAAGAAACCGGCCTGATCGTACCGATGGGCAAGTAGGTCCTCCACCAGGCCTGCCACGATGCCAAGCTGCTGCTCGACCAGGGCAAACGCCTGTGCGTCGGGGTCAACATCTCGGTGGTGCAGTTCCGCGAGGAGTCCTTCCTCGACATGATCAAGGAAGTGCTCAACGACACCGGCCTGCCAGCGGAACTGCTGGAACTGGAGATCACCGAAGGGGTGCTGGCGCGCGACATGGACCAGACCCGGGCCCTGCTCGACGAGCTCAAGCACATGGGCGTGCGCATCGCCATCGACGACTTCGGCACCGGCTATTCGAGCCTGTCCTACCTCAAGCGCCTGCCGATCGATGTGCTGAAGATCGATCAGAGCTTCGTGCGCGACATGCTGACGGATCGCAGCGATGCTGCGATCATCGAGGCCATCGTGCGCATGGGCCAGGCACTGGACCTGGAGCTGGTCGCCGAGGGCGTGGAGTGCAGCGAACAGTCGCAGCAACTGCTCGCACTGGGCTGCGAGTTGATGCAGGGTTACCTCTACTGCCGCCCCATGCCCTTCGAGCAACTGCGCAAGAACCTGGATCTGCTGCCAGCACTCGAGCACAACTGATCACCTCGCAGAAAAGAAGAAACCACATTGAGACTGATCGTCCTGCTGACTTTCGCAACGGGCATGGCCGCTACCGCGCTGGTGGCCGGTTGGGTGCATCAGGCCAACGAAAAACAGGCCCGCGATGAACTCGCCAAAGCCACGGAGCGCGCCGCGGATGTCGTCACCAAGCGCATCGAGCTCTATCAGTACGGCCTGCGCGGGGCACGCGGAGCCGTGCTGGCCAGCGGTGACGGCGGCATCACCCGCAAACGCTTCCTCAGCTACAGCAAGACGCGCGACGTCGACCGCGAGTTTCCCGGCGCCCGTGGTTTCGGCTTCATCCGGCGGGTGCCGGCAGCGGAACAGGAGCGCTTCATCGCCCAGGCCCGCGCCGACGACATGCCCGGTTTCGAGATTCGCCAGCTGACGCCACACGATGGCGAGCGCTTCATCATCCAGTACATCGAGCCGGTCGAGCAGAATCTCCCCGCCGTCGGCCTGGACATCGCCTCGGAAAACAACCGCCGCAGCGCAGCGCTCGCCGCACTGACCAGCGGCGAGGTGCGTATCACCGGGCCCATCACCCTGGTGCAGGCGACCGGCAATCCCCTGCAATCCTTCCTTATCCTGCTGCCGATCTATCGCGGTGCCGTCACCCCGGACAGCGTCGAGGAGCGCATGGCCAAGGGCATCGGCTGGAGCTACGCCCCGCTGCTGACCGAAGAGGTCCTGCAAGGCCTGAAACTGAGCAACGACGGCCTGCAGCTACAGCTGAGCGACGTCACCGACGCCGGGCATGTCGTCGATTTCTACGCCAGCGAAGCCAGCGACGATGCCCCTGTCATCGCTCGGCATGCGGTATCACGGCATATCTACGGGCGCGACTGGCAGGTCGAACTGCTGGCCCACCCCGGTTTCGTCGCCGGCCTGCACCAGGCCTCGCCGCGCCTGGTGATGCTGGTCGGCAGCCTGGTCAGCCTACTGCTGGCGAGCCTCGCCGGCGTGCTGCTGGTCAATCGCCAGCGCCATCGGCAGATCCTCGCCGAACAGGCACGCTCCGCCGCGATCGTGGAAAGCTCCAGCGACGGCATCATCGGTCAGTCACTCGATGGCACGGTGATCAGCTGGAACCACGGCGCAGAACGGATCTTCGGCTACACCGCGCAGGAGGCCATCGGCCATACGCTGATCGAACTGATCGTGCCCGAAGCCCTTTTTCAGGAAGAACGAAACATCCTCGCCAACGTTGCGGCCAGCAAGCCGATCGGCAACTTCGATACCCAGCGGCATCGCAAGGACGGCAGCCTGGTGGACGTTTCCGCTTCGATCTCCCCGCTGATCGATGCCAGTGGCGTATTGACCGGCCTGTCGAAGACCGTGCGCGACATCTCGGCGCAGAAAGCCGCCGAGGCACGCATTCTCGAACTCAACGCCAGCCTCGAAGAACAGGTGGGCAAACGCACCCAGGAGCTGAGCGAGCTCAACCTGCTGCTGAACAACGTACTGGAGTCGGCCTCCGAGGTATCGATCATCGCCACCGACCTGGAAGGCACCATCCGCGTGTTCAATCGCGGCGCGGAACGCCTGCTGGGCTACAGCGCCGAGGAGATGATCGGCAAGCAGAAGCCGGCGGTGTTCCACCTGCCCGAGGAGGTGGAGGCGCGCAGCCGCGAACTGAGCGAGGAATACGGCCAGCCGATCAGCGGTTTTCGCGTCTTCGTGCACAAGTCGGAGCTGGAGGGCGCGGAGAGCCGCGAGTGGTCCTATATCCGCAAGGACGGTTCCAGGCTTGCCGTGACGCTGATGGTGACCGCCATGCGCGACACCGGCGGACAGCTGACCGGCTACCTGGGCATCGCGCTCGACCTCTCCGAAGAACAGCGGCTGCGCCGCGAAGCGCTCGCCGCGCGGGATCAGGTGGCCATGGCAGCCGAGGTGGCCGAGCTGGGCATCTGGTCCTGGATCCCGGGCGATGACCAGCTGCAGTGGAACGAGCGGATGTTCGAGCTCTACGACTACCCACTGTCGCAGCGCGAGCAAGGCCTCAGCTATGGGCACTGGCAGGCACGCATCCACCCGGAGGATCGCGCCGCCATGGAGGCCAGCCTGCAGGAGGCCCTCGCCCGGGTTTCGACCTTCGACGTGGTGTTCCGCATCGTCAGGCCCGATGGCCAGGTGTTGCATATCCAGGCCGGCGCCCACGTCGAGTACGACGCCATGGGCCGGCCGGCGAAGGTGACGGGTATCAACCGCGACATCACCGCCCAACTGCAGCTCGAATCACGTCTGCGCCACGCCAAGGAACAGGCCGATGCCGCCAGCGCGGCGAAAAGCGCCTTCCTGGCCAACATGAGCCATGAGATTCGCACGCCCATGAACGCGGTACTGGGCATGCTGCAGCTGGTGCAGGCGACCGAACTCAACCCGCGCCAGCTCGACTACATCCTCAAGGCCCAGGGAGCGGCTCACTCGCTGCTGGGCCTGCTCAACGACATTCTCGATTACTCGAAGATCGAGGTCGGCAAGCTGCAGCTGGACCTCCACGACTTCGAGCTGGAACCCATGCTCAGCGACCTGGCGGTGGTACTGGCCGGCAATCAGGGCGACAAGGACATCGAGGTGATGTTCGATGTCGACACCTCGCTGCCGGACGTGCTCTGCGGCGACAGCCTGCGCCTGCAGCAGGTGCTGATCAACCTGTCCGGCAATGCGCTGAAGTTCACCGAATCCGGCCAGGTGGTCGTCAGCCTGCATCAGGTGGCGCGTTCGCCGCACCAGGTGCGCCTGCGGATCGCCGTCAGCGACACCGGCATCGGCATCAGCGAGGCGCAGCTGCAGCGCATCTTCGACGGTTTCACCCAGGCCGAGGCATCGACTACCCGGCGCTACGGCGGCACCGGGCTGGGCCTGGTGATCTGCAAGCGCCTGGTGGAGCTGATGGGCGGCGAGCTGCAGGTGGAGAGCCGCCAGGGTGAAGGCAGCCGCTTCTGGTTCGAGATCGAGCTTGGCATTGGCGCGCAGGCGAATCTGCTGGCCGAGCCGGCGGACCGGTCGGAGAGCCTGCGCCTGCTGATCGTCGATGACAACGCGCTGGCCCGGCAATTGTTGCAGCAGACGGCGCACAGCCTGGGCTGGCTGGCCGACACTGCGGTCGGTGGCCAGGAGGCGCTGGACCAGGTGCAGCGGGCCGAGCCGCCCTACGACATCGTGCTGATGGACTGGCGCATGCCGGGCATGGACGGCCTGGAAGCGGCCCAGCGCCTGCGGGCACAGGGGCGGAACGAGCGCACACCGCCCACGGTGATCATGATCACCGCCCATGGCCGCGAGGTCCTGGCCGATCGCTACAGCGAGGCCGACGCCCCGTTCGCCGGCTTCCTCACCAAACCGGTGACCCCACGCCAGCTGATCGCCAGCATCCTCAGCGCACGTCACGGCGACAGTCGCGCCCTGCCCGTTCCGGGCTACAAGCTGGGCCAGCGCCTGCAGGGCCTGCGCCTGCTGGTGGTCGAGGACAACGCCCTCAACCGTCAGGTGGCGCGTGAACTGCTGATCGGCGAAGGTGCCGAGGTCAGCCTGGCGGAAGGTGGTCTGCAGGGTGTCGAACTGGCGCTGGGCAGCGAGCCGCCATTCGACGCCATTCTCATGGACATCCAGATGCCCGATATCGACGGGCTGGAGGCGACGCGACGCATCCGCCAGCAGTCGGGGCAGCCGGCACAACCCATCATCGCCATGACCGCCAACGCGTCGAACAGCGACCGCGACTCCTGCCTTGCGGCCGGGATGAACGACCATGTGGGCAAGCCCATCGACATCGAAAAGCTGGTCGCCGTGATCCGCACCTGGTGCGGCCTCGACGACGCTGCCGCGAGCGCCCCGCAGCCGCCGGGCAAAGTGGAAGGTGCCGAAGCCATCCTCAAGCGCTTCGGCGGCAACCTGAACCTGCTGCGCTCGATGCTGGTCCTGCTCCCGGACGAACTGAACAAGCAGCTGACGCAACTGGAGGCGCACCGGCAGGCACGTGATCTGCCGGCCATGCTCAAGGACCTGCATACCCTCAAGGGCACTTCCGGCACCATGGGCGCCATGGAACTGTCCGCCCGATTCGCCGAGCTGGAACGGCGTTTCGCCCAGACCCCGGACAGCGCCTATGGCGACGATGACTGGCTGAGCGAGCTCAAGCAGTCGCTGCAGGAGAGCCACGCCCGTCTGCAGGCGATGTTCGCCATCCCCGAGGAGCCGGCCAGCCCAGCCGCGCCAGCAACCACTGGATTGTGGACGCAGGAGGTGGAAGCGCTTAAGGTACAACTCGATACGGGCAACCTTGCAGCGCTGGAGACCGTGCAGGCACTCGCTGCCCATGCACCACAACATCTCGACAGCCTGTTCGATGCGCTGCGTCAGGCCGTGACCTCCCTTGACTTCGAGCGAGCCAAGCGATTGCTTCAAGATTTACAGCACTCTGCCATAGGGGATTGATTTGGAGCGCCTGAAACCGTTTTTCCATGGACGCCCAAAACTGCTGGTGGTCGATGACCAGCCAATCAACATCCGGGTTCTGCACGAGCTGTTTCGTCCCGAGTGCGATGTCTTCATGGCCACCCATGGCGAACAGGCACTGACCATCAGCCGTGAACTGCGCCCTGACCTGATCCTGCTCGACGTGGTCATGCCCGGCATGGACGGCTACGAAGTCTGTCGGCGCCTCAAGGCCAATCCCGAAACCAGCGAGATCCCGATCATCTTCGTCACCGGCAAGAGCCATGAGGACGATGAAGCCACGGGCTTCGAGCTCGGCGCGGTGGATTACATCCGCAAGCCCTTCAACGCGCTGGTGGTCCGCGCTCGCGTGATCAACCACCTGCGCCTGAAACTGCAAGGCGACTACCTGCGTCAGATGGCCCTGATCGACGGCCTGACCAGCATTCTCAACCGCCGTGGCTTCGACGAGCGCTTCGACGCGGCCAGAGCGCAGGCCCAGCGCGAGCAGAAGCCGCTGTCGCTGCTGATGATCGATGTCGACTACTTCAAGCGCTACAACGACCAGTACGGACACCTGCGCGGCGACCAGTGCCTGCGTGACGTCGCCCAGGCGCTGGCCAACACCCTGAACCGTCCCTATGACCTCGTCGCGCGCTTCGGTGGCGAGGAGTTCGCCGCCCTGCTGCCGGATACCGACGAAGCCGGCGCGCGCCAGGTAGCCGAACGCCTGCAGGAAGCCATCAGGCGCCTGGCCATCGAACACGGCAGTTCGGACGTGGCCACTGTCCTGACCCTGTCCATCGGCAGTGCGACCCTGCCGCCGAACGCTGGCGCCAGCGTGGAGCAGCACCTGAACTGGGCCGACGAGCAGCTGTACAGGGCCAAGGCCGAGGGACGCGATCGCATCTGCAGCAAGACCTACACCTCGCCCGTGAGAATGAGCAGCGAGGCCTGACAGGCGCCCGGGGCCTCGCTCAGAGGTCCAGCACCAGGCTCTGGCGCTCTTCGCTGGCAGCCGGCACCGCGCAGCAGATCAACACGCTATCGCCCTCCGGCAGCTGTGCCGGCGGATTCGGGTAGTGCACCGCACCGCTGACCAGCCGCGTCTTGCAGGTACCGCAGGAACCGCCACGGCAACTGAACTCAGGCGTCAGCCCGCGGCTCTCCGCCAGTTCCAGCAGGCTGCCGCTGCCCGGTGTCCAACGGGCCTCCTTGGCCGAGGCGGTGAAGTACACCGGCACCGGCTCGCTCGCCGCAGGCGGCTGGGCCGGTTCACTGGCCCCTCCGGCCTGGCGGCGTGTCAGCGTCGAGGGGCCGAACGCCTCGGCATGGATGCGCTCATCGGCCACATTGAGGTCGCGCAAGCCGTCGTAGATCGTCTGAGTGAAGGCCGCCGGCCCGCACAGGTAGAAGTCGTAGTCATCGAACGACAGCGCGTGCTTGATCTGCTGCAGATCGATCCGCCCCTGCTGTTCGTAGTCACGTCCCAGCTCGGCATCGGCCTCTGGCGCGCTCAATGCGCGGTGAACGTGCAACAGCCCCTTGCCACGTTGCTGCAGTTCACGCAGTTCGGCCTGGAACGGCAGGTCGCGCAGGCAACGTGCGCCCTGGAAGAAATGGATGCGCTTGCCCTGCCCCAGCGCCACCTGCTCGCGCAGCATCGACAGCAGTGGCGTGATGCCGACGCCGGCACCGATCAGCACCACGGGACGGGGGCTGTCGCTATCGAGGGTGAAACTGCCCAGCGGTGGCCGTACGTCGAGCAGGTCGCCGACCCGGACCTGCTCGTGCAGGTGCCTGGAAACCTGGCCCTGTGCCTTGACGCTGATACGCAGGTGAGCATCCGATGGCGCGCTGGACAGGCTGTAGGTGCGCAGCAGTTGCTGCCCATCGGCGCGGGTGATCCGGATCGGCAGATGCTGGCCCGCGGCGAAGCGTGGCGCATCGCCCAGTTCGGGTGCCAGCACCAGTGAGCGGATATCGGCGCTCTCCTGCTGCACGCTGCTTACGCGCCAGCGCTGCCAGGCGTTGCGCTGCTCGCGCTCGCGCAGCCGTGCGTCGGCCTGCGCCCAGGTGCCGGTCATCAGGCTGGTCGGTGCGTAGGCTTCGAACGCCCAGCGCAGCGACGCCGCCGCAGGACGCAGGACCACCTGCTCGACATCGAAGGTCCACAGCCGTTCGGCACCCTCGAACAACCTGATCAGCGGGCTGTCGAGAATGATCTCGGCACGCCCGGCCAGCTGCAGCACGTCACCGCTGCTGAAATCGACGAACAGCAGACCGGCCCGCGGGTTGACGCTGAGGTTGCCCAGAGTGTTGAAGTGCAGGTTGCCGGCGTAGTCCGGGATGGTCAGGCGATTGCCCTGCACGCGCACGAAACCGGCGCGCCCGCCACGGTGAGAAACGTCCACCGAGCGCCGGCCATCGTCGTGTTCGACGTAACTGGCCACGAAGAAGGTATCGGCGCTGGCGATCATCGCGGCGCTGCGCGCATCCAGCTCGTGCGCATCCAGGCGCTCGCTGGCCCGCCCCTCGGGCACCCGCTGGTAGTGGCGCAGCTGGATGTACTGCGGGCAGTTGCCGAAGGAATGCTCCACGCTGATCTCCAGGCGCTGCGCCGAGGCCCGCTGGATATGCCCGTTGATACGGTTGCGCCGGCGCGTGTGCAGCTCGATGCCGAGCAGGCCGATGGCCTCGCCGGCAGCGAGGCCGGCGGTGGCCGGGTCGAGTGGATCGAGCGCCATGGCGTCGAGATCGAACGACAGGCTGCGTGGATCGGGCGAGGTGACGAAGCCCTCCTCGCCCTCGATCAGCGTCGCCCAGGGCTGGCCCGAGCCGTCGACGGCAGCGGCGATCATGAAGGGCAACTGGTGATAGAACTCGCGATGCTGATCCGGCATATAGTCGCGAATCACCTTCTGCCCGAGCACTTCCATGCGCTCGGCGACGCCCACCTTCTCCTGCAATTGCCTTTCACCTGCATGCCAGGGCGAGTGCCGGTGACTGGGGAGCTGTTGCATGTTGCGCCCTCCTTCAGAGGTGCTGCCGGTAACCCGGCAGCGGGCGTGGATCAGGCCTGCAGACCGGCAGCGGTACGCGGCATGGGCACGAAACCCGGCAGCGCCTCGATGCGCGCCAGCCAGGCACGGATATTCGGGTAGGGCTCCAGCGACACGTTGCCTTCCGGCGCGTGAGCGATGTAGGAGTAGTTGGCGACGTCGGCGATGCTCGGCTTGTCACCGGTGAGGAACGGGGTGTCGCTCAACTCGCCTTCCATGATCTTGAACAGGGCATGGGCGCGATTGATCACCTCTTCGCTGTTGAAGGCGTAACCGAATACCGTGACCAGACGCGCAGCAGCCGGGCCGAAGGCCACCTGGCCGGCGGCCACCGACAACCAGCGCTGTACGCGGGCGGCGGCGGCAGGCTCCTTGGGCAGCCAGTCGTCATTGCCATAACGCGTGGCCAGGTACAGGAGAATGGCGTTGGAGTCACTGATGATGGTGCCGCCGTCATCGATCACCGGTACCTGGCCGAAGGGGTTGAGCGCGAGGAACTCTGGCGTCTTGTGCTCGCCCTTGGCCAGATCGACGAAGATCAGCTCGGTTGGCAGTTGCAGCAGCGAGAGCATCAGCTCGGCGCGGTGGGCATGGCCGGAACGGGGAAAGTTGTACAGCTTGATAGCGGGACGGGACATGGCGATGACTCCTTGGAGTTGGCTAAGGTCACCGCGAGACGACTTGCCTTCGCGACGATGGGGCCATGTTCACCTCATCCATCGATGAAAAGAATCCCCATCCAAGGCAATCCACTATTTCACTTTCTGCAATCAAGCAGTCGCTCAGGCCCGGAATGCCGGGTGGGCACGCAGGCGCGGCACCACGAAATCGAGAAAACTGCGCACCCGCGCGGCAGCCCGGCGCCCTTCGCGGTAGTACAGCTGCACCGGCAGGGGCGCGGCGGCGAAGTCGTCCAGCACCGTCTGCAGCTGACCACTGCGCAACTCCTGATCGACCTCGTAGCTGAGGCAGCGCGTCAGGCCGAAGCCGGAAACGGCCGCCCGAATCGCGGCCTGCGCGGTATTGCAGACCAGGCGCGGCGCAAGCTTCGTCTGCTGGTTGGCGAAGCGCCAGTCGGCGACATGCCCCGTCGAGGACGTGGCGATGATGCGATGCGCGTGCAAGGCCTGCGGAGTGTCCGGCCGGCCCCGGCGCTGCAGGTAGTCCGGCGCCGCGCAGACCAGCGGCCGCACCTGGCCCAGCGGCACGGCGAAGCCGGACGAGCTGGGCAGGTGGCCGACCACCAGCGCCAGGTCGACGCCCTCTTCCACCAGCCGTGGCAGCTCTTCACGCGCCAGGGTGGTCAGGCTGACGTCGGGAAACGCGGCCAGATAACCCAGGGCGATGGGCGTCAGCACCTGATGGATCATCAGCAACGGCAGCGCCACCTGCAGATGCCCGGCCGGGTTCGCGTGCAGCCCCGAGACGGAGCGCTCGGCCTCTGCCACGCGCAGGAGGATGCCCTCGCAGCGCTCGGCGAAACCCTCACCGGCCGCGCTCGGGCTGACGCCACGCGGCCCACGCAGCAGCAGCCTGCTGTCCAGGCGCCGTTCCAGCGCGGCGATGCTGCGCATCACGCTGGCCGGCGACAGCTGCAACTGCCGCGCGGCAGCGGCCAGGCTTCCCGCCTGAACGACGGCGAGAAACACCTGCATCTCGCGGTACGGGTTCATGCCGCCGGTGGCTGGCCGGCCGCCCGCAAGGCCGGGTCGGCACGGAAGCTCGCCGCGCAGTAGTCGACGAAGGCACGCACCTTGGCCGAGACCTGGCGGCCGCCCTGATGAATGATGTGCACCGGCAGCGCAGGCGGCTCGAAGGCCTCCAGCACCAGTTCGACCTCGCCACGGGCCACCGCCGCCGCGACCTGATAGGACAGCACACGGGTGTAGCCCCAGCCCAGGCGCGCCGCACTGATCGCCGCCTGGTTGGAGTTGACGGTGAAACGCGGTGTGGGGGTGAAACCGAAGGTGCCGTCCGCCGCGCTGAACTGCCAGTGACTGAGCAGCCCGCTGCCACTGGGCATGACGATGGGCGCGCTGCGCAGCTCATCCGGATGGCGTGGCCGCCCGACACGATCGAGGAACGCCGGGGACGCGCACAGCACCTGGCGCACCTGCCCGACCTGCAGTGCCGGGTGATCGCCCTCGGGCAACGAGCCGATGCGCACGGCGATGTCGATGCCCTCCTCCATCATGTTCACCACGCGGTCGACCAGCAGCGCGTTGATCTCCACCTCCGGGTACAGATCGAGGTACTGGGCGATGCGTGGAATCAGGAACAGCTCGCCGAACATCACCGGTGCCGTCACCGTCAGCCGGCCACGCGGCCGCACGCTGCCACCGGCTGCCAGCTCTTCGGCCTCCTCCAGTTCGAGCAGGATGCGCCGGCAGTCCTCGACATACCGCTGGCCGGCCTCGGTCAGGCGCAAGCTGCGCGTGCTGCGGGCCAGCAACAGCGTGCCCAGACGTGCCTCCAGTGCCGCGACGGCACGGGTCACGCTGGGTGGCGAGATGCCCAGCAGCTTGGCGCCACCGGCGAAGCTCTCGGCTTCGGTCACCGCCAGCAGCACCCTCATTTCCTGAAACCGATCCATCGTCACCGCCTGGTCGTCTGTTGTGCCGGCACAGAGTAAAGCATGCCGCCGCCGTGGCAGGACTCAGCGTCGGCTCAGGGCCAGACGTGCAGCGAACAGCACGAACACCAGGCCGGTGCCGCGATCCATCCACTTGATCACCTGCTCACGGCGCAGCCAGTGGCCGAGCGGCCGGGTCGCGCCGATCAGCAGCAGCACCCAGACCAGGCTGAGCGCCACGTGGATGCCCACCAGGGCGAAGGTCCAGGCAATCAGCGGCTGCCCGTGCGGAATGAACTGCGGCAGGAAGGACACGTAGAAGATGCCCACCTTGGGGTTGAGCACATTGCCCAGCAGACCGCGCAGGAACCAGTTGGCGCCGGGCGTGCCGGAGGCCTGCGCCGCTGCCAGCGAGGTGCGCGGGCGCACCAGCATGTTCAGCCCGAGCCAGGCCAGATAAGCCGCGCCGCAGTACTTGAGGAGGTTATAGGCAAACTCGGAGACGGCCAGCAGCGCACCCAGCCCGAAGGCCACCGCCGCGCCCCAGAGCAGGCAGCCGGCATTGATGCCGAGGGCGGCGCGCAAGGCCTGCTGCCGCCCCTCGACGGCAGCCGTACGCAGCACCAGCGCCGTGTCGATGCCCGGCGTGAGGGTCAGCAGGCTGGCTGCCAGGGTGAAGGCGATCAGGTTCTCGGCAAAGGGCATCGACGGCGACTCGCAGGCTGGGGCTGACGGAGGCCGATTATAGGCAGCGCAGGCAGGAAAAAATAAGCCGACGCGGCAGGCGCCGAGGGCACGCCTTGCCCAGCGTTTCCGACGCCCGTGGCGACACGGGCGCCGAACAGCGCCTCGTCAGCCGCGATACGCCTCGAACAGCCCGGTGGCGCCCATGCCGCCGCCGACGCACATGGTGACGATGCCGTAGCGCAGCTCACGCCGCTGCAGTTCACGCACCAGGTGGCCGACCTGGCGCGAGCCGGTCATGCCGAAGGGATGGCCGATGGAGATGGAGCCGCCATTGACGTTGTACTTGTCGTTGTCGATGCCCAGGGTGTCGCGGCAGTACAGGCACTGCGAAGCGAAGGCCTCGTTCAGTTCCCACAGGTCGATGTCGGCCACGCTCAGGCCCTTGGCCGCGAGCAGCTTGGTTACCGAATACACCGGGCCGATGCCCATCTCGTCCGGCTCGCAACCGGCAACGGTGAAGCCACGGAAGTACGCCTTGGGCGTGAGGCCCAGCTCCAGGGCCTTGTCCAGGCTCATCACCAGGGTCATGGAGGCGCCATCGGAGAGCTGCGAAGCGTTGCCGGCCGTCACGCTGCCGGCCGGATCGAACGCCGGTTGCAGCTTGGCCAGGGATTCCAGGGTGGTGTCCGGGCGGTTGCAGTCATCCGCCTCGACCACGCCGTCGACGATCCGCTTCTCGCCCGTGGCCTTGTCTTCGACCTGGTACTTCACCGCCATCGGCACGATCTCGTCGGCATACAGGCCTGCGGCCTGGGCACGCGCGGTACGCTGCTGGCTCTGCAGGGCATAGGCGTCCTGCGCCTCGCGGGTCACGCCATAACGGCTGGCCACGATCTCGGCGGTCTTGCCCATGGGGTAGTAGATGCCGGGGTTGTCCTGCTGCAACAGCGGATTGAACAGGTTGTCCATGTTCATGCTTTTCAGGGTCATGGTGATGGACTCGACGCCACCAGCGACGATGATCTCGCTGCAGCCGGACGCCACCTGGTTGGCGGCGATGGCGATGGCCTGCAGGCCGGAGGAACAGAAGCGGTTGAGCGTCATGCCCGCCACCGGATTGCCCAGGCGCGAGAGTGCCGCGACGTTGCGACCGATGTTCATGCCCTGCGCGCCCTCGTTGGAGCCCGCCCCGACGATGCAGTCATCGACCAGTTTCGGGTCGATGCCGTTGCGCACCAGCAGGGCATCGACGCAATGGGCGGCCATGTCGTCCGGCCGGGTCATATTGAACTTGCCGCGGAAGGACTTGGCCAGGCCAGTCCGTACGCTGTCGACGATCACCACTTCACGCATGACGCACCTCGTTGTTATTGGATGGCGAATGCACCGAAGATAAATCCAGCCACTGTCGGGAAGCGACCATCATTGATCTGGCGTATACGGGTCGATGGGACCAGGGGCGAGGCCCGCTCGACCGAAAGCATGGCCCGGGACTGGCCAGCCCGGATGGTAGTTGCGCTGTTCAAGAGCATCGCCAGGCCCTGTCGCCCAGGTGGCACCCGTGACGATCAAAAGCATCGCGGCTGAAGCCGCTCCCACAGGCACTCCGCCGTTCCTGCCGATGCGTAGCTACAGACGCCCCACCATTCCGGCCGATGCACACCTACAGACGCTCCACGTCCCGGCCGATACGCACGATCCCGTAGGAGCGGCTTTAGCCGCGATAGCGCCTGAGCCTCCGGCGAAGGCCGCCCGATGCACTTGCCAGGCCCCGTCGCCCAGATGGCGCCCGTGACGATCAAAAGCATCGCGGCTGAAGCCGCTCCCACAGATGCGCAGCGCGCCTGCCGATGCGCGCCTACAGACGATCCACCGTTCCGGTCGATATACACCAACCCGTAGGAGCGGCTTTAGCCGCGATAGCGCCTGAGCCTGCGGCGAAGGCCGCCCGATGCACTTGCCAGGCCCCGTCGCCCATATGGCACCCGTGACGATCAAAAGCATCGCGGCTGAAGCCGCTCCCACAGACACTCCGCCGTTCCTGCCAATGCGTACCTACAGACGCCCCACCATTCCGGCCCATGCGCAGCGCGCCTGCCGATGCGCACGGAAACCGTGGGAGGGGCTTCAGCCGCGACAGGCATCAGTCCCTGGCGAAAGCCGCCTCGATGGCCTCGTTGAGGGTGCGCAGGACCTTGACCCGGGCGAAGCGCTTGTCGTTGGCCTCGATCAGCGTCCAGGGGGCGATCTCGGTGCTGGTGCGGTCGACCATGTCGCCCACCGCATCGGCGTAGTCATCCCACTTGTCGCGGTTGCGCCAGTCTTCCTCGGTGATCTTGAAGCGCTTGAACGGGATCTGCTCGCGCTCCTTGAAGCGCTGCAACTGCGTCTGCTGGTCGATGGCCAGCCAGAACTTCACCAGGATCACCCCGGCGCTGGTCAGCTCTTCCTCGAAGTCGTTGATCTCGCCATAGGCGCGCAGCCAGTCGCCTTCGCTGCAGAAGCCCTCGACCCGCTCCACCAGCACGCGGCCGTACCAGCTGCGGTCGAAGATGGTGAAGTGCCCGCGCGCGGGGATGTGCCGCCAGAACCGCCACAGATAGGGTTGCGCTCGCTCCTCCTCGGTCGGTGCGGCCACCGGCACGATGCGGTACTGGCGCGGGTCCAGGGCGCCGGTGACCCGGCGAATCGCGCCCCCCTTGCCCGCCGCGTCGTTGCCTTCGAACACCGCGAGCAGGGCGTGCTTGCGCATGCGCTTGTCGCGCATCAGGCCGGACAGACGCGCCTGCTCGGTGGCCAGCTGTTCCTTGTAGTCGTCCTTGCCGAGTGCCTGGGTCATGTCCAGGCTGGCCAGCAGGCCGCGATTGTCCAGGCTGGAGATCAGCGGCGCGGCGTGCGGCTGCAACTTCGTCCCCTGCGGGCTGGCCAGCGCCGCCTGCAGGCCTTCGAGGAGGATGCGTCCGACGGTCAGGCTGCGGTAGTAGTGGTCGACGCCCTCGACCACGTACCAAGGCGCGTAGTCGCGGCTGGTACGACGCAGGATGCGCTCGCCGTAGCGCACGAACTTGTCGTAGGTCTTCGACTGCTGCCAGTCCAGCGGGCTGATCCGCCAGCTGTGCAGCGGATCGTCCTTGAGCGCTTCGAGGCGCGATTTCATCTGTTTCTTGGACAGGTGAAACCAGAACTTGAAGATCAGCGCCCCCTCGTCGCAGAGCATGCGCTCCAGGCGCTCGGCACCGTCGATGGCCTGGTCCAGCACGGCATCCTTGAAACGCCCATGTACCCGCCCCTGCAGCATCTGGCTGTACCAGTTGCCGAAGAACACGCCCATGCGCCCCTTGGGCGGAAGCTGACGCCAGTAGCGCCAGGCCGGCGGACGCGCCAGCTCCTCGTCGGTCTGCAGGTCGAAGGTGCTGACCTGGATCAGCCGTGGGTCCATCCACTCGTTGAGCAGCTTGACCGTCTCGCCCTTGCCGGCCCCTTCGACACCGTTGATCAGCACGATCACCGGAAAGCGCGCCTGCTGCTTCAGCTCGTACTGCGCTTCCAGCAACGCCTCGCGCAACGCCGGCTCTTCGGCGTCGAACGTGGCCTTGTCGATGGTGCGGCCGATTTCGGCGGATTCGAACATGCAGTGACCTCCCTGGAATGGTCATGACAGCCTAACGGATAGGCCGCGACTTTGCCTGACGCCGAAGTGTCGCGACTTGACCTGAGCCGGGAAAACACCCTGCACAACGGGTAGAATCGCCGCCTGCTCTGCCCGGAACCCCGTCATGCCCGATCTGCACAACGCCCAGCTCGACTGGGACGAACACGGCCAGCCGCTGTCACGCAGCTATGGCGACGTGTACTTCTCCCGCGCCAACGGCCTGGAGGAAACCCGCCACGTGTTCCTCGCCCACAACCGTATCAGCGAGCGCTGCCAGGCCCTGCCGGCCGGCGGCAGCCTGGTGATCGGCGAGACCGGCTTCGGCACCGGGCTGAACTTTCTCTGCGCCTGGCAGGCCTTCGCCGAACACGCGCCGGCCGATGCCCGCCTGCATTTCGTCAGCGTCGAGAAATTCCCGCTGAGCGCCGCCGACCTGCAGCGCGCCCTGGCCCTGTGGCCGGAACTGGCGCCCTTCGCCACGCCGCTGCTGGCGCAGTACCGGGCAATCCATCCGGGTTTCCAGCGCCTGCTGCTCGACGGCGGCCGCGTGGTGCTGACGCTGATGATCGGCGACGTGCTCGACTGCCTGCCGCAGCTCGACGCACAGGTCGACGCCTGGTTCCTCGATGGCTTCGCCCCGGCGAAGAACCCGGAGATGTGGACGCCAGAGCTGTTCGCCGAACTGGCCCGGCTGTCCGCACCCGGCGCCACCCTGGCCACCTTCACCAGTGCGGGGTTCGTCCGCCGCGGGCTGATCGAAGCCGGCTTCGCCATGGTTCGCGTCAAGGGTTTCGGCCACAAGCGCGAGATGCTCGCCGGGCCTTTCCAGCACACCCACCGCCAGGGCGTCGCGCCCTGGTTCGCCCGCCCCGAGCCGCCCAGCGCCGAACGCCATGCCGTGGTCATCGGCGCCGGCCTGGCCGGCTGTGCCACGGCAGCCAGCCTGGCCGCGCGCGGCTGGCGGGTGACCCTGCTGGAACGCCAGGACGACGTCGCCCGCGAGGCCTCGGGCAATCCGCAGGGCGTGCTCTACCTCAAGCTCTCGGCCCATGGCACATCGCTGTCGCGCCTGATCGTCGCCGGTTTCGGCCACACCCGGCGCCTGCTCGAACGCCTGCAGCGCGGCCAGGACTGGGATGCCTGCGGCGTGCTGCAGCTGGCCTTCGACGCCAAGGAAGGCGAACGCCAAGGCAAACTGGCCGCCGCCTTCCCCGCCGACCTGCTGCAGCCGTTGAGCCAGGCCGAAGCCGAGCAGCGCGCCGCTGTCGCCCTGCCCGCCGGTGGTCTGTTCTACCCCGATGCCGGCTGGGTGCACCCGCCGGCGCTGTGCCGGCACCTGGTGCAGCACCCGCTGATCAGCCTGCAGACCTACCGCGAGGCGCTGGGCCTGCAGCGCCAGGCTGACCGCTGGCAGGTCAGCGGGGCCAGCGGCGTGCTGGCCGAGGCGCCTGTCGTGGTGCTGGCCTGCGCCGCCGAGATAGGCCGCTTGCTGCCGGCCGCGAACCTGCCGCTCAAGCGCATTCGCGGGCAGATCAGCCGCCTGCCGGCCAGCGACGCCAGCCGCGCGCTGCGCACGGTGGTCTGCGCCGAAGGCTACGTCGCCCCGCCGCGAGAGGGGGAACACACCCTCGGCGCCAGCTTCGACTTTCACAGTGACGACCTCACGCCCAGCGTCGCCGAACACGCCGGCAACCTGGCGCTGCTGGAGGAAATCTCCACGGACCTCAGCCAGCGTCTGGGTGCGCCGGCGCTCGATCCGGCCACGCTGCAGGGCCGCGCCGCCTTCCGCTGCACCAGCCCGGACTACCTGCCGCTGGTCGGGCCACTGGCCGAGCAGTCGGCCTTCGCCGAGGCCTATGCCGTGTTGGCCAGGGACGCCCGCCAGGTGCCGGACGCACCCTGCCCCTGGCTGCCCGGCCTGTACATCAACAGCGGCCATGGCTCGCGCGGGCTGATCACGGCGCCGCTGTCAGGCGAGCTGATCGCCGCCTGGCTGAACGGCGAGCCCTTGCCGGTGCCGCGCGAAGTGGCCGAGGCCAGCCACCCCAATCGCTTCATGCTGCGCAAGCTGATTCGCGGCACCTAGGCGCGGGCCTGCGTCAGCACCGGCCGGGGTTTGCGAAACACCAGCACGTTGCCCAGCATCACCAGGCCCAGGCCGAGCAGCGCCGGGGCCGTCCACTGGTAGCCTTCGGCGAACACCGAGATATTCAGCGCCACCACCGGAAACAGCACGGTGCAGTAGGCCGCGCGCTCCGGCCCCATGCGCCCGACCAGGGTCAGGTAGGCGGTGAAACCGATCACCGATCCGGGAATCGCCAGGTACAGCAGCGAACCGACGTAGCGCAGGCTCCAGTCGAACGCGAACGGCGTGCCGCTGACCAGGCAGATCAGCACCAGCATCAGGGCGCCGTAGAGCATGCCCCAGGCGTTGGTGGTCAGCGGCTTGAGGCCGGCCTTCTGCTGCAGGCTGGAGAGCATGTTGCCGGCCGAGAAGAACAGCGTGCCGCACAGCGCCAGGCCAATGCCCAGCAGGCTTTCCCGGGTGGCCTGGTGGCCGGCCAGTTCGGGCCAGAACAGCAGTCCCAGCCCGCCCAGGCCAAGGGCGCCACCCAGCAACACGTTGCTGGCGATGCGCTGCTTGAAGAACAGCCGCGCATTGATCGCGTTCCACAGGGTCGCGGTGGAGAAGATCACCGCGATCAGGCCACTGGGAATCCACTGACTGGCGGTGTAGAAGCACAGGAAGTTGAGGCAGAACAGGCACAGCCCCTGCACCACGCAGATCCCCTGGGCGCGGCGATCCAGCGGCTGCAGGCGCCCGCTGAGCCAGAGCATGACGAACAGCACCAGCGAGGCCAGGGCGAAGCGGTAGGCGATGGAGGCGGCAAGCGCCACCTCGCCGACCTGGAGTTTGATGGCGATCCAGGTGGTGCCCCAGATCAGTACGGTAAGCAGGTAGAGCGACAGGTTCATCGAGTTTCTCCCAAGACTGCGTACAGTCTGGAAGCAGCGCTGGTCTCGTGCTTGCACAAAGTTGCGCATTTATCGCTGCGCCATCACTGCCTGCCATCGCGCCCAAGGCTTTATCATGCGGCTTTTGCCAGACAAGTCGTTCTCACTGCATGCTCTCTGCCGTCGCCCGCTACAAACAGTTGCTGTCCAGCGCCCTCGCCCGCTACTTCCCCCGCACCACCGCCTACCTGCGCGCCGAGCGTGAGGCCGCACAACCGCGCAAGCCGGCGCGCAAGCAGGCGCGCAAGAAAGCCAGCGGAGGCAAGAAGAGCAGCAGCGGCAAGGCGGCCAGGAGCAAGCCTGGCCCGGCCGGCATCTACCCCGCCACCCGCCTGAAGATCGAAGAGGCGCAGGTGCAGGCCATGCGCGAGCGGGTGGCCCAGGCCGTCGGCGCCGGGCTGATCGGCGCACCGTCGGACGAACAGTGGGCGATGATTCTGTGCCGCGCCCCGCTGACGCGCATCTTCGCCGGCGCCGGCTCGGGCAAGTCGAGCACCCTGGTGCTGCGCGTGGTGTTCATGCTCTGCCACCTGCAGATCGACCCGCAGCGGCTGACGGTGATCTCCTTCACCAACGCCTCGTGCAGCGAACTGCGCGAGCGCCTGCAGCGCCTGCTCGACTTCTGGCGGTACGGACAGGATGCCCGCCAGTGCGTGCGTACCTTTCATGCAGCCATGGCGGCACTGGCCAAGGAGCAACTGGGCAGCCCCCGCTGGTTCGAGCAGCTCGACGAGCCCGCCACGGAGCCGGACAACCCGCTGACCGGTGCACGCTTGCGCCCGGCCCAGCAGCGCCTGCTCAAGCAGGCCTACCAGAGCGCCTATGCCGAGGACGCGCGCTTTCGCCTTCTCTGTCATCGCCTGCTCAAGCTACCCGCGCCACAGGAGACGCAGGGCAGAACCGCCAAGGCGCCGCTGGACGCCTGCAAGCTGCCCGGCGAATTCGCCACCCTGCCCCTGTTCGAGCTGCTGTACGGGCAGATCGACTTCGCCGCCAGCCTGGGTATCCGCCTCGACCACCTGGACGTGAAGACACTGCAATGCGCGGCGCGCGAACGGGACTTCATCGAGGCCATGCAGCGTTTCCAGGAGCATTTCACCGCCCTGTTGCACCGCCAGGGACTGATCAGCTTCAACGGCGCCTTCGCGCAACTCAGCGAGCGCCTGCAACGTGCCGATGCCGGCAAGCCGGGGCCGGCCCTGCTCGCCCTGGGCCACCTGCTGATCGACGAATTCCAGGACATCTCGCCGCAGATCGTGCTGTGGCTGCAGGCCGTGCATCGCCGCCTGAACGGCGCAGGCGAGCGCATCAGCCTGATGGCCATCGGCGATGACTGGCAGTCGATCTACGGCTGGCGCGGCAGCTCACCGGAGCTGTTCATCGACTTCGACCGGCACTTCCCCAGCCGTGGCCGTGGCAAGAGCACCACCCTGCTGATGGGCACCAACTACCGCAGCATCGAGCCGGTGCTGCGCGACGCCGAGAAAGTGCTCGCCGAGGTCCGCAGCAAGCAGGCCAAGACCTGCGTCGCGGCCAAGGCCATGCAGCCGGGCGACCACGGCGTGAAGCTGATCCAGCGCTTCGACCTGGGCAACGGCCTGCCGCGCCTGCTCGACGAAATCCGCGCGCAGTGCGCGCATGTCGCCAGCCGCCCCGGCGCCGACCGCACCGCCGTGCTGCTGCTCAGCCGTCGCAACGAGCCGCTGCAGCAGGTCCGGGCGCAGCTCGACAAGGCCTTGCCGGTAAGAGCGCTGACCATCCACCGAGCCAAGGGCCTGCAGGCCGAGGTGGCGATCATCCTCGACGACTGCCTGCCCGTGGAGAAACACCCGCTGCGCAATGCCCTCTACGCCCAGTGCGGCTTCTTCACCGGCAGTTACGACCAGGCCATGCAGGACGAGGCGCGGCGCCTGGCCTACGTGGCCATCACCCGTGGCGTCAGCCGGGTGCTGTGGTACACGCGCAAGGCACAGGGCGCCACACAATGCCTGGCTTAGTGCCTGGCAATCGCGCAAGCTGACAGCGGACATTCTCAACCGGGGCACTCGATGGACAAGCTGCTGGCGCTGCGCACCTTCGTCACCACCGTTCGCTGTGGCGGCTTTTCCGCTGCTGCACGGCAGCTGGGGCTGGCCACCTCGTCGGTGACCCGCGCGGTCAACGCGCTGGAGCAGGAGCTGGGCTGCGTGCTGCTCAACCGCAACACACGCCAGGTCAGCGTCAGTGAAGCCGGGCGGGACTACTTCGAACGCGCCCTGGCCATACTCGACGCCCTCGACGAGGCCGACGCCGCGGTGGCCGACAAGGACGACGAGGTACGCGGTCGCCTGGCGGTGAGCGTGCCGGTGGAATTCGCCCGCCGCCTGATCGCGCCACACCTGGGCGAACTGCTCGAGCGCCACCCGCGACTGGAGCTGACCCTGCGCGTGACCGACGAGGTGGTCGATCTGCTCAGCGAACGCATCGACCTGGCCCTGCGCCTGGGATCATCCATCGTCAGCGATGACGTGATCAGCCAGCAGGTTGGCCGCTTCCGCCGCTGGCTGGTGGCGAGCCCGGAGTACCTGGCGCGCACCCCGCCGATCACGCATCCGAGTGCGCTCCAGGCCCATGCCTGCCTGCAATACGACTACGGCAGCCCGGCGCACTACTGGCGCTTCGAGCAGGACGGCGCGACCTTGCAGGTGCCGGTCACGGGACGCCTGCGCAGCAACAACGCCGATATCCTGCGCCAGGCGGCCCTGACGGGTCAGGGCGTGGCGCTGCTGTCGGACTGGCTGGTGCGCGACGACGTGGCCCAGGGGCAGCTGCAGCGCCTGCTACCGGACTACGAAGTGGCACCCGGGCCTCACGAAGGCACCATCCACCTGCTGTACCTGCCGAACCATCGGGGCTCCAGGCGGATCGCCGCCTTCAGCGCATTCCTGCAAGGCCTGCTGCAGGGCTGAGCGGCGTTGCACGCCACGCAACGCACTGTTGCTCGAACGGTGGATTCTCCGTAGCCAGCCGGCCCCCTACTCTTGCGCCTGCCGCCAATTGCCACCGAGAACAGCGCATGACCAGCCAGACCTCCTCGCTCACACGCGAGTCCCCATCCCTGCCGCAGACACTGGTGCTGTTGTTCGCCCTGTGCTGCGGCGCCATCGTCGCCAACCTCTACTACGCACAACCGATCATCGAGCTGATCGCCCCGGATGTCGGCCTCGACGCCGAGCGGGCCAGCCTGATCGTCTCGCTGACGCAGATCGGCTATGCCCTCGGCCTGCTGTTCCTGGTGCCGCTGGCCGACCTGCTGGAAAGCCGCCGGCTGATGCTGATCACCACCGCCGCCGCCCTGCTCTGCCTGCTGGCGGCCGCGTTCGCCACCCAGCCCGGCCTGTTCCTCGGCCTGGCGCTGCTGATCGGCCTGAGCTCGGTGTCGGTGCAGATGCTGATCCCGCTGGCGGCCAACCTGGCGCCGGAGGCCAGCCGCGGCCGCGTGGTCGGCAACATCATGAGCGGCCTGCTGCTGGGCATCCTGCTGGCCAGGCCGTTGGCCAGCCTGGTGGCCGGCGAGTTCGGCTGGCGCGCGGTATACCTGATGGCCGCCAGCCTGATGCTGCTGATCAGCCTGGTGATCGCCACCACCATTCCGCGCCATGCGCCCGCTCACCGCGCCAGCTACGGCCAGTTGCTGGCCTCGCTCGTGCAACTGTTGCGCCGCTACCCGATCCTGCGTCGCCGGGCGCTGTACCAGGGCCTGATGTTCGCCAGCTTCAGCCTGTTCTGGACCGCGGCACCGCTGGAGCTGGCCCGTCACCTGGGGCTGAGCCAGCAGGACATCGCCCTGTTCGCCCTGGCCGGCGCCATCGGCGCGGTGGCAGCGCCGATCGCCGGGCACCTGGCCGATGCCGGGCATACCTACCGCGCCAGCCTGGTCGCACTGCTGCTGGCGCCGCTGGCCTTCGTCCCCGATCTGCTGAGCGACGGCCTGGGCTGGGTCGGCCTGGTGGCGACCGCCATCGTCCTCGACTTCGCCGTGCAGATGAGCATGGTGCTCGGCCAGCGCAGCATCTACGCCCTCGAGCCGCAGAGCCGCGCACGCCTCAACGCCCTGTACATGACCAGTATCTTCATCGGCGGGGCCATCGGCTCGGCGCTGGCCAGCCCGATCTACGAGCAGTTCGGCTGGCAGGGTGCGGCGCTGCTGGGCGCAGGGTTGCCGTTGCTCGGGCTGCTGCTGTTCGTCAGTCGCGACCCCTGAGCGCCAGATGCCGCCCGCGCCGGCGAGCGGCCCGGCTTTTGCGCAGGCAACAAAAAACCCGCCGAAGCGGGTTTCTTCCCAACCATCCGACATCCTGTCGGTAGCCATCGTGGCCTGGTCATCATCCGTGATCCTCAGCGATCCGTCGCTGCAGGGGATGTGTGTAGATTAAGGATCTGACCGAAGCGACAACAGCAGCGGTTACCGCTTCGGCGTGTAAGACATTCGCCATAGCGCTCAGGACGAACGCCCCAGCATGCGCCCGAGCACATCCACATCGCCCTGGCGACGATGGACGAATGCCATGACCACATGCCCGATGATCAGCACCAGCAACAGCTGGCCGAGGTTGCCGTGCAACAGGCTGGCCGGGGCGATCATCCACTCGATCTTGCCACCCTCGAAGCCGGACATGATGGTCATGCCGAATGCTTCGAAGGCCCGCCCGGAACCGTACTGGCGCATCAGCGCCAACAACGGAATCACCAGCATCAGCGCATAGAGGACCCGATGACCCAGGCTGGCGGCTCGGCTCAACGCGGCAGGACGACGCCCACGGTTGTACAGTGCCCAGGCCAGGCGGATGACCACCAGCACCATCAGCAGCAGGCCGACGGACTTGTGCGTACCGCCGATCAGCGTCTCCAGAGCACTGTCTTCCGGCGCCAATACAGTGAGAAATTGCCACAGCAGCAGCGCCGCCATGGCCCAGTGCAAAACACGAGACACAACGCCGTAACGCTGTGCAGAATCATTGAGGCTCGACATATTCAGGTTCCTATCAGGTCAGGTGAATGGCGTCGCCACGCACGGCTCCTCCTGTGCACGCAGCGAAACAGCCCGGCAATTGCGATGGAGGAGCGGGAACATGCCATCTTGTTTTCACCAGATAGGTGGCCAAGGCTCTGTCTCAGGGCCCGTGTCATCGCAAGACGCCATGGTGCACTGAGGCAGGTAGCAATGGGAAAACCTGGCTGTAAGCAAGTGTGTCGCAGGCGACCCTGCGACACAGGGTCGATTGCTCAGGCGTCGCGCAAGCGCTCGCGGGCCTCACGCCAGCTGTGCTGCTGCGGCTCCTGCCAGATTCGCGCATGCAGGCGCGCCATGCCGTCGGGGTCGTTGAGCAGGCGCCAGCGCGTGGCCTCGACATGCCCTTGCGGGCCGGCCGCGAGGATTTCCTCGATCCGCTCGTCACGCAAGGCTTCGGCGGCAGGCACCACCTTGGCATGGCGCGCACGCGCCATGGCGCAGACCAGGGCGTTGTAGAGCGGGTCGACCACCGCCCGCAGGAAGCCCTGGCGCAGCGCACGCGCGCTGTTCAGGCGCTCGTACTCGGCGGTGTTGCTCAGTTCGCGCGGCACTTCGTGCTCCTCCGGGATGAGGAACAGCTTGCTGCGCCGCGTAGCCAGACCGGGCGCGGTGCGGCTGGTCAGCACCGACACCAGCGGCGAGAGGATCAGCGACACCACGATCGGCGCCAGCCACCAGAGGAAGTCCGGGTTGAGCCAGCCGACCAGCCCTGTCCAGGCGATCCCCAGCAGCACCTGCGAACCATGACGGCGCAAGGCCTCGCTCCAGGGCGTGGAATCGTCCACGCGCTGCGGCGAGTTCCACTGCACCGACCAGCCGAGGAAGGCTGCGCTGACGAACAGGCTGTGAAACAGCATGCGCACCGGTGCCAGCAGCACCGAACAGCCAGCCTCCAGCAGCATCGACAGCAGCACGCGCAGGCGCCCGCCGTAGGCTTCGGCGCCCTGGATCCAGATCAGCAGCACGCTGAGCAGCTTGGGCAGGAACAACAGCGTCATGGTCGCCGAGAACAGCGCCACCGCCTCCTCCGGCTGCCACCTTGGCCACAGCGGATACAGCTGGTTGGGCTGCAGGAAGTACTCCGGCACCATCAGCGTGTGGATCGCCAGCAGGCAGGTGGACAACGCCAGGAACAGCAGCCACAGCGGTGCCGACAGATAGGACATGACCCCAGTGAGAAACACCACGCGATGCACCGCGTGCATCCCGCGTACCAGGAACAGGCGGAAGTTCATCAGGTTGCCGTGGCACCAGCGCCGGTCGCGCTTGAGCTCGTCGAGCAGGTTCGGCGGCAGCTCCTCGTAGCTGCCCGGCAGATCGTAGGCGATCCACACGCCCCAGCCGGCACGGCGCATCAGCGCCGCCTCGACGAAGTCGTGGGAGAGAATCGCCCCGGCGAATGCACCGGTGCCCGGCAAGGGCGCCAGGGCGCAGTGCTCGATGAAGGGTTTGACGCGGATGATCGCGTTGTGGCCCCAGTAGTGCGACTCACCCAGCTGCCAGAAGTTGAGCCCGGCGGTGAACAGCGGCCCGTACACGCTGGTGGCGAACTGTTGCAGGCGCGCGTAGAGGGTGTCCATGCCGGACGCCTTGGGCGCGGTCTGGATGATCCCGGCGCCGGGGTTGGCCTCCATCAGGCGGACCAGGCTGGTCAGGCAGTCGCCGCTCATCACGCTGTCGGCGTCGAGCACCACCATGTAGCGGTAGTTGCTGCCCCAGCGCCGGCAGAAGTCGTCGATATTGCCGCTCTTGCGCTTCACCCGGCGCCGCCGGCGGCGATAGAAGATGCGCCCGAAGCCTTCCACTTCGCGGCACAGCTCCATCCAGGCCTGCTGTTCGGCGACGCAGATGTCCGGGTCGTTGCTGTCGCTGAGCACGAAGAAATCGAAATGCTCCAGCTGCCCGGTGGCCTTCAGCGACTCGAAGGTCGCACGCAGGCCGGCGAACACCCGTGGCACGTGCTCGTTGGCGATCGGCATGACCAGCGCGGTGCGCGCCTTCGGCGAGATCGGCTCGTTGCCGCAGGCAGTGGCCGAGATGCTGTAGCGATCACGCCCGCGCAGCAGCTGGAAGAAGCCCATCAGGGCCGTCCAGAAGCCCATCGAAACCCAGCAGAACAGCAGTGCGAACAGCGCCAGGATGCTGGTCTGCACCACGTACGGCAGGATCTGTCGCGCCGACTCGCGCAGCGGCTGCTCGAAGACCAGGCCCAGGTCGACCAGCGACCAGCCCTGGTACGGCAGCACCGATTTCATGTACCAGGTGGCGACCACCGTCTGCGCCACCATCAGCAGCAACAGGGCAGCACGGCGCATCGACGCGACCTGCCGCCAGCGCGCCTCGGCGAAATCCTCGGTCTCGCGGGTACGCGGACGTGGCGTCGGCTTCTCGCCCTTCAGGCGTCGCCAGCCACGGTCGAGGATATTGGTCTGCCAGGGCTCCGGCACGATGCGCGTGCGCCTGATCGGCGGGGTCGACTCGATGGTCGGCCGGCCCTGGTGATCCTCGACGAGGCGGCAACCGCGTTCGAGTGCGTCCGGCCAGCCCATCTCCAGGCGCGCCGGGACCGACTCGAGCAGCTCGCGCGTTTCCTCCTGGGGCTCGCTGCTGGCCGCCTCCGGCATCTGCAGCGCATGGTGCAGGGTGGCCAGGTCACCCCCCTCCTCCAGGCGGTGAGCCAGGTCCTCCTGCCGCTGCGGGTCGAGCGGCAGTTCCTCCAGGTAGTCCTGGATCAGCGTATCGTCGAGGGAGTTATTCATGGGCAGGCAGCTGGTAGCTCCAGGTTTCCGACAGGGGTTTGCCGTCCTGGACCAGGGCAGCACGCATTTCCACCGGTTGTGCCGGGTCCTTGACTAGGATGCGCAGGGTCAGGCGCCAGCCTTTGCTCACCGGGTTGTAACGCAGGTTCTTCTCCACGATCTCGGCATTGCCGTCGACACTCACCTGCGGCTCGATGGCCGCGTCCTCCGCGAGCTCGGCCAGCACCGGGCCGGCGAAGTCCACCACCAGGGCGGTGCTGCCATCGGGCTGACGAATCAGGTTGGCCTGCTTCACGTCACCCTCGGACAGACGGGTCTGGGTGACCATGGCCAGCTGCGGGTCATGCAGCTTGGCGTCGTCCCGGCTGAAGTGCAGGCGGTAGTGGACATCCAGTGCCTCGCCTACGGCGGGCTGGTTGTCGGGGCGCCAGAGGGCGACGATGTTGTCGTTGGTCTCGTCCGGCGTGGGAATCTCCACCAGTTCGACATGGCCGGTGCCCCAGTCGCCGACGGTTTCCACCCAGCCACTCGGGCGCAGCTCGTAGCGGTCGTCGAGGTCCTGGTACTGGCCGAAATCACGGTTGCGCTGCATCAGGCCGAAACCACGCGGGTTGTCGATGCGGTAGCTGCTGACGTTGAGGCGCTGCGGGTTGTTCAGCGGGCGCCAGAGCCACTCGTCATTGCCGGCGTGGATGGCCAGGCCGTCGGAATCATGCAATTCGGGGCGGTAGTTGTGACGGGGCGAAGGCTGGTTGGCGCCGAACAGGTACATGCTGGTCAGCGGCGCGATGCCGAGCTTCTCCACCGGCTCGCGCAGGTAGACCTTGGCCTGCACGTCGAGCACGCTGTCGCGGCCCGGGTCGATCTCCATGCGGTAGGCACCGGTGGCACGCGGCGAGTCGAGCAGCGCATAGAACAGCAAGGTGCCGCGATCGGACTGCGGCTTCTCGATCCAGAACTCGGTGAACCGCGGGAACTCCTCGCCCGACGGCAGCGCCGTGTCGATGGCCAGCCCGCGTGCGGACAGGCCGAACACCTGGCCCTTGCCGACGATGCGGAAGTAGCTGGCGCCCAGCACGCTCATCACTTCATCCTGACGGCCCGCCTCGTTCAGCTCGTGGATCACCTTGAAACCGGCGAAGCCGAGATCCTTGAGGTCCTCCGCTTTCAGGTCGAGGTCGCCGAAGTCAAACATCGCCGGGTCATACTTGATTTCGCGCGTGCCCTCGGCGGTCACTTCGTTGATTTTCACCGGCAGGTCGAAATGCATGCCCTGGTGGAAGAAGTACAGCTGGAACGGCGTCTTGCCGTCGCGCCAGTAGGCCTTGTCTTCACGGAAGCGCACCTTCTGATAGCCGGCGAACGGCAGGTCGCGCAGGGATGCCGGCAGATTGCTCTGCGGCGCGCTGTACTTCTCGGCCGCCAGGGCCTTGGCCTTGACCGCCACATCGTCCAGCTCGAATGCCCAGCTCTGGGCTGCGAACAACAGAGGGAGCACACAGAGGGCCAGCTTGCCGGCCTTGCCCATACGGGCTCCAGAACAACGACTCATCGACACACAGCCTCCAGGGCAACACGTACTGACAGGCAGCGGCCAGCCCGGGGGCGACCGCTGCGGAGAGTTGAAAACAGGCGAATGGGACAGCGACAGCGCGAGCGCGATGCGGACGACCGACCGGACGGTGGTGCCTGCGCATGCGCGGATTCTTTCTGCGCATTATTACCAGATCGTGAAGTCCGGCACAGGTGGTCGCGCGAGTATATTTTCTGCCTCCTAGGGCCACCCCCTCACTGGCGTGGCAACAGTTCGAAACGCGCCTCCTGCACGCTTTGCGAATCCAGCCCCAGCTGGACACGGAAGGCACCCGGCTCGCTGACATGACGCAGGCTGGCATCGAAGAAACGCAGCATGCTTTCGTCGATCTCGAAACTCAGCTCGCGAGTCTCGCCTGCCTCAAGCTTGACCCTGCGAAAATCCTTGAGTTCCTTCACCGGGCGGATCACCGAGGCGGCCTCGTCATGCAGGTACAGCTGCACGACGGTCGCGCCGGCACGCGGTCCGGCGTTCTTCAGGGTCACGCTGACGCGAATCCGCTCATCCGGCGTCATGCGCGGTGCCGAGAGTGTCGGCGCCGAGAGCTGGAAGTCGCTGTAGCTCAGGCCGTAGCCGAATGGATAGAGCGGGCCATTGGGCTCCTCGAAGTACTGCGAGGTGTAGTTGCCAGGCGTGCCGGGGGTGTACGGACGACCCAGGCGCAGATGGTTGTAGTAGCTGGGGATCTGCCCGACCGAACGCGGGAAGGTGATCGGCAGCTTGCCCGCCGGGTTGTGCTCGCCGAACAGCACATCGGCGATGGCATGGCCGCCCTCGATGCCGCTGTACCAGGTTTCCAGCATGGCGTCGGCATTGTCCTTCTCCCAGGTCAGTGCCAGGGGGCGGCCGTTCATCAGCACCAGCACCAGCGGCTTGCCGGTGGCCTTGAGGGCGCGCAGCAAGGCCTGCTGGCTGTCGGGCAGGTCCAGGCGAGTACGGCTCGACGACTCGTGGGACATGCCACGCGCCTCGCCGACCGCGGCGACGATCACGTCCGCCTGGCGGGCGACCCTGACCGCCTCCTCCAGCATCGCCTGCGGCGTGCGCTTGTCCTGCACGATCTCCGGGCGATCCCAGTTGAGCTGGTTGAGGTAGTCGATCACATGGGCATCGTCGGTGACGTTGGCGCCCTGGGCGAACAGCAGCTTGCCCCGGCCCTGCAGCGCCGCCTGCATGCCCTTGCGCAGGGTCACCGCCTGCTCGGCGACGCCCACCGCCGACCAGCTGCCGAGCATGTCCACCGGCGAGTCGGCCAGCGGGCCGATCAGGGCCACGGTCTGCGTCTTCTTCAGCGGCAGGGTGTCGCCATGGTTTTCCAGCAGCACCAGGGCATCGCGCGCCATCGCCCGCGCATCGGCACGGTGCAGGCGGCTCTCGGCATTGACGTCGGCCGGGTCATCCTCGGCGCGACCGATACGGCGGAACGGGTCATGGAACAGGCCAAGGTCGTACTTGGTGGCCAGGACATGGCTGACCGCCTCGTCCAGCACGCGCTGCGGCACCGCGCCGCTGCGCACCAGGCCCGGCAGTTCCTGGTCGTAGAGGGTGTCGGCCATGCTCATGCCCACGCCAGCGCTGATCGCCAGACGCGCCGCCTCGCGGCCATCGCTGGCCACGCCATGGCGCAGCAGCTCGGTGATCGCCCCGTGGTCGCTCAACGCCACGCCCTTGAACCCCCAGTCGCGGCGCAGCAGGTCGCGCAGCAACCAGCTGTTGGCCGAAGCGGGAACACCGTTGATGGCGTTGAGCGCGACCATCACCCCGCCGGCACCGGCATCGATGGCCGCCCGGTACGGCGGCAGGTAATCCTGGTACATGCGCATCGGGCTCATGTCGACCACGTTGTAGTCGCGCCCGCCCTCCACCGCGCCATACAGGGCGAAGTGCTTGACGCTGGCCATGATGCGCTGCGGATCGCTGGGGTCGCTGCCCTGATAGCCACGCACCATGGCAGCGGCAATGCGCGAGACCAGATAGGGGTCCTCGCCGAAGCCCTCCGAGGTGCGCCCCCAGCGCGGATCACGGGAGATATCGACGGTCGGCGCGAAGGTCATGTCGAGGCCGTCGGCACTGGCTTCGAACGCCGCGACCCGAGCGCTGTTCTCGATGGCCGGGATGTCCCAGCTCGACGCCAGACCCAGGCCGATGGGAAAGGTGGTGCGGTGGCCGTGGATGATGTCGTAGGCGAAGAACACCGGAATGCCCAGGCGGCTGCGCAACGCCGCTTCCTGCATGGGCCGGTTCTCCGGGCGCACCACCGAGTTGAAGGTGGCACCGATGCGCCCGGCCGCCATCTCCTCGCGGATGCGCTCGCGCGGCATGTCACCACCGATGCTGATCAGGCGCAGCTGACCGACCTTCTCTTCCAGGGTCATGCGGCTGACCAGGTCGGCGATGAAGGCGGGTTTGTCATCGATGGAGGGGGCGGCAGCCAGCAGGCCGGGGGTGATCAACAGGGAAGCGAGGGCGAACGAGCGCAGGTCAGTCATCGAGAAGGGCATCCGGGATGCGAATCATTGTTCGAGTGCTCGCCACGATACTCCGACTCGCCCTGCGCCGCCGTAGCCGCGCGCAAAAAACCTCAGCCCGTACTTCACGCGAGCAGCCAGGCAGTCGCAATCCGGGATGCACCGCCAGCACTTGCACGAACTTGCGCATTTTTCTCGCGGCGACTGGCGTTACCGGATGGCGGGTGTAGCATGGCGGCATCCGGGAGAAGCTGATGGCGACATTCGACAACCTGCAGGTATTCCAGAGCATGAGCCGCTCGCCGCATGCGCGGCTGCACGCCATTGCCGAGCTGGGTGACGGCCTGGCGGTGGCGCACTGGAGCAACGCCCACGATGCACGCGACTACCTCGCCCCCAGCCATCACACGCTGTCCTGCTACCTGGCCGGTGGCACCGGCACCTTCCGCCGCGAGCAACCAGGCAACCGCGGCGCGCCGGACCGCCTGTGCATCCTGCCCGCCGAGCACCAGTCGGCCTGGATCATCAACGGCGAAATCCAGCTCGCCCACCTCTATATCGAGCAGGAGCAGTTCGCCCTCGGCGCTGTCGCCCTGCTCGACCGTGAGCCGCGCAGCCTGCAGCTGCAAGAGGCGACCTTCCTCGAGGACGCCGAGCAGGCCGGGCGCTTTCGCCAGCTCTGCCGACTCGACTGGCAGGAGCCCGGCGAGCGCCTGCTGGCCAGCAGCCTGGCGCATGAGCTGCTCGACCATGCCCTGCTCAACCAGGTCGGCCTGCGCCAGGGCCTGCGCCTGAAGGGCGGCCTGGCACCGGCAGTGCGCCGGCGCGTGCGTGACTACATCGAGCAGCACCTGGCCGAGCCGCTGTCGCTGGATATCCTGGCCAGCCTCTGCAGCCTCTCCGAATACCATTTCGCCCGCATGTTCCAGAGCAGCTTCGGCCTGCCGCCGCACCGCTACGTGCTGGCCAGGCGCATGGCGCTGGCCTGCCATCTGCTGCGCCACACCCGCCAGAGCCTGGCGCAGGTGGCCATGACCTGCGGCTTTGCCAGCGCCAGCCATTTCAGCAATCGTTTCCGCCAGGCGCTGGGGGATACCCCCAGCCGCTATCGCCAGGCGTTCGAGCCAACCTGATCCGGCCAACGCAGGTTATAGTGCGGCACCGGACAGACAGGCACGCCGGTGGTGCCTGCGCGGGTGCACGACGAGGTCGCGATTGGTAACCAGACGACAGTTCAGCGAGGCGATGCAGGGCCAGAACGTGCGTTTCGTGGGCGACAAGCGCGAAACGATCCAGACTTCCTGCGTCGGCTTCATCCTGCTCGAGCACTTCTCCCTGCCCGCCTTCACCCAGGCGCTCGATACCCTGATCACCGCCAACCTGATCCAGAGCCAGGCCTTCGCCACGCGGACCTTCAGCCTCGACGGCGGTTCGGTGACCAGCGATCTGGGGCTGGTCATCTGCCCCGATGCACGTGCCGGCAGCGAAGGCCTGGCGGAGCTGGACCTGCTGGTGGTATGCGGCGGCCTGCGCACCGCGCTGCGCGACATGCCGGAACTGGGACAATTGCTGAAACAGGCGCAACACAAGGGCATCGCCCTGTCCGGGCTGTGGAACGGCGCCTGGTTCCTGGCCCGCGCCGGCCAGCTCGACGGCTACCGCTGCACCATTCACCCGGAACACCGCGCCGCCCTGGCGGAAATCGCCAAGGACAGCCAGGTCACCAGCGAAAGCTACATCGTCGACCGTGACCGGCTCACCGCCGCCAGCCCGACCGGCGCCTTCAACATGGTGCTGGAGTGGATCAACCAGCTGTACGGCCGTCACCTGGCCGACGCCGTGGTGGATATCCTCGCGTTCGAGGAGTCCCGCTACCGCCGCGCGCGGCCGGCGCTGCACGAGAAGATGAGCGAACCCCTGCGTGAAGTGATCAACCTGATGGCGAGCAACATCGAGGAGCCGCTGACGGTGGCCCAGCTCGCCCAGTACGCCGGCCGCTCGCCGCGCCAGATCGAACGGCTGTTCCAGGAGCAGCTCGGCACCACGCCCCTGCGCTACTACATGGAACTGCGCATCACCGAGAGCCGCCGCCTGCTGCAGCACTCCGAGCTGCCGATCGTGGATGTCGGTCTCGCCTGCGGCTTCGTCTCCCCCAGCCATTTCAGCAAGTGCTACGCCTCGTTCTTCGGCTATCCGCCGTCGAAGGAGCAGCGCCACGGCTGCGTCAAGACCAGGAAGTAACGCGCGAACCGACCATGGGTGCCTGCGCAAGCACCCGCGCCTGTGCGAAAATCGGTCCCTTTGCATTCACGCGGCTGGCTCATGCGTCAAACCTTCGCCACTGTGGGGCTGTTCTGATGCCCCTCGACATCCATCATCTGCGCCAGGAAGACTGGCGTTCCGAGTTCGGCGCCGGCGACCTGCGCCGGGGCATCGCCTACGCCGAGGAAAAGCGCAGCAAGCTGCTCAGCCTCAGGGATCACAGCCTCCTGGCGAACTGCCGGGGCTCCGGCCAGACCTACCAGCAGCGCATCACCCTGCACCCCTACGGGCGCAAGTGGAGCGTGACCGGGCACTGCAGCTGCCCGGTCGGCTTCAACTGCAAGCACGTGGTCGCCGCCCTGCTCACCCTGGAAGCCGTGCAGAAGAGCGGCGCAGACCTGTCCGAGCTGATCGTGCCGAGCAAGGAAGTCGCCGAACAACGCCTGGAGGGCATCAGCCCCGTCCCTGTGCTGACCCTGGGCAGCCACGTGCGCGTGCACTTCGATGCACGCAAGGGGCGCATGCTGGAGCAGACCCAGCACCGCGCCGCTCTGGCCTTCAACTACGCCGGGCATCTGGCCTTCGGCAAACCGGCCAAGGACCTGGTCAAGCGCCTCCAGGCCGACCTGAACCTGCGCGTCATCCGCGATGCGAACGCCGAGGCGCAGCTGCGCAAGCGTCTGGAACAGCATGGCCTGCAGGTCGCCCTGCGGCAGAGCGACGCCCTGCCAGCCGATGCCGGCGAGCCGTTCGAGCTGGAGGGCGAGCGCGACTGGCTCGGCTTCGTGCAGAACCAGTTGCCGCAACTGCGCGCCGAAGGCTGGCAGATCCACATGCGCCCGGACTTCCAGTACAACCTGGCGGAAGTCGAGGACTGGTACGCCGAAGTCGAGGAAGACCCGCAGCAGAACTGGTTCGACCTGGAGCTCGGCATCGAGGTGGAAGGTCAGCGCCTGAGCCTGCTGCCGATCCTCCTGCAGGCGATTCGCCGCACGCCCTGGCTGCTGACGCCCGAAGCGCTGGCCCAGCGTGCCGACGAGGATCGCCTGCTGGTCAACCTGCCCCAGGGCGGCAAGCGCATCGCCCTGCCCTTCGCCCGCCTCAAGCCGCTGCTGGCGACGCTGGGTGAGCTGTACTTCCGCGATCCGGGCGAGGACCACCTGCCGTTGCGCCTGGGCCGTGCCGATGCCGCACGCCTGGCGGAGCTGGCGCAGGGTCCGGCGCTGAACTGGCAAGGCGGTGACGAGCTGCGCGGCTTCGCCCAGCGCCTGCAACGACTGCAGGTCAGAGAAGTGGCCGCGCCTGCAGGCCTGCAGGCCGAACTGCGCGCCTATCAGCTAGAGGGGCTGAACTGGATGCAGACCCTCGCCGAACTGCGCGTGGGCGGTGTGCTGGCCGATGACATGGGCCTGGGCAAGACCCTGCAGACACTGGCCCATGTGCTCTGCGAAAAGCAGGCCGGACGTCTCGACAAGCCCGCGCTGATCGTCATGCCCACCAGCCTGATCCCCAACTGGCAGGACGAGGCTGCCCGCTTCACCCCGCAGTTGCGCGTGCTCGCCCTGCACGGCAACAAGCGCAAGGCGCTGTTCGAGGAGATCGCCGCGCACGACCTGATCCTCACCACCTACGCCCTGCTGCCGCGCGACCTCAAGGCGCTGAACCAGCAGTCTTATCGCCTGCTGATTCTCGACGAGGCGCAGAACATCAAGAACCCGCGCAGCAAGGCCGCCACTGCCGCTGCGCAGGTACAGGCCGACCTGCGCCTGTGCCTGACCGGCACGCCGCTGGAGAATCACCTGGGCGAGCTGTGGTCGCTGTTCCACTTCCTCATGCCCGGCTGGCTGGGCGACGCCAAGGCCTTCACCCGCGACTACCGCACGCCCATCGAGAAACGTGGCGATGCCCAGCGCCTGGCGCACCTGGGCGGGCGCATCCGCCCCTTCCTCCTGCGCCGCACCAAGGAGCAGGTGGCCAGCGAGCTGCCGCCGAAGACCGAGATCATTCAGTGGGTCGAGATGACCCAGCTGCAGCGCGACCGCTACGAAACCCTGCGCCTGGCCATGGACCAGAAGGTACGCGACGAGATTGCCCGCCAGGGCCTGGCACGCAGCCATATCGTCATCCTCGAAGCCCTGTTGCGCCTGCGCCAGAGCTGCTGTGACCTGCGCCTGCTCGGCGACGACGCGAGCGACCTGGGCACCGCCGACTCGGGCAAGCTCAGCGCCCTGCTGGAAATGCTCGTGGAGCTGGTCGAAGAAGGCCGCCGCGTGCTGCTGTTCTCGCAGTTCACCTCGATGCTGGCGCTGATCGAGCAGGAGCTGCAGGCACGCAAGATCGCCTACGCCAAGCTGACCGGCAGCACCCAGGACCGACGCACACCGGTGCAACGCTTCCAGGCCGGCGAATTCCCGGTGTTCCTGATCAGCCTCAAGGCCGGCGGCAGCGGCCTGAACCTCACCGCAGCGGACACCGTGATCCATTTCGATCCCTGGTGGAACCCTGCCGCCGAAGCCCAGGCCAGCGACCGCGCCTACCGCATCGGCCAGGACAAGCCGGTGTTCGTTTACAAGCTGATCGCCCGTGGCAGCGTCGAGGAGAAGATCCAGCACCTGCAGCAAGCCAAGGCCAGCCTGGCCGAGGGCGTGCTAGGCAGCGGTGGCCAGGGACAGTGGCAGCTGGACGAGGCGGACCTGGCCGCCCTGTTCGCCCCGCTGCAATAGCGGATGCGCCTCAGTCGGCCGCATCGTCGCGCTCCGCTTCGGCATCCTCGCGGTTGCGCACCTTGCCACGCGGCACCGGGCCGGCAGCCGCAGGGAAACGCGACGAGGCATAGCGCACCACCAGAATCGCCAGTGCCAGCAGGAGGATCGCCCCGGACACCATCACCACGCCCCAGCTTGGTTTGTGGGTGTGGGAAATGTCGGAGATCATCAGGCGCGTCAGCGCGGTGATCGCCACGTAGATCATGAAGCGGATCGGCATGTGGTTGGTCTTGAAGTAGATCCCAACCATGGCCGCCAGCTCCAGGTAGATGAACAGCAGCAGGATGTCATCGACCGTGATGTGGCCCTTCTCCAGCATGCCGATGAAGGCCATCACCCCGGCCCAGGCAGTGATCGCCCCGATGGCGAACAGCGCCAGATAATGGAACGCCTCCATCAGCAGGTTGCCCAGCGACTCCGCCAGACCATGCATGTGTTCGCGCAAGCGCTCAGCCCAATTCATCCTTCAACTCCCCAGCAAACCCGGCACGACGTCCCGAACACCCACCGCGGGCATTCACAGGCCACCATCATGCAGGAAAAAGACCTACGCGAGGATGATGCGGCAATGTGACGCAAGGCCCGGCCAGAGCGGGCGGCTCGACGCTGAAAGCACAGGACAGGCTCGCCAAGACGGCCTCCGGCATCGCACACTGCGGCATCCCCACTCAACGAAGGATCTCCCCATGCGTCTTTTCTCGCTGAGCACCGCCTTGTCATCCGCCATGCTCGCCCTGGTCAGCCTGCCGTTGCAGGCAGCCGCACCGGCACCACAGAAGAGCCAGGTGCCGGGCTACTACCGCATGGCGCTCGGGGACTTCGAGGTCACGGCCCTGTACGACGGCTACACCGACCTGCCGGCCAGCCTGCTCAAGGGCATCGACGACAAGGACCTGCAGTCGTTGCTCGCGCGCATGTTCGTCGCATCCGAGAACGGCGTGCAGACCGCGGTCAACGCCTACCTGATCAATACCGGTGACAACCTGGTGCTGGTCGACACCGGCGCCGCCCAGTGCTTCGGCCCGACGCTGGGCGTGGTGCAGAACAACCTCAAGGCGTCCGGCTACCAGCCGGAACAGGTCGATACCGTGCTGCTCACCCACCTGCATCCGGACCATGCCTGCGGCCTGGTCAACGCCGACGGCAGCCCGGCCTTCCCCAACGCGACCGTGGAAGTGCCCCAGGCGGAAGCCGACTTCTGGCTCGACGAGGCGACCATGGCCAAGGCCCCCGAAGGCATGCAGGGCATGTTCAAGCTGGCGCAGCAGGCCGTTGCGCCCTACGCCAGGATGAACAAGCTCAAGCCCTACGAAGCGCAGGGCGAGCTGCTGCCCGGCGTCAGCCTGGTGGCCAGCCCCGGCCATACCCCCGGACACACGTCCTACCTGTTCCAGTCGGGCGGGCAGAGCCTGCTGGTATGGGGCGACATCGTGCACAACCATGCCGTGCAGTTCACCAGGCCGGAGGTGGTCATCGAGTTCGACGTCGACAGCGCCAAGGCCCTGGAGTCCCGCCAGCGCCTCCTCGCCGAAGCAGCCAGGGACAAGCTCTGGGTTGCCGGCGCGCACCTGCCCTTCCCCGGCCTCGGCCACGTACGCAAGGACGCCCAGGGCTATGCCTGGGTACCCGCCGAATTCAGCCCGATCCGCAGCGACCGCTGAATTCCTGACACTCGCTGCTGGCAAAACGGCAGCGAGTTCTTTATGCTTCGAGCACTGTACAAATAAACAGTTACCGATAGACACGCATGAAGGCAGATGAGGTGATGAATGGCCGTCGAAGTGGTGTACCGCAGCAGTCGCGACCCGGAGCGCTTGTTCATGGATAAGGCCGAAGCCGATCGTTACGACAAGATGCTCGAACTGGCCGAGCGCCTGACCGAGGTGCTGCACAAGGCAGTGCCGTCGCTGAACGAGGAGCAAGGCGAGGAAATCGGCATTTTCATGGCCAAGAACCGCGACGTGTTCGCCAAGGCCTTCAAGAACCAGCCGGATGCGCTCGACGAACTCGAGGCCGAAGCCGCCAGCGAATGACCAGCCCTGCAGGCCTCGCCGTGCTCGACGGTCGAGGCCTCGGGGTCATGCGTTGCCTGGCCGATACTGCGTCGCAGCCTGCTCAAGCCAGGCGGGCAGTTCACGGCGGCTGATGCCCTCGTGCCGGGCACGGGCCAGTTGCTCCAGCATGTACTGGCGCTTGGGCTCGTCTCCCTCGGCGAAGGAAAGTGCCAGGTCGCGGTCACTCCACTGACGGATGCGGCGAAACAGCCACCAGTGAAAGTACAGGCCGGCCGCAGTAGTGACGACGATGATGAAATAGTCCATGGTGATTCCTCCTCCCCCACGCTAAACGAGCACGCGCACGACGCCAAGTGCAGCGTTGCCGCAGGCAAGGAGCCGGTTGATGATCCGCTGCAAACGGGTGTACCTGGAAGCCGAAACCTGCGACGGGCAGCGCGTGCTGATCGACCGCCTGTGGCCGAGAGGGCTGGCGAAGGATGCCCTGGCGTGCGACGCCTGGCTGCCCGATGTCGCGCCATCGACCGCCCTGCGCAAGGGCTTTGACCATCGCGCCCCTGCCTTCGCCGACTTTCGCGCAGCTTACCGCCACGAACTGGCCTGCCACCCCGAGCACTGGCAGCGCCTGCTGCACTGGGCGGCAGGCGGCACCCTGACGCTGCTCTACGCCGCACGCGATGAGGTGCACAACAACGCACGCGTGCTGGCGGAGTTCCTCGAGGAGGAGCTGCTGCGACGCGACACGCCGAGTTCGGCAGTGTGCTACCAGGGCGAGTTCGATGCGGGTTGACCACGCCGACCGCTCAGGCTAGCCTCTGGACCTCAACAACCGAGTCGCCCCATTTCCATGACCCTGCTCGCGCATCGCCCGAACGATCTCGCCAGCGCCGCCTACCGCGCCGCTGCCGATGGCTGTGCGCCGCCACCTGCCTGTCACGCCGGCACTCCCCCTCCGCCGGCAGCCGTCTAAGCGGGCTCACCCCGCACCTTCCCGCTCCGTCCTATCGGACTTGCCGAGCTGCGCCCGTGCGCACGGAGCTCACGCGGATTTATCGACAGGTGTTCCATCATGCGTTTCCCTTCGCCCCTTCTGTCCCGCTACGGCGCGACAGTCTTGTTCGTGCTGCTCTGGTCTGCCGGCGCCATATTCGCCCGCCTCGGCCTGGACCATGCGTCCCCGTTCGCCTTTCTCGTCCTGCGCTTCGCCCTGGCCTGCGTGGCCCTGGCGTTGCTCGCCTGCCATTCCGGCATCTGGTTGCCGCAACGCGGCCTGCGCTGCTCGACCGCCAGGGCCGGGCTGCTGATGATCGGCGGCTACAGCATCTGCTACATGCTGGCCCTGGCCGAGGGCATCACGCCTGGCGTACTGGCCACGGTGCTGGGCGTACAACCCATCCTGACCCTGATGCTGCTGGAGCGGCGCGCCTCCCCGCTGCGCGTGCTGGGTCTGCTGACGGCCCTCGGCGGCCTGACGATCGTCGTCAGCGACAGCCTGCTGTACAGCGCACTGCCGGTCAGCGGCATGCTGTTCGCCCTCGGCGCCCTGCTCTGCATCACCCTGGGCAGCATCGCCCAGAAGAACCTGCGGCAGAGCCCCATGCACGCACTGCCGCTGCAGTACGGCCTGTGCCTGCTGGCCAGCCTGCTGCTGTTGCCGAGCCAGGACTGGCGCGTGGAGTACGATGTCGGGCTGTTGCTGCCACTGCTGTGGATGGGGCTGGTGATCTCGGTGGGCGCGCAGCTGCTGCTGTACCGCCTGATCCAGGCCGGCAACCTGGTCAACGTCACCAGCCTGTTCTATCTGGTGCCGGTCACCACCGGCGTGCTCGACTATCTGCTGCTGGGCAACCGACTCTCGGCACATGCCCTGGTCGGCATGGCCGCGATCCTGCTGGGCCTGACGCTGGTCTTCCGCCTGGCCCCGCAGCGCGGCCAGGCGAGCGAATGCTAGCGTTCGTACAGCAGGTGCTCGGCCAACCGGTCGGCGACCCTGGCGGGCGAGCGCTTCTCCGCCTGAGCGTGGGCGTAGATGTCGGTCAGACGCTGGCTGATCCGCGCCAGGTGGGCGGTGATGGCCGGCAACTCCTCGCCGCGGTGACGTAACGCCACGTAGATCAGGCCGCCGGCATTGAGCACGTAATCCGGCGCATAGAGGATACCGCGAGCCTCCAGCTCGTCGGCGATCTCCGGGCTGGCCAGCTGATTGTTGGCTGCCCCGGCGACCGCGGCGCAGCGCAGGTGAGCGACGCTCTGCCGGTTCAGCACACCGCCAAGGCCACAGGGCGCGAGGATGTCGCAGGGCGTGGTCAGCAAGGCTTCGCTGGCGATCGGCTGGGCACCGAGCTGCTCGACGGCCAGCTGCACACGCCCGGCGTCCAGGTCGCTGACCAGCAGCTCGGCCCCCGCCGCATGCAACGCCTCGGCCAGGGCGAAGCCGACATTACCCAGCCCCTGCACGGCGATGCGCAACCCTTCCAGATCATCCCCGCCCAGTCGTGCCTGGGCGGTGGCGCGGATACCGGCGAACACGCCCAGTGCCGTATGCGGCGACGGGTCGCCCGCACTGGAAGTGCTGGTCGCATGCCGGGTATGCAGGGCGATGCAATCCATGTCGGCGCTGGAAGTGCCACTGTCGACGGCGGTGATGTAGCGTCCGTTCAGCGTTTCGATGAAACGCCCGAAGGCTTCGAACAGCGCGGCCCGGCTGTCCAGGTGTGCCGGACGGATGAGCACCGCCTTGCCGCCACCGTGGTCGATGCCGGCCAGCGCCGCCTTGTAGCTCATGCCCTGAGCCAGGCGGATGGCGTCGCGGATGGCGCTCTGCTCGTCGGGATAGGCCAGGTAGCGGCAGCCACCGAGCGCCGGCCCGAGTCGGGTACTGTGAATGGCGATAACGGCCTTGAGGCCACTGACGGGATCGTCAGCCAGATGCAGGGCCTCGAGGCGGGCGGCTTCCATCATGCTGAACATGGGCGAGCTCCCGGTCTGACTTCAGGCCACAGTATAGGTGAGGGCAACTGGACGAGCGTTCGACCAGGGGCTACAAGAGCAGAAGCCACCGGAGAATGCGATGAGCCCACGCCAAGCCTGTCTGCAGTGCCTGCAACGCGACCCGCCTGCCCTGTTCGAGGCAGCGCTGTGGATCGCCGCCGAACATGACGAACAATTGCAACCGGCGAACCTGCTCGCCGACCTGCACGCACTGCAGCTGCAGGTCAGCGCCGGACTGCCGGCCCTGCCCGCGCGCGAGCTGGCCCAGCCGCTGCTGCGCCGACTCGCCGAACTCGACTACCAGGAAGACGACGAAAGCGTGACACGCCCACGCCATGCCCTGCTCCACGAGGTGCTGCGCCGCCGCCGTGGCCAGCCACTGTCGTTGGCGCTGATCGCCCTGGAGCTGGCACGACGCCTGGACATTCCGCTGCAGGGGGTGAATTTTCCCGGCCATTTCATGCTGCGCGTGCCGGGCGCCGACCACCTGCTCGACCCTTGTGGCGGCCGCCGCCTGTACACCCGCGACTGTCGCGAGCAGCTGTATCGTCAGCAGGGCGCGGGGGTCGAACTCAGCGCCGTGCACCTGCAGACCGCCGATGCAGCGGCCATGCTGCAGCGCCTGTCACGCAACCTGCGGCAGCTGCACCTGCAGCATGATGACCCCATGGCCGCGCTGAAGGATGCCGAGCGCGTGCTCCAGCTCGGCCCGCCGAACCTCGCCGACCACCTGGCCCGTGCGGACGTTTACCAGCAGCTCGATTGCCCGCAGGGCGAACGCTACGACCTGGAGCGTGCCCTGCTGTTCTGTGAGGAGGAAGGCCTGCGCCTGCAGCTGAGCCAGCGCCTGCGCAATCTGCAGAGAGCACCTGCGGTGCACTGAAACGAGTGATGTTCAGGCCGATGCCGGCAGGCCATGAAAGCTGAAGTAGTAGCGTAGCGCTTCGATCATCTCGACATACTCGGCGGGGGGCGCGACCAGCGCGAAGCCGGAGTCATAGCAGCCCGGCGTGACATCCTCGCGGCACCACTGGCAGGTGGCGGAGACGTCGATGAAGCGCACACCTTGCTGACCGGGAATCTTCAGGCGCATGTCGAAGCGCGCACCCACCAGCAGCGGCAGCTGGCTGATCAGCATCAGGCCGTCCAGGGAGACATTGCCGATGGAACCCATCGGTTTGTCGGTGATGCGATTGAACACCTTCAGGTAGTAGGGCAACTGATGGCGTTCGATTCGACGCTGGCTGCGCATGGTGGCGAATCGCTACAAAGGGTCTTGAGTATGGCCCGCCCCCGGCCACTAGGCCAGCCCTAGCCGCAACGTTCGGCGATGCGATCGCGCAGCTGGCGACGAGCGGTATCCGTCTCTTCATCACTGTAGTAAATGCGCTCGCCATTGGCATCGGTGCGGTAGTAGGAGAAACCTTCCGGGATCTGTGCCAGGCGGCGGCGCAAATCACGGCATTCGCTGGCCCGTTCCTGGCGCTGGTTGGCCGCTGCGGCGGCAGCCTGCTGCTGCTCGTCGCGCCGGGCGTCGTAGAAGCGCTGGCTACGCGCCTCACGCTCGCGCGTCTGCGCGTCGCGCTCGACGACCTGCGGCTTCACCTCGACCCTCTCGGCGCCCGCGACGGGGCGCTGGCCGAAGTGCACCTGGCCCTGCTCATCGGTCCAGCGATAGATCTCCGCCGTGGCCAGGGCCGGTAGCAGAGCAGCGATCAACAACAAGCGGCGCATGGCCATTCTCCAGAGGTACATGCGCCAGCTTATACCGCGCGGCAGCTCGACGAAATGACCCGCGACCGATGGCTCACAGCGCCGCCGGGCTGGCCTTGGCGGGCGCGGCCGGATTGTAGTGGCCTAGCTGCTCGAGCGTCTGCAGGCGTGCACGGGCACGGTAGGCATACTCGCTGGCCGGGTAGCGGCCGATGATGAACTGGTAGGTCTGTGCCGCGTCGACGAACAGGCTCTCGCGCTCCAGGCACTGCCCGCGCAGCAGGGAGATTTCCGGCTGCAGGTAGGTGCGCGAACGACTCTTGCGCTCGGCCTGTGACAGTTCGAGTTCGACGCGCGAGCAGTCACCCTCATGGTACGCGCGGTAGGCGTTGTTCAGGTGGTGGTCGAGCGATACACGGGTGCAGCCGGCGGCCAGCAGCGCCACGGCCAGGATGATCAGGGTTCGCATGGGTAATTCCTCCGATGTGCAGTGTATCGACAGGCGCCGGAAAAACTGAACAGCGACAAACCTCCGATGGGTTTTGCCGCTATCGCCTTGGCGCTGCCCAGCGCCCTGACTAGACTGCGCGACATCGGCCCGTTCCGGCCAAGGAGCCTGCATGCTGTTCGTTCGCCTGATTTCTCTCGCCGTCGGCGCCTGCCTGCTGAGTGCCTGCGCACCGACCACCCCGCTGTTCATCGCCCAGGTCACCACCAACGAGGTGGTCGAGTACAAGGCCCTGAAGACCAAGCGCATGACAGCGGCCATCGAGGACGAAGGCGACCTGCTGACCTACAGCGCCCTGGCCATTCGCGACGCCCATAGCGACAAGGCCGAAGCACTGTATCTGGAGGGCTACCGTGACCGCCAACTGAGTGACGAGGTACGCGCCATCGCCCTGTACCAGATCGGTCTGATCTACATGAACCGCTTCAACGAGCAGCGCGACGACGCCAAGGCCCTCAATTACTTCTACCGGGTGCTCAACGAATTTCCCGCCAGCCAGGCGGCCAATCGCGCCGAGCAGCGCATCGAGACGATCCGCCAGCGCGAGGACGCACCTATCCAGCAGACATCGCGCGAGTTGCTGGCGCACTGGCAGCCCAGCCAGAACCTCGACCTGTACAAGCCCAGCCTCGATCCGGACATGACCCTGCTGTCGCGCCGCGCCGTGCTCAAGGGCCGGGTCGACGAGGCCGAGCAACTCTACATGCTGGGCCTGGCGGACCCGCACGTCCCCGCCGACATCAAGGAAAAGGCGCTGTATCAGCTGGCCCTGATGCACATGGCGCCGGACAACCCGGCCGCCAACCGGGACAAGGCCATCGCCTACCTGCGTCGCCTGCTGGTGCAGTTCCCCGAAGGCGAGCTGAACGCCAAGGCCGCCCGCCACCTCGACCTGGCCCTGAATCCGGGCGCGCGCTGACCCACATCAATGCCGTTCGCCGCGCCAGGGTCTGTAATGTCAGGACACCCAGGCCGAGGACGCTGCCATGAAACTGCAAAGACTGCTGGTCGTCATCGACACCGAACACGCAGAACAGCCCGCCCTGCTGCGCGCCGCCGAGCTGGCCCGGCAGACCGGGGCCGAGTTGCACCTGCTGCAGGTCGACTACCACCCGAAACTCGACGGCGGCCTGCTCGACGGCCACCTGTTCCAGCGCATCCGCGACACCCTCGTGCAGCAGCGCCATGCCAACCTGCTGGCCAGCGTCGCCCACCTGAGTCGGGAAGGCCTCAAGATCGAGGTGGACGTGCGCTGGAGCAAACACCGCCATGAGGAGATCCTTGCCCGCGTCGCCGTGCTGCAACCGGACATCCTCTTCACCTCGGCCCACCCTGGCAACGCCCTGCGCCGCCTGCTGTTCGGCGACGCCAGCTGGCAGCTGATCCGCCGCTGCCCGGTGCCGTTGTGGCTGGTGCACGACGCCGCACCGCGAGGCAGCAACCTGTGCGTCGCGCTCGACCCGCTGCACAGCGCCGACAAGCCCGCCGCCCTCGACCATCAGTTGATCGCCACCAGCCAGGCACTGCAGGCCCGGCTGGGCCTGGACGCCCACTATCTGCATGCCCAGGCCCCGCTGCCGCGTTCGCTGATGTTCGACGCCGAAGTAGCGCAGGAATATGAAGACTACGTGACCCAGTGCCATCACGAGCATCGCCAGGCGTTCGACGCGCTGATCGCCCGGCACGCCATCGACCCCGGGCACGCTCACCTGCTGGACGGTTTCGCCGAAGAGGTCATCCCGCAGTTCGTGCGCGAGCACAATATCGGTCTGCTGCTGATGGGCGCCATCGCCCGTGGGCATCTGGACAGCCTGCTGATCGGTCACACGGCGGAACGGGTGCTGGAGCGGGTCGAATGCGACTTGCTGGTGATCAAGCCGGCGGGCAAAGGGTAGTGCACAGGAACAATGACTACAGCCTGGCGCCGTAGTAGCCTCCCCGACATCGTTCACTAGGGAGTTCGTGCATGACCTTTCGCCGCACCAAAATCGTCGCCACCCTGGGCCCGGCCAGCAGCTCGCCGGAAGTGCTGGAGCAACTGATCATCGCCGGCCTCGACGTGGCCCGCCTGAACTTCTCCCACGGCACGCCGGATGACCACAAGGCGCGCGCTGCCATGGTCCGTGAACTGGCGGCCAAGCACGGTCGTCACGTCGCCCTGCTCGGCGACCTGCAAGGGCCGAAGATCCGCATAGCCAAGTTCGAGAACAAGCGCATCGAACTGAAGGATGGCGACCTGTTCCGCCTGTCCTCCAGCCACTCGCGCACCGCCGGCAACCAGGACGTGGTCGGTATCGACTACCCGGCGCTGATCCAGGACTGCGACGTCGGTGACGACCTGCTGCTCGATGACGGTCGCGTGGTCATGCGCGTCGAACTCAAGGGTGCCGACGAACTGCACTGCCGCGTGCTGATCGGCGGCCCGCTGTCCGACAACAAGGGCATCAACCGCCGTGGCGGCGGCCTTACCGCCCCTGCCCTGACCGACAAGGACAAGGCCGACATCAAGGTAGCCGCCGAAATGGAGCTGGACTACCTGGCCGTGTCCTTCCCGCGTGACGCTGCCGACATGGAATACGCCCGTCGCCTGCTGAGCGAAGCCGGCGGCAGCGCCTGGCTGGTGGCCAAGATCGAGCGCGCCGAAGCAGTGGCCGACGACGAAGCCCTCGACGGCCTGATCCGCGCCAGTGACGCGGTGATGGTGGCCCGTGGCGACCTCGCCGTGGAAATCGGCGACGCCGAACTGGTCGGCATCCAGAAGAAGATCATCGCCCACGCCCGTCGTCTGAACAAAGCGGTGATCACCGCCACGCAGATGATGGAGTCGATGATCCACAGCCCGATGCCGACCCGCGCCGAAGTGTCCGACGTGGCCAACGCCGCGCTGGACTACACCGATGCGGTGATGCTGTCGGCCGAGAGCGCCGCCGGCGAGTACCCGGTGGAAGCCGTGCAGGCCATGGCCCGCGTCTGCCTGGGTGCCGAGAAGCACCCCACCAGCCAGAAATCCAGCCACCGTCTGGGCCGTACCTTCGAGCGCTGCGACGAGAGCGTGGCCCTGGCGACCATGTACACCGCCAACCACTTCCCCGGCGTCAAGGCCATCATCAGCCTGACCGAGAGCGGCTACAGCCCGCTGATCATGTCGCGCATCCGCTCGCACATCCCGATCTTCGCCTTCACCCCGCACCGCGACACCCAGGCTCGCGTGGCGCTGTTCCGCGGCGTCTACACCGTGCCGTTCGACCCCGCCTCGCTGCCGGCCAACAAGGTCAGCCAGGCCGCGGTGGACGAGCTGCTCAAGCGTGGCGTGGTGGAACCGGGCGACTGGGTCATCCTGACCAAGGGCGACAGCTACCATGGCACCGGCGGCACCAACACCATGAAGATCCTCCACGTCGGCGATCAAATGGTGTGACCCACAGCTGAACCGGAAAGGCCGCTCATCGAGCGGCCTTTTTCATGCCTGCTCGGCAAACTCCAACGTCAGCCGCAGCATGTCCCGCAGCTGGATGCCTTCCTCGTGGATCGGCTGCGGGTAATGGCGCACGAAGAAATCACGGTCGATGGCCGTGACGCGAAAACCCTGGCGCTGATAGAACGCCAGCTGGTAGCCGAAGCTGCCGGTTCCGACCTCCAGCGCACGGGCGCCGCAATCGCGCACGGCATCGATCACTGCCCGCAGCAATCGACTGCCGACACCACTGCGCTGCTGGCTTGCGCAGACAGCGATGCTCATCAGCTCCGCCACCCCATGCACAGGCCGGGTAACCGCGCAGGCACCCAGTACCTGCTCGTTCTGCACGGCGATGAAGCAACGGCAGTCGGACAGGTAGGCGCGCACCTTGCTCTCGTTCGGGTCGGCCAGCAACAGCAGTTCGAGCGGCACCTGCTCCGGGGCTGCTTCGCGGATCACCAGGTCTGTCATGTACGCGTCCTCAAGGCGGGTCGATCACGGCGCATGCCGTACGGTCGACCATTCTCGGGAAGCCGGCGCGTCGACGCCAGGGGCAAGCGGGGGCCGGCGCTCCGGCCAGGGGGCTCAGGCGAACCGGGAGAAATCCGGCTTTCTGCGTTGCATGAACGCCGACAGTGCCTCGATGGCCTCGGGCGAACGCAGGCGCTGGCCGAACAGAGCGCCCTCCTCCTCGATCACCTTGCGCAGCTCCTCGCGCCCCGGTGCACGCATCAGGCGCTTGCTGTCGGCGACTGCCGAAGGGGCCAGATCGAGAAAACGCAGCGCCGCCTCATGCGCCGCACGCAGGGTCGCCGCGCCACCGTCGAGCGCCTGATTGGCAATGCCCCAGGCGGCCGCCTGCTCGCCGCTGAAGCCCTGGCCAAGCAGCAGCAGCTCGGCCGCCCGCGCATGGCCCAGCAGGCGCGGCAGGATCAGGCTGGAGCCATACTCGGGGCACAGGCCAAGGTTGACGAAGGGCATCTTCAACTGCGCATCGCCACTGACATAGACCAGGTCGCAATGCAGCAACAGGGTGGTGCCGATGCCGACCGCAGGCCCGGCCACGGCGGCGACCACCGGCTTGCTGAAATCGAACAGGGCACGCATGAACTGGAAGACTTCGCTGTTCAGACCGGTGGGCGGCGCCTGGATGAAATCGGCGACGTCGTTGCCACTGGTGAAGCAGGTCTCGCCACCGGTCAGCAGCACCACGCGCACGCTGGCGTCGCGCTCGGCTGCGTCCAGCACCTCGGCCATGCCGGCGTACATGGCGCGGGTCAGGGCATTCTTCTTGTCCGGGCGCTGCATGCGCAGGGTCAACAGACCGCCATCACGTTCGATATGCAGATGTTCGTTCATGCAATGCTCCGGGGCCTTGGCTGGCGTGCTGCAGGCCGGAGGCGGCGGCGTACACGTCAGGCGCGGGGTAGGAAGACGTCGGCAAGCATCTGGCTGCGCGGCAGACCGGCCATGTAGAGGCGCCGCGAGAAACTTTCGACCGTCTCAGGATGGCCGCAGAGTAAGGCGAGGGTCTGCCGCGAAACAAGGCGCAGTTCGGCCAAAGCAGCCGGCAACTGCGCCGCCGTCACCAGGCTGACCTGCAGATTCGCATGCTGTTGCGCCAGTGCCTGCAACTCGTCAGCCAGGTAGTGTTCGGCCGCCTCGTGCGCCACGTGCAGCAGGCGGATAGCCCCCTGGTGCTGCTCGCGCAGCGCCTCTCGCAACACACCGTACAACGGCGCCAGCCCGGTGCCGGCGGCCAGCAGCCAGAGTGGCCGTGCCTGCCAGTCGGCATCGTAGTGCAGCGCCCCGCCACGCAGCTCCCCCAGCCTCAGACCATCGCCGAGCTGCAGCCGACGGGCTGCGTCGCAGAAGGCGCCAGGCAGGCGGCAGTCGATGTGGAACTCCAGCCAGTCGTCCTCGCCGGGCACGCTGGCCAGCGAATAGGGACGCGCCACCCCTTGCTCGGTCCAGAGCACCAGGTGCTGGCCGGGGCGATAGCGCAGCGGCCTGGCCGGTTCGAGGCGCAGGCGCAGTACCTGCGGACTCGGCCAGTCGAGCGCAACGACCCTGGCCGCCAGGCCATCGCGTTGCGGATCGAAGGGCTCCACCTCGAGATCGCCCACCACCTGGCACTGGCAGGCCAGGCGCCAGCCCTGCGCACGCTTGTCCGCGGCCAGCGCCTCCGGCCGACGATCCAGCGGTTCCCCGCTCAGGCAACGCACCATGCAGGCATGGCAACTGCCCGCGCGGCAGCTGTAGGGCACCGCCACACCACCACCGAGCAGCGCATCGAGAAGATTGCTCTGGCCAGCGACCTGCAACTGCCGATCCCCCACGCGCAGCTCAGGCACCCGCACGCTCCCAGCTGGCATCGCAACGGTTGCGGCCACCGCGCTTGGCCTGGTAGAGCGCCTGGTCGGCGCGCTGCAAGGCTTCATCGAGTTCATCCCCGGCGAGCAGCAGAGTCATGCCGGCGGAAAGGCTGAGGTTGTCGACCACCACGCCAACCGGCTCGGCGCTGGCGAAGGCCTCGCGCAGACGCTCGCAGCAGGCCGTGAACTGATCGGCATCGGTATTGGGCAACAACAGGACGAACTCCTCACCGCCGTAGCGGGCAATGACATCACCATCACGCAGACAGGCGCGGGCGACTGCGGCGAAGGTCTGCAGAACCCGGTCACCGGCAGCGTGACCGTGAGCATCGTTGATTCGCTTGAAATGGTCCAGATCGATCAGCGCCAGGCCATGCTGCCGTCCGGGCCCCATGTTCTCCAGCTCGCGTGCGGCCAGGCGCAGGAAATGCCGGCGGTTGAACAGCCCGGTGAGTTCGTCGGTGGCCACCAGGTCCTCCAGCTGCCGCATCATCCCGCGCAGGGTGTCCTGGTGCGCCTGCAGGGCGAAACGACGCTGACGCACCCGCTTGCGCATCGCCTGCACGTAGCTGGAGAACAGGCACAGCCAGACCAGCAGGATGAACAGCACCCAGACCTGCAGCCAGGCCATGCTCGGGTCCACCAGCAGCATGCGGTAGGCCTCGATCAGCACCATCGCGGTGAAGCCGAAGAAGGCGAACAGCGCGCAGCGCACGAACACCCGGGGCGGCAACTGGAACACACCGAACAGCAGGATCAGCACGTAGAAGACCATGAGGACGCCACGCGCAGTGTCGAAGAAGGCCAGTACCGGTGGCTGCCAGGCCAGCGCCACCAGCACCTGGGCCTCGGTCAGGCTGGGGTCGTCGAAACGCAGGTTGCGCCCGGACAGAAACAGCCAGAGAAACACCAGCTGGCTGCCCATGACGCCCAGCGTCAGCCAGGCCGCGGTCGATACGGAACCGATGAAGAGGCCGTTGAACACGGCAAACCAACAGACGAGCGCCATCATCACGTACGTGCTGAAGGCCATGGCGAAGCGTTTGAGCAACAGGCTCTGCAGGCTGCGCTGCGTTCCCCGAGGAGTGCTTGGGCTCATGGGCTCCGTCCCATAATGGCATATCGCCTTACTCTACCCCTGTGATCACAAAAATCCTAGGCCGCTGACAAGCACCCGCCGCCTTTGCCATCGACCTTCGGCGGCTGTGCCGGTCGCGGCCGTCGCGGTATACTGCCGCGCCTTTTCGGGGCACCTCGAAAAAACACCGCGCTGCGCGCGCAGGACTGCCGCCGTGCAGAACACGCCGGCGAGGTGTTTTTTGAGATGCCCTTTTCGCCGTCGCGCCGGGTCATGACCCGGCGCGTGCTCATAGATGTTCCCTGATAGAGGAGCGCCCCAATGACCGTGATCAAGCAGGACGACCTGATCCAGAGCGTCGCCGACGCGCTGCAGTTCATCTCCTATTACCACCCCGTTGACTTCATCCAGGCCATGCACGAGGCCTACCTGAAGGAAGAGTCGCCGGCCGCCAAGGACTCCATGGCGCAGATCCTGATCAACTCGCGCATGTGCGCCACGGGCCACCGCCCGATCTGCCAGGACACCGGTATCGTCACCGTGTTCGTCAAGGTCGGCATGGACGTGCGCTGGGACGGCGCCACCATGAGCGTCGACGACATGATCAACGAAGGCGTGCGTCGCGCCTACAACCTGCCGGAAAACGTCCTGCGCGCTTCGATCCTGGCCGACCCGGCAGGTAGCAGGAAGAACACCAAGGACAACACCCCGGCGGTCATCCACTACTCGCTGGTCCCCGGTGACAAGGTGGAAGTGGACGTCGCGGCCAAGGGCGGCGGCTCCGAGAACAAGTCGAAGATGGCCATGCTCAACCCGTCCGACTCCATCGTCGACTGGGTCCTGAAGACCGTGCCGACCATGGGCGCCGGCTGGTGCCCACCGGGCATGCTCGGCATCGGCATCGGCGGCACCGCCGAGAAAGCCGCGGTCATGGCCAAGGAAGTGCTGATGGAGCACATCGACATCCATGAACTGCAGGCCCGCGGCCCGCAGAACCGCATCGAAGAGCTGCGTCTGGAGCTGTTCGAGAAGGTCAACCAGCTGGGCATCGGCGCCCAGGGCCTGGGCGGCCTGACCACCGTGCTCGACGTCAAGATCATGGACTACCCGACCCACGCCGCCAGCCTGCCGGTGTGCATGATCCCCAACTGCGCCGCCACCCGTCACGCCCACTTCGTGCTCGACGGTTCCGGCCCTGCCGAACTGGAAGCGCCGGATCTGGACGCCTACCCGGAAATCGTCTGGGAAGCCGGCCCGAGCGCACGCCGCGTCAACCTCGACGAGATCACCCCGGAAGACGTGCAGAGCTGGAAGCCGGGCGAGACCATCCTGCTCAACGGCAAGATGCTCACCGGCCGCGACGCCGCGCACAAGCGTATGGTCGACATGCTGAACAAGGGCGAAACGCTGCCGGTGGACCTGAAGGGCCGCTTCATCTACTACGTCGGCCCGGTCGATCCGGTCGGTGACGAAGTGGTGGGCCCGGCAGGTCCGACGACCGCCACGCGCATGGACAAGTTCACCCGTCAGATCCTCGAACAGACCGGCCTGCTGGGCATGATCGGCAAGTCCGAGCGTGGTCCGATCGCCATCGACGCGATCAAGGACAACAAGGCCGTGTACCTGATGGCTGTCGGTGGTGCCGCTTACCTCGTGGCCCAGGCGATCAAGAAGTCCAAGGTGCTGGCCTTCCCCGAGCTGGGGATGGAAGCCATCTACGAGTTCGAGGTCAAGGACATGCCGGTCACCGTCGCCGTCGATACCAACGGCGAGTCGGTGCACATCACCGGCCCGGCGATCTGGAACAAGAAGATCGCTGAAAGCCTCGCGGTGGAAGTGAAGTAAGGCAGCCGCAAGCGATACGCTGCAAGCTGCAAGGAGAAGCCCGGCCCCGTGCCGGGCTTCTGTGTTTTCAGGCGTCCCGTAGCAGTTGCCGGCCGCGCGCCAGGTAACTGTCCATCTCCGCCTCCGGCACCATGCTGCCGCCGGTGGCCCAGACCAGGTGAGTCGCCCGGGCCATGCGCTGCGGCGTGAGGCCCATGCGCTGGCGATAGCCCTGCCGTTCATCCAGCACGCGCAGCGGCCCCGGCATGCCAGCCAGGGCGGAAGGTTCCAGGCGCTGCCCTTCGGTCTCCTCCAGCAGCGCCAGGTAGCGGAACAGCTGATCGTCGCTGACCGTGTAATAGCCGTCGATCAGGCGCTGCATCGCACGTCCGACGAAACCGGACGGCCTGCCGACCGCCAGGCCATCGGCCGCCGTGCGGTTGTCGATAGCGAAATCCTGCACCGCCAGTTCGTCATGCCGGCCGCTGTAGACGCCCAGCAGCATGCACGGAGAATGCGTTGGCTCGGCGAACAGGCAGTGCACCGCATCGCCAAACGCCAGCTTCAGGCCGAAGGCCACGCCGCCCGGCCCTCCGCCGACGCCGCACGGCAGATAGACGAACAAGGGATGCTCGGCATCGACCACGACGCTGGCGGCCGCCAGCTGCTGCTTGAGGCGCTCACCGGCCACGGCGTAGCCGAGGAACAGGTGCCTGGAGTTCTCGTCGTCGACGAAGTGACAACGCGGGTCGCCCTCCGCCTGGCGCCGCCCCTGCTCCACGGCGACGCTGTAGTCGCTGGCGTACTCGACCACGCTCACGCCATGGGCACGCAGCTTGTCCTTCTTCCATTGCCGGGCATCGGCGGACATGTGCACCGTGGCCTGGAAGCCCAGCCGCGCGCTGATGATGCCGATCGACAGACCGAGATTGCCGGTGGAGCCGACCGCCACCTGGTAACCGCCGAAAAAGGCGCGCAGCTCGTCACTGTCGAGACAGGCGTAATCGTCATCGAGACCAAGCAGCCCGGCGCCCAGAGCCAGTTCCTCGGCGTGCTTGAGCACCTCGTAGATGCCGCCACGGGCCTTGATCGAGCCGGAGATCGGCAAATGACTGTCACGCTTGAGCCACAGTGCGCCAAGGTCGCCGCCGCCCTGCCCGCTCAGCCACGCCTGCATGCGCGGCAGGGCGAGGATGTCCGACTCGATGATGCCGCCACTGCCTGCCGTCTGCGGAAACACCCGCGCCAGATAAGGGGCGAAGCGCTTCAGCCGTGCGCTGGCGTCGGCCACATCGGCAGCGCTCAGGCCAACGTCGGCCAGTGCCTGCGCGACAGGCGCCACGCCCGGATTGAACCAGCTGGTTTCGTGCAGCGCGATCAACTCGTCGAGCAGCGGGTATTCCGCGCACCATTGGGCGAGCGACTTGCCAAGGATCATCGGGCACTCCTCATCGAGGGCAGAGAACAGCCGGCATTAGACGACGGCCGAGCCGATCTGGCAAAGGCCGCTGAACGACCGGCGGAACGGCTGCGCCGCCTGCACGAGGTCTTCGCCCGCGAGGAGCTGCCGGAGATTCTCGCCATGCCGACGCGCGCCAACCTCGCCGGCAAGGCGGCCGAGGATTCGCTCTAGCGCGCCGCGCTGCCGAAGCGGCGCCGGTAGTCGCCCGGCGCCACGCCCACTAGGCGGGTGAACACCTTGCGAAACGCCCCCGCATCGCGATAACCCACCTGCCAGGCCACCTGGTCGATGCTCTGACGGGTGAACTCCAGCAACTCGCGCGCCCTGGTCACGCGCACCTGCTGGCAATACTCGGTGGGTTTCAGGCCCGTGGCGGCACGGAAGCGCCGCAGGAACGTGCGCTCGCCCAGCCCCGCGCGCTCGGCCATACCGCTCAGGCTGGCATCGGCCATGGCCTGGCCCTGCAGCCAGTGCTGGACGCTCAATACCGCCGCGTCGCCATGATCGAAACTGGGCACGAAGCTGCTGAACTGGCGCTGCGATTCACGGTTCAGGTCCACCACCAGATAGCGCGCGGTTTCCGCGGCGATGGTCGGCCCCAGCAGGCGCGTCACCAGCGCCAGTCCCAGGTCGGTCCAGGCCATCAACCCGCCGGCGGTGACCAGGTCGCCATCGTCGACCACCATGCGCTCGGGCAGCACCCGCACCTTGGGGTATCGCTGCGCCAACTCTCCCGCCAGCGCCCAGTGGGTGGTCACCGTGCGGCCGTCGAGCAGGCCGGCGGCTGCCAGGGGAAAGGCGCCGGCGCAGACCGACGCCAGGGTCACGCCCGAGCCGTGCAGGCGCGCCAGCCAGTCGCGGTAGGCGCTGTGCAGCACATAGCCGGCGGCGGCATCCAGGCAGGGTGGCAGCACCACCACCTGCGGCGCGCCGTCGGCCTGCGGCTGGCTGTCGAACACCCGCCGGACCTGGCCATCGTCATCCGCCTGCCAGTGACTGACCCGCAAGCGGCCCAACCCCTCGCGCTCCGGGCTGGCCGCCATGCGGTTGGCCACCGCGAACAGGTCGCCCAGCCCGTACACCGCCGCCAGTTGCACGCCGGGATACAGCAACAACCCGATTTCCAGGCAGCGCCCGCTCATTGTCAGTTTCTCCCCGCAAATTGTCGGCCACGCCCATCCCGGGCCAGCGCCGTGACGGCTAATGTTCGCTGCACATCATCCCATGGAGAGCAACATGAGCAAGCGTGCCCTGATTCTGATCGACATCCAGAACGACTACTTCAACGGCGGCAAGTGGACGCTGCACGGCATGGACGCGGCTGCGGGCAACGCGGCGCGCATCCTCGAGGCGGCGCGCCAGGCCGGCGACCTGGTGATCCACGTCCGCCACGAGTTCCAGAGCGCCGACGCGCCCTTCTTCACCCCGGCCTCCGACGGCGCGCGCATCCACGCCAGCGTGCAGCCACTGGCCGGCGAAGCCGTGGTGCTCAAGCACCGCGTGAATGCCTTCCTCGACACCGAGCTCAAGGCCCTGCTCGATCAGGCCGCGATCGAACAGGTCACCCTGGTGGGCGCCATGAGCCATATGTGCATCGATGCCGCGGCGCGCGCCAGCAGCGACTTCGGCTACGCCACCTGCGTGGTGCACGATGCCTGCGCGACACGCGAGCAGACGTTCGAGGGGCAATCGATCGGCGCCGCCGAGGTGCATGCCGCCTACATGGCCGCGCTGGCCTTCGCCTATGCCCAGGTGCTGTCGACCGAGCAGTACCTGGCGGACTGATCAGCTGCCGAAGCGCTGCAGCTGCATTTCATGCAGCCGGCTGCGGGTGCGCTGGAACGCGAAGTCGAGGTAGCCCTGGGTGTACAGCTCATCCAGCGCCACCTCGGCATCGATGTACAGCGCTACGCGGCGGTCGTAGCACTCGTCGACCAGGGCGATGAAACGCCGTACCGCATCGTCGTTGCGCGCCAGTGCCGGCAGTTGCCGGTCGCCGGCGTCGACGCGCTCGGCGCCGTCCTCGGTACCCCGGGCAATGCGCCCCTCACGTGGCGGCCCGCCCAGGCGCGGCACCTCGCTGAGAAAGATCGCCGTGTGTCCCTGGCACAGTTCGATGAAGTCGGCGGCGGCCAGCGGCTGCTCGCACAGCTCGCTGAAACGGCACCACAGCAGCGCCGGGCTGTGGCCCAGTGTCGCGATGCAGCGGTGCGTCAGCTGCAGCGGCCCTTGCACCACCTCCTGTCCCGCGCTCAAGCGGGCGAAGGCCTCGGCCAGCGCCTGCGGCTGCCGCACCCAATAGCGCTGCGCGATCACACCGGGGTGCAGGCGATGGTCCTCGTCGCCATCCACCGCCACCACCTGCATGTGCTGCTCGAGCGCGGCGATGGCAGGCAGGAAGCGCTCGCGGTTGTAACCCCCCTCGTACAGGCGCTCGGGGGGCTGGTTGGAGGTGGTCACCAGCACCACGCCCTGCTCCACCACCAGGCTGAGCAGGCGGCCGAGCAGCATGGCGTCGCCGATGTCGCTGACGAACAGCTCGTCGAAGCACAGCACGCGCACCTCGCGCCCCAGTTCCTCGGCCAGCAGGCGCAACGGGTCGGCATTGCCGGTGAGCTGGAACTGGCGGCGGTGTACCCACTGCATGAAATGATGGAAATGCTGGCGCCGCGCCGGCACCCGCAAGCTGTTGTAGAAGCTGTCCATCAGCCAGGTCTTGCCGCGTCCGACCGGGCCCCAGAGGTAGACGCCCGCTGGCTGCTCGCCACGCTGCAGGGCGACGTGGCAATGCTGCAGCGCGAGGACCGCACGCTGTTGCGCGGCATCGGCGACGAAGCCGCTGGCCAGCGCCCGCTCGTACGCGGCCTGGGGCGAGTCCGCCGGGGCCTGCTCGATGATGGTCAACGCAGCACCAGCCGACCGTCGTCCAGCTGCCGCGGCCAGTCGCGACGCGTGAATACCTGCCCCTGCTCGCGCACGCGGCGCACCTCGTCCAGGTCCAGCTCGCAGATCAGCCAGTGGCTGCGCTCAGGGCACAGCTCATCGCTCTCGGCCACGATGCCGCTGGCCGGCATGCCGTAGTCCGAAGGCACGTACAGCGAGGCGCGGCCGTAGCCTTCGTCCAGCGACGGCGACCAGGGCGCCAGGCCGACGGTGGGTGAATGCAGCACGGCGATCTGGTTCTCCAGGGCGCGGGCCTGGGCGCCGATGCGCACGCGGTGGAAGCCGGCGACCGTATCGGTGCAGCTCGGCGCCAGGATCAGGTCCACGCCGGCCTCGGCCAGGGTATGCGCCAGCAGCGGGAACTCGTTGTCGTAGCAGATCAGGATGCCCAGCTTGCCCAGCGCCGTGTCGAACACCTTGAGGCCATTGCCGGCAGCGATGTGCCAGTGCTCGACCTCGAAGCGGGTCATGATCAGCTTGTCCTGAGAGCCCAGGTTGCCCTGCGGGCCGAACAACCAGGCCCGGTTGCGATAGACGCCATCATCGTCCAGCACCGCCACCGAGCCCGGCATCAGATGGACGTTCAGGCGTCGCGCCAGCTGCTCGCACAGCGCCAGCCAGCGCGGCAGCAACGGCTGGATGCCGGCGATGGAGCCGTGCAGGTCGCCGCGCTCGGCCTCGGGCAACAGGCCGGTCAGCACCAGTCCGGCGTACTCGGGCAGCAGCAGCAGGTCGGCGCCCTGCCCGGCCGCCTCCTCGCAGAGCGCAGTGAGGTGGTCGGCATAGGCCTCCCAGCTCGGCAACAGGTCGATGTGGTACTGACAGGCGGCAACCTTGATCATGCAACAAGCTCCTTGAGCCAGAACGACATGGGCTTGGCCGATTCCTCGGTCTCGTCCAGGTCGCACCAGTGGTATTCGGTATGCAGTTCCGGGTGGTGGCGATAGCCACGGCGCTTCCAGAATTCGTCCAGCGGCTGATAACCCTCGGGGCGCCGCGGGTGGTCGACCGCTCGCTGCACCGCGCAGAAGGTACACCAGTCGATATGCCCCAGGCGCCGCGCATGGGCCTCGCGCTCGGCGAAGAAACGCACGCCCAGGCCGCGCCCGCGCCAGGCCGGCAACAGCACCGACTCGGCGCAGTAGAACAACCGTGCCGGGTCCCAGCCGCCGGCGATGAAGGGGCGCTGAAAGGCTTCGCTCTCGTCGGCCAGCGGCAGCCCCGTGGACGCCCCCACCACCCGTCCCGCGTCGCGCACCAGCACGCACAGGCTGCCCGCGCTGCGCACGTAAGTCTCGAGATACTCGGCCTCGTAGTCGAGGCTGCCGTCGTAGAGGTAGGGGAAATCGCGGAAGACCGTGATGCGCAGGCGCGCCAGGTCTTCGATGTGGGGGGCTATCTGCGGCCCCTGGAGCAATTCGATGTCCATCGGCAGTCGTTCGCCAGCAGCAGGATGACGCCGGCGGCTATGCCGACGAGAAGGGGCGAACTTATCATGCGAACCGACAAACCACTAACCACGCTACGAAAGGAACTTAGCCATGACCGCCACCGAACTGGTGCAGGCCTACTACGACGCGTTCAACGCCGGGGACATGCCCGCCTTCCTCGACCTGCTGGCCGACGACGTGGTGCACGACATCAACCAGGGTGAGCGCCAGGTCGGCAAGACCACCTTCGCCGCCTTCATGGACAAGATGAACCGCTGCTACCGCGAGCGCCTGAGCGACATCGTGATCATGCAGAACGCCGGCGGCGACCGCGCCGCAGCCGAATTCGTGGTCCACGGCGAATACCTGGCCGACGACGAAGGCCTGCCGCCGGCGAGTGGCCAGACCTACGTGCTGCCGGCCGGCGCCTTCTTCGAGATCAGGGCCGGCAAGGTCGCGCGCATCAGCAACTACTACAACCTCGGCGATTGGGTCGCGCAGGTGGGTTGAGCGCCGCGTGCCGGGCGTTCAGCAGTCGAAACCGTGCTCCTCGCGGTAGTACGCCGCCTGCTCGGCGGGCATCTGCTTGAACAGTGCACAGACCGTGAAGCTGCCCACCTGGCGGCCGTTGCGCAGGTAGCCCCAGTCGGTGATCTGCTCGCGGCTGAAGCGCAGCTGCTGCCCCCAGGTCACGCTCTTGACCACACGGGGCTCGTTGGCCACCTCGCCGACGAAGCCCTGATCGAGCACACGAAAGTGCGTGATCCAGAACGTCTCGATGCCATGTTCGTCCTCGACCATGACCTGCACCCGGAACCCCTGGGTGCCGGCAGGGGGCGCGGCGGCCAGTTGCAGGAAGTCATCCAGGGTACGCTGCGCCTCGCGCACCGCGGCGGCAATGGCCGCATCCTGCCGATCGGCGGTGACCACCTCGTTGGTGTCACGTGCCTGGACGCCCAGAGCGGCCAGGCTCAGCGCGCACAACGCAGAAACCAGTTGGATACGCATGCGGATTCCCTCCCTGCCAGTTGCCTGTTCTATTCGCTGAACGCCGCCATTGCCTCGTCCGGGCAACGCGCCGTCTCATCCACCAGTTGCCATTTCACCCAGCGCTCCAGGCGGCTGTACCAGGCCATGTCGCTGGTATCCAGCCACTGACGGGCCTCCTCGCTGCCGTTGCTGGCCGCGCGCTCCAGCCACAGGCGCCGTTGCACCTGGTTGACGCGGGTGCCACGCCCGTAGCTGTAGGCATCGCTGAGGCTCATCTGCGCGTCGGCATCATCCCTCTCGGCCGCCTGGCAGGTCCAGTACAGCGCCTTGTCGTCGGCCAGGCTGAAGTGCATGCCCAGCTCGTCGTCGCTGGCCATGTCCTGAACGCCCGAGGCGTCGTTCCCGTAGAGCCATCCCAGCAGGTACATGGCTTTGACGTCGCCCTGCTGCGCGGCCTGTTCCAGCCAGGACATGACCCTGACCCGCTCAGCGCTATCGCCAGGATTCTCGATGTAGTCGAACGCCAGCTCGATCTGCGCATGCACCAGCCCCTGCTCGGCTGCCATGTTCATCCAGCGCACCCGCTCAGCGCCAGGATCGTCCAGCAGTTGGTCGCGGTACAGCAAGGCGAGTTCGAATGCCGCGCGGGTGACGCCTTGCTCCGCCGCACTGGCATACCAGAGCCGACTCTGCTCGTACTCCTGCTGCGTATAGAACAGGAAGCCGACGCTGAACTGGGCACAGGCGTCGCCATCGATGGCCAGCTCCAACTGCGAGCCAAACTGTGATCGGTCGGTGTTCAGCGAGCACTCCACCACAGCCGCCTGGCAGGTGGAAGCGAACAGCGCCAGGAGGCAGGCGAACAGGCTGCGCCGGGCAATGAGCCTTGCAGGCATGGGGGTCATCCTTGATCTGAAGTCGTGTGTCGTCTGCGCACGAATGCCGGCCAGCAAAGCACCGTGCTCCGGGCATGGCAAGCCTTTGGCGGGGTTGCAGGCCCGATAGTGGCACAAACTGTGATCACCTTCATGCCCCTGCCGCCCCTCCGTCCACCGCCGCCCTTTGCGGGTAATCCCGCGTTTTTCCATCACTTAATACAACGTTAAGCCAGGCTCCACACAATCGCTCCCAGGTTCATCAGCGAGGTTCCACACATGGAACTACCTTGGGCGCATCATGATCGTCCCGTTGCCCGCATCGGTCGTGGCGACAGTTACGAACTTCACCTGGCTTCTCCCGACAGCGCCCGCCGCGCGGCGCTGGAGCAGTTCATCCGCCAGCGCTTCGAAGTGCAGTACGACGCACATATCCGGCACTTCATGCCCTGCCTGTTCGGCCTGGAAAACCAGGCCGGGCAACTGCTCGGCGCCGTCGGCGTGCGCAGCGGCAGCAGCGGCCCGCTGTTTCTCGAACGCTACCTGGACGAACCGATCCAGCACGCCATCGGCGCCCGCCTGGGCCACGCCCAGCCTGGCCGCGGCGAGGTCGTGGAGGTGGGCAACCTGGCTGCCGACAGCCCGGGCGCCGCGCGTCTGCTGATCGTCGCCCTGACCGACCTGCTGGTGGCCCTGGGATTTCGCTGGGTCACCTTCACCGGCACGCCGACACTGCTCAACAGCTTTCAGCGCCTGGGGCTGACCCCCATCGCGCTGGGCGAGGCCGATCCGGCGCGCATGGGCGATGAACTGGCCGACTGGGGCCGTTACTACGACAACCGCCCGCTGGTCATGGCCGGCGACATCCATGGCGGTCATCAGCGTCTGCTGCAGCTGGGCGCCTATCCGCGCCTCGGCCATCAACCGCTCTATGCCCTGGAGGACATGCCCGATGTGGTCTGCAGCTGAATCCCTGTTCGCGCGCATGGCCACCTTCGGCCCGCGCACGGCGCTGGCCGAGGTTGGCCACGAGCTGACCTACGACGGCCTGCTGGCAGCCGTGGCCAGCCGCAGCCGGCACCTGCGCGAGCTGGGTGCACAGCGCGTGGCCCTGGCCCTGGACAACGGCATCGACTGGGTGCTGTGGGATCTGGCAACGCTGCATGCCGGCCTGGTCTGCGTACCGCTGCCGGCGTTCTTTTCCGCCGAGCAGCAGCGCCACGTGCTGGACAGCGCCGGCATCGACCTGCTGATCGGCGCCGGTGCGCCCGGTTTCGCCAGCCTGGAGGGTGACATCTATCGCCGCAGCGTGGCGCACGTGGCCGAGCTGCACCCCGGCACCTGCAAGATCACCTACACCTCCGGCACCACCGGCCAGCCCAAGGGCGTGTGCCTGGATCTGGCCACGCAACTGGCGGTGGCCGGCAGCCTGGTCGAGGCCAGCGCCAGCCGTGACGTGCAGCGGCACCTGTGCATCCTGCCGCTGGCCACCCTGCTGGAGAATATCGCCGGCGTCTATGCGCCGCTGTTGGCAGGCGCCCGGGTGGAACTGATGCCCATGGCGCGGATCGGCCTGAGCGGCGCCAGCGGCTTCGACCTGGCGCGTTTTCTCCAGGCGCTGCAGGCGGCCCAGCCGAACAGCCTGATCCTGCTGCCGCAGCTGTTGCTGGCGCTGGTCAGCGCGGCCGAGCGCAGGCTGCCGGTGCCGGGCTCGCTGCGCTTCGTCGCGGTCGGTGGCGGCCGGGTCTCCGCGCAGCTGCTGGAACGTGCCGACGCGCTGGAGCTGCCGATCTTCGAGGGCTACGGCCTGTCCGAGTGCGCCTCGGTGGTCTGCCTCAATACCCCGCAAGCGCGCCGCATCGGCAGCACCGGCAAGCCGCTCGGGCACCTGCAGGTCAGGCTGGCAGACGACGGCGAGGTGCTGGTGAAGGGCGCACGCATGCTCGGTTACCTCGGCGAGTCGGCGCCGCAAGGCGAATGGCTGGGCAGTGGTGACCTCGGCCATTTCGAGCAGGGTTTCCTGGTGCTGCACGGGCGCAAGAAGCATCAGTTCATCACCGCCTACGGGCGCAACGTCAACCCGGAGTGGGTCGAATCCGAGCTGGTCCAGCAACTGCCCATTGCCCAGGCCTGGCTGCATGGCGAGGCGCTGCCGGCGAACGTCGCCGTGCTGGTGCCACGCTTTGCCAACACCCCCGACGCGCAGTTGCAGGCGGCCGTGGACGCGGTCAACCAGGACCTGCCGGACTACGCCCGCGTGCACCACTGGCTGCGCGCCGATACGCCTTTCAGCGCGAGCAACGACCTGGCCACGGCCAACGGCCGCCTGCGCCGCCCTGCCCTGTTCAACCATTACCAAGCCGCCATCAGCCAACTGATGACCGAAGGAGTACACGCATGAGCTTCTACGAATCCCTGCTGGCCCAGACCCAGGCCGAACGCGACTACCTGCTCGGGGCACCGATCATCCAGCAGGCGATGACCGGCCAGGTCGCCCTGCACAGCTACATCGCCTTCCTCACCGAGGCCTACCACCACGTCAAGCACACCGTGCCGCTGCTGATGGCCTGCGGCGCGCGCCTGCCGGAGCGCCTGGAGTGGCTGCGCGAGGCCATCGCCGAGTACATCGAGGAGGAGTACGGCCACCAGGAGTGGGTACTCAACGACATCGCCGCCTGCGGCGCCGATCAGGAAGCGGTGCGCAACGGCACCCCGCGCCTGCCCACCGAACTGATGGTGGCCTATGTCTACGACCGCATCGCCCGACACAACCCGGTGAGTTTCTTCGGCATGGTCAACGTCCTCGAAGGCACCAGCATCGCCCTGGCCACCCAGGCGGCCGGCATCATCCAGGACAAGCTGCAACTGCCGAACAAGGCGTTCAGCTACCTCAACTCCCACGGCAGCCTGGACCTGGAGCACATCGAGTTCTTCAAGAAGCTGATGAACCGCCTGGACAACGACGACGACAAGGCCGCCGTGGTGCACACCGCCAAGGTGGTCTACCGCCTGTACGGCGACATGTTCCGCAGCCTGCCGCTGTCCACCGAGGAGTGACGCCATGCAACCAACGGACTGCCGCGCCCTGCTCACCGGCGCCAGTGGTGGCATCGGCCAGGCCCTGGCCGAGCGCCTGGCCAGCGAGGGGGCCCACCTGCTGCTGGCCGGCCGCCGCCTGGAGCCGCTGGAGCCGCTGCTCAAGCGCTTTCCGCAACAGATCCAGCTGGTCCAGGCCGACATCGGTACACGGGCCGGGCGGGATGCGCTGGTCGCCGCGGCGCAGAACTTCGGCGGGCTCAACTGTCTGATCAACGCGGCCGGGGTCAACCGCTTCGGCCTGCTCGACCAGCAGGACGAGCAGCAGATCGCCGAGCTGATCGGTCTCAACGTCACCGCCACACTGCAACTGACCCAGCGCCTGCTGCCACTGCTGCGGGCACAGCGCCGGGCCCTGCTGATCAACGTCGGCTCCACCTTCGGCACCATCGGCTACCCGGGCTTCGCCGCCTACTGCGCGAGCAAGTTCGCCCTGCGCGGTTTCTCCGAAGCGCTGCGCCGCGAACTGGCCGACACCAACGTCGGCGTCCTCTACTTCGCGCCACGGGCCACCCGCACGCCGATGAACGCGCCCAGCGTGGTGGCGATGAACGACGAGCTGGGGGTGGCCATGGACGACCCCGAGCAGGTCGCCGGCGAGCTGCTCCAGGCCATTCGCCACGAGCAGGAAGAACGCTACCTGGGTTGGCCCGAGCGCCTGTTCGTGCGCCTCAACGGCCTGCTGCCGCGGGTGGTCGACCAGGCCCTGCGCAAGCAGTTGCCGATCATTCAACGCTTCGCCCGTCACAAGCACTGAGGAGATTGCCCCGTGAACGCATTTCGCACCCTGATCATCGCCGCGCTCGGCTGTGCCGCCCTGCCCGCCTTCGCCCTGAGCGAGGGCGGCCAGACCCAGCTGCATCAGTTGCAGACGCGCTGGGCCGAGATCAACTACCAGTTGCCGGAGAAGCAGCGCGAAGAAGCCTTCGGCAAGCTGGTCACGCAGGCCGACGCGGCCCTGGCCGGCGAACCCAAGGCGCCGGAGCTGCTGATCTGGCGCGGCATCATCCTCAGCACCCAGGCTGGCGCCAAGGGTGGCCTCGGCGCGCTGAGCCTGGTCAAGCAGGCCAAGTCCAGCCTGGAGCAAGCCCTGGCGATCGACCCGCAGGCACTGGCCGGCTCGGCCTACACCAGCCTCGGCAGCCTGTACTACCAGGTGCCCGGCTGGCCAATCGGTTTCGGTGACGACGACGAAGCCGAGAAGCTGCTCAAGCAGGCCCTGGCGATCAACCCCGACGGCATCGACCCGAACTACTTCTACGCTGACTACCTGCAGCGCAAGAAGCGCTACGCAGAAGCCCGTGACGCACTGCAGAAAGCCCTGGCCGCCAAGGACCGTCCAGGCCGCGAACTGGCTGACAAGGGACGCCGCGCGGAAGCCCAGGCGCTTTTGCAGCAGGTCGAGGGTAAACTCAAGTAATTCATCTGCAGGAGCTGCCATGCGCATTCTTCTCGTCGAAGACGACCCGGCCCTGGGCGAAGGCATTCGTACCGCGCTGAAACCCGAGGGCTACACCGTGGACTGGCTGCAGGACGGCGCCAGCGCCCTGCACGCCCTGAGCCACGAAAGCTTCGAACTGGTCATCCTCGACCTCGGTCTGCCGCGCATGGACGGCCTGCAGGTGCTCAAGCACCTGCGGGCCGCCGCCAACCCGGTGCCGGTGCTGATCCTCACCGCCCGCGATGCCACCGGCGACCGCATCGCCGGGCTCGATGCCGGCGCCGATGATTACCTGGTCAAGCCCTTCGACGTGGCCGAACTCAAGGCGCGCCTGCGGGCCTTGTTGCGGCGCAGTTTCCAGCGCCCGCAACCGGCACTGGAATACCGCGGCGTGCGCCTCGACCCGGCCAGCCAGCTGGTCGAGTACCAGGGCCAGACCGTGAACCTGCCGCGCAAGGAATTCCTCCTGCTGCACGAATTGCTGATCCAGCCCGGCCGCGTGCTGACCCGCGACAAGCTGCAGCAGGCGCTGTATGGCTGGGATGAGGAAGTGGAAAGCAACGCCCTGGAAGTGCACGTGCACCACCTGCGCAAGAAGTTCTTCCCGGAGCTGATCCGCACCGTGCGTGGCGTCGGTTATCTGGTGGACAAATGAGGGTGCTGAAGACCTTCGGCTCCATCCGCACCCGCCTGCTGGTTCTGTTGCTGCTGATGCTCGCCGCCAGCTTCGGCCTGATCAGCCACAAGATCTACAACGACTCCGTGCACGAGGTGCGCGAGCTGTTCGACGCCCAGCTGTCGCAGACCGCGCGCCTGCTGATGGGGCTGATACGTCATGACCTCGACGAGAGCGGGCGCCGCGAGATGCAGACGGTGCTCGACGAGGCGCTGCTGCTGCACAGCGCGCGCAACCCGGAGAACCTGCTCGGCCACGAATACGAAGGCAAGCTGGCCTTCCAGATGCTCGACGACGATGGCGAGCTGCTGTTCCAGTCCGCCAGCGCCCCGCCGGGGTTGCTCAACGACATGATCGAGCAGCTCGGCCTGGCCCTGCCCGATGGCGAACAGCCGATGCGCGAGCGCCTGGCGCAGCTGGCCCGCTACCTGATCGGCTACCACACGCTGAACATCGGCGAGCATCGCTGGCGGGTATTCGTCCTGCATGACAGCCGCGACTACCACTGGGTACTGGCTGGCGAACGCGAGGATGTGCGCGGCGAGCTGATCGGCAAGATCGCCCAGCGCAGCCTGCAGCCGTTGCTGATCGGCCTGCCGCTGGTCGGGCTGTTGCTGTGGCTGGCGGTCGGCTGGGGCCTCAGCCCCCTGCAGCGCATGGCCGACGCCATTCGTGGCCGGGCACCGGACAACCTGTCGCCGCTGGTCTTCCCGCCGCTGCCCAACGAGCTGGAACCGATGGCCGCCGCGCTCAACCGTCTGCTGCTGCAGGTCAACCAGTTGCTGGAGCAGGAAAAACGTTTCATCGCCGATGCCGCGCACGAACTGCGCACGCCGCTGGCGGTGCTGCGTATCCACGCGCAGAACGCCCTGGAAGCGCCGGATGCCGCTGACCGCGACGAAGCCCTGCGCCAGCTGGGCGGCGGTGTCGACCGCGCCACCCGCGTGGTGGCCCAGTTGCTGACCCTGGCGCGCCTCGACCCCAACAGCGTGCGCCTGAGCATGGGCAAGACGGACCTGCTGGCCTTCCTGCGCAGCGAACTGGCCGAGCTCACCCCGCTGGCCCTGAACCGCCAGCAGGACCTGGTCCTGGAAGCCGACGATCAGGGTGACTACGACCTCGTCGCCGACGCGCCAAGCCTGGGTATTCTGCTGCAGAACCTGGTGAGCAACGCAGTGCAGTACACACCCGCCGGTGGCTGCATCCAGGTCCAGTTGCTGGCCAGCGCGCAGGCGCTGGTGCTGCAGGTGCAGGACAGCGGCCCCGGGGTACCGGCGGAACTGCGCGAGCGCCTGTTCGAACGCTTCTTTCGTCTCGGCGACGGCCAGGGTGCGGGGCTGGGGCTGTCCATCGTACGCCGGGTGGTGGAGTTGCATCAGGGCAGCATCAGCCTGGAAGACTCGCCGCTCGGTGGCTTGCAGGTCAGCGTACGCCTGCCTCGACGCCTGGCCTGAGGCGCCGGTTGCCCGCTGAAGTGGCGGGCAATCGCTCAGGCATAGCCATTGATAATTGCCAGCATAGAAACAATCCAGTTTCTCAATGAGACTGCCACACCGATCATGGCCGCCTGTTCGCCTCATCACCCAGGAGCCCCAGACATGAGCCTGATCAAACGTTTCCTGCAGTCGTCCCGTCCCGCCCGGCAAGCCGCCGACACACCCGCGGAAGCGCATCCGAACTTCTGGATGTATCTCTGATTCAGCTGCCCGCGCCCACCACCCGCAACGGCACCTGCCGCCCGGCCTTCTGCGCCAGGTAGCGGGTGCAGCTGACGCGCAGGAACGAGGCGAAGTTGACCACCTCGCCACGCAGGTCCATGACCTCTTCGTAGAGCTTGGTGATCAGCTGGTTGGTGGTCATGCCATCGACTTCGGCGATTTCACGCAGGATGTCCCAGAACTGGTTCTCCAGGCGCAAGGTGGTGACCACGCCACGAATGCGCAGCGAGCGTGAGCGCGACTCGTAGAGAATCGGATCGGCCTTCACATAGAGTTCGCACATCGGCGCTGTCTCCTCTCGGGCGTTGCGGCCCGGATGCGTTCGGGGAATGGCGCCATGATGCACCCCGAATCCGCTCCGGGCCACGTTTCGCTACAGACGGATTTCCGTCCCCAGCACCTTGAGAAACGCCGCCAGCCAGGCCGGATGCGCAGGCCAGGCCGGCGCCGTGACCAGCTTGCCCTGCACGTGCGCCTGGTCCACCGGAATATCCACGTAGGTGCCGCCAGACAGCCCCACCTCCGGCGCACAGGCCGGGTAGGCGCTGCACTCGCGTCCTTCCAGCACACCGGCGGCCGCCAGCAGTTGCGGGCCGTGGCAAACCGCAGCGATGGGCTTGTCCGCGCTGGCGAACGCCTTGACCAGGGCGACGACGTCCGCATTCAGTCGCAGGTATTCGGGCGCACGGCCACCGGGCACCAGCAGCGCGTCGTAATCCTCGGCGCGGACCTTGTCGAAGTCATGGTTCAGGGCAAAGTTGTGCCCGGGCTTCTCGCTGTAGGTCTGGTCGCCCTCGAAGTCGTGGATGGCGGTTCGCACCGTCTGCCCCGCGACCTTGCCCGGGCACACCGCATGCACCGTGTGACCGACCATCTGCAGGGCCTGGAACGGCACCATGGTTTCGTAGTCCTCGGCGTAGTCGCCGACCAGCATGAGAATTTTCTTGGCAGCCATGATCGTCTCCTGAAGGTAGGTTGAACGAGGCCATTATTCGCCCCTAAAGCTTCCGACAGGTAACAACCGGGTACTACTCCCCGACGCGATCAGATACCGACCTTGTCCAGCGCTTCGCCGATCGAGCGCCAGAAACCACGCTGCGGTCGCTCCGGCTCCTGGTGGCTGGCAGCGATGCGGGCCATCGGTTGCACCAGGCGGGTCGCCCCGAGCTCGTGCTGCGCCAACTCGGCCGAGACCAGTTGCAAGGGGCCATCGCCGCCACTCTGCAGCGCCCCGCCCTGCGGCGGTGGGCCGTCCTCGTCGTAACGCAGGTAGTAGGTGCCGCCGACGGCAGCATCCAGGGTGAAGCTGGAGATCAGGGTGAAATCCAGCGGGCCGTCGGCCAGCAAGGTCCAGAAGCTGCCCGCCAGTGGCCGGCGCATTTCCAGCTTGTAGTTGGCCGCCTCGAATTCGAATGCCAGGTAGCCGTTGCTCGGTAGGCTGCCGATCAGCTGGTTGTCGAGAAACAGCCCCGGCGCCTCCAGTTCCTGGTCGGCCCAGTCGTTGCGCGGGCGATAGAGGTAGACCAGGGCGCGATTCTCGTCGCTGAGCACATGCGGCTCGAAGACTTCTCCCTCGGTGGCGCCGAAGAAGGCCCCAGGCGTGGAACAGGCGGCAAGCAGGACGATGGGCAGCGACGACAGCAGACGACGCATCGGTCATTCCTTCTGATGATGATGCGTCGAGCTTAGCCGCAGTGCCTGCAGACGGCACCCGACGAAAGTGCGGCCCGGTACCTCGCCGATGCGCCAGCGGCCGCAAGCACGACGAAAAAGGCCGACATCGAAGTCGGCCCTGGTCCCTGCGGGTGTGACTCAGAGTGCGTACTGTTGCAGGTTCGCCATCATTTCCTTGAGCGCCTCGACGTTGTCCGCCGGATGCGCGGCGCCGTCGAAATCGCAGATGCGCTGCCACTGCGCGGCGACGTCGTCGGGGCTGAAACCGGCGCGCGGATCGAAACCGACACCCAGGCTGCGCTCCCAGCGCACCTTGCCGATCCAGCCGCCACCGACCTCGTAGAGGCCGCCGGTGTCCTGGCAGGCGGCGCTACCGAGGTACACCACCAGCGGGCTGACCAGCTCGGGCTTGAGCTGCTCGAACACCTGCGGCGGGATCAGCCCTTCGGTCATGCGCGTGGCGCCGGTGGGCGCGATGGCGTTGATCAGGATGTTGTTCTTGCGCCCTTCGATGGCCAGCGTGCGGGTCAGGCCATAGAGGCCGAGCTTGGCCATGCCGTAGTTGCTCTGGCCGAAGTTGCCGTAGATGCCCGAGGTGGACGAGGTGAAGATCACCCGCCCGAAGTTCTGCTCGCGCAGGTGCGGCCATGCGGCACGGGTGGTCTTGTAGGCGCCTTCGACGTGGACCTTGTAGACCAGGTCCCAGTCGGCGTCTTCCATCTTGTGGAAGCTCTTGTCGCGCAGGATGCCGGCATTGTTGACCAGCACGTCGATGCGGCCGAAGGTATCCAGCGCGGTCTGCACGATCTTGTCCCCATCGGTGACCGAATCATGGTTGGCTACCGCCGTACCGCCGAAGGCGCGAATCTCTTCCACCACCTTGTCCGCAGCCGACGCGTTGGCCCCTTCGCCGTGGGTGCTGCCGCCCAGATCATTGACCACCACCCGGGCCCCGTGACGGGCGAACAACAGGGCATGGGCACGGCCCAGGCCACCACCGGCACCGGTGACTATGACCACTTGATCTTCGAAACGGATGGCATCGCTCATCGAAAGCTCCCTCGGCAGAATGTGAATGCCCCGAGTGTCAGGCAGCCCCGCACGCTTCACAAGGCGCGCGCGGCGCCTGAATGACGGCCGATAATGCGACCTTATGCGAGGCGCAGCAGACTCAGGTGGTCGTACAGGTGCATCACGTGCGCGGCGGCATATTCGCCGTGGCTCAGCGCACCGTAGGCGAAATGCGGCTGCAACTCGCCCTGGTATGAGGCGAAACGCACGAAGGCGCTGCGCAGCCGCTGCAGCGCGGCTTCCTGGCTGTCCGGCTCGAGCAGCGCAGCCGCGCCGGGAATCGGCTCGTCGAGCGGGTGCCGCATGCCGCCGCGTGCGCTGAACACGGCGAACGCCGCAGGCCCGAGGCTGTGGCGAAACCAGGCCGGCTTGAGCCGGGGGTAGCCGTCGATGGAGTAGTCGATGCTCTGCGCGCAGTGGTTGAACACCTCGCTCGGGCTCCAGCCGCGCAGGCTCTGCAGCGCCCTGCCCTGCAGATCGGCCAGCACCTGCTGCGCGGCAGCGAGGCTCAGCGCAGCCGGGCGCGGGCCACCGGGCAAGGCCCAGAACCCGGCGCCAAGCGCGGCCACGCCAGCGACGGCGGTACCTTTCAGCAGTGTTCGGCGCTGCATGCCACGGCCTCCGGCAGATCACGGAACTGCAGATAATGCGCGAGCACCTGGTCAGGCGCCTCGAGCTGCGGGTAATGGCCGATGCCCTCCAGCAGCACGGTATCGGCCGCCGTGATCAGCTCACGGTAGCGCGCCACCATGTGCGCACCGGAGATGGGGTCGACGGCGCCATCGATGACGCGCATCGGCACCTGCGTCGCCTGCATCGCCGCGACCCAGCGCTCGCGTTGCTGACGCCGCTCGGGCATGTAGCGGATCAGACGGTGCATCACCGCCGTGCCGTTGTCGTGCTCGATCAGTTGCCACAGCGCATCCAGCTCGGCCTCACTGGCCTGGGTATGCGGACCGAGGATGCGGGCAAAGCTCTGCGCCAGCTTGCGCCGTGAGAACAGCCGCCCGATCAGCGGCCCCAGGGGGCCCAGCAGCAGTTTCTGCACGCGCACCGGATGGTGGGTCTCGGGGAACAGGCCGCCATTGAGGAACACGCAACTGGCCAGTTGCAGGCGCCCCTCTTGATGGCGGGCGATCAGCTCCTGCGCCACGCTGTCGCCATAGTCGTGCGCCAGCACGTGCACGGGGCGTTGCTCGCCGACCTGCGCCAGCAGCGCCTGCTGCAGGTCGGCCTGCTCCAGCAGGCTGTAGGCATGGCCACGCGGCTTGGCCGAATAGCCGAAACCGAGCATGTCGCAGGCGATCAGCCGGTAGCGCCCGGCCAGCGGTGCCCACAGGCGATGCCAGTCCCAGCTCGCGGTGGGGAAGCCATGGATCAGCAGCAGGGGCTCGGCATCCGCCGCGCCTGCCAGCCAGTAGCGTATCGGCTGGCCGGCGAAGGTCATGGTCCGGCCCTGCGCCTGCCAGTGCTGCAGGTCGATGCCTGGCAGTTCGCTCACTGGTCGTAGCCCGGCATCTGCTGATCCAGCTTGCGCAGCAGTGCCGGCCAGGGCAGTGCACCGCCCATGCCCTGCTGCGTCTTCATCACCCCGGCGATCATCGCCCTGGCGCCATCGAGAATCTGCTGCGGGATGTGGATCAGCTCGGTGCCCGCGCCCTGCGCCATGACCTGGATCTCGCAGGCGCGTTGCAGGGTGAACATACCGAGGAAGGCATCGGCGATGCTGCCGAAGGCGGTGAGCAGGCCATGGTTGGGCAGGATCATGAAGTTCTTGTCGCCCAGATCGGCCTGCAGGCGCGCCTTCTCGTCATGGTTCAGTGCCACGCCCTCGTACCCGTGGTAAGCCAGGCTGGCGAGGACGAACAGCGACTGCTGGGACAGCGGCAACAGGCCCTGTTTCTGCGCCGACACGGCGATGCCCGCCGGCGTATGGATATGCAGCACGCAGCCGACATCGTGGCGCACCTCGTGCACCGCGCTGTGGATGGTGTAGCCGGCCGGATTGATGTCGAACGGGCTGTCCATCAGCTTGCTGCCGGCCAGGTCGACCTTGACCAGGCTCGACGCGGTGATTTCGTGGAACATCAGCCCGTAGGGGTTGATGAGGAAATCCTCGGTGCCCGGCACCTTGGCCGAGATATGGGTGAAGATCAGGTCATCCCAACCGTACAGCGCGATCAGGCGATAGCACGCCGCGAGGTCGACGCGGGTGCGCCATTCGGCCTCGGAGACCTGATTCTTCACGGCAGGGAGTTTCAGCGGAGCATTCACGGCGGTCACCTCGATATTCTTGTTGGTCGGTGGTGTCCGCAGTCTAGTCCTGCGCCTGTCGGGCGGTAGTCTCCCTGGCAGCCATCTTGATGGCTTTGCGGGTCACGAGGCTGGCGCGCCGAGGGGCGATAAGCGGGTATTCGCCGCGGTGATCGGCGTGTCAGAGCAGCTCGGGATACTCGGCCACCAGCTGCGGCCACTGCGCCTGTGCGTGCTGATCATCGGCCAGCAAGCGGAAGCCGGCGAACTGAAACTCCGGTGCCACGCTGCAGCCGACCAGGGTGTAGGCCCCTGTCGAGCGGGCGGCCTGCCAGGCATGGGCAGGCACGGCGCGCTGCGGCAACTGCTCGCCCTCGACGGGACCGAGCAGCTCGCAACGCGGGCTGCCAGGCGCATCGGCGATCAGCAGTTGCAACGGATCGCCCTCGTGGAAATGCCACAGCTCATCGGCATCGACCTGGTGCCAGCGACTCACCACTCCACCCGGCAGCAGGAACAGAATGGCGCTGGAGGCCGCCCGCCCCTGCGCATCGCGCTGCGAGGCAACGAACAGCCGCCGGTAGAAACCGCCCTCCGGATGCGCGTCGAGGCCGAGGCGCTCGATCAACTGCCGCGCACGCGGGTGCATGTCAGTCCTTCAGCGCAGTAGCCAGCGCCTGCAGCCAGGGCTCGGCGTCGCTTTCCGGGGTGACCGTCTCGCTGGAGTCCAGGCGCAGCATCTCGACCGCCTCGCGCAGGCCCAGCTCGGCATACAGCTCGCGCATCAGCTCGCCGCCGCCACAGAAGGTGTCATAGCTGGAGTCGCCCAGCGCCAGCACTGCGGCGGGTCGCCCCGCCATGGCCGGCAGACGGTCACGCAGCTCGCTGTACAGCGGCAGCAGGTTGTCCGGCAGCTCGCCCATGCCGGTGGTGGAGGTGACGGTGAGCAAGGCATCGGGGGCGAACGCCAGCAGTTCATCGAGGCTCATGTTCGCTTTGTGCCAGGCATCCAGCCCGGCGGCCTTGAGCTGACGCTCGGCGTGGCGGGCGACTTCCTCGGCCGTGCCGTAGACCGATCCCGAGACGATGGCGACTTTCATGACAACTCCAGAAACAGGAAAAACGCCGCGCATTATGCCGCAAGTAGACAGCATGACCCGATGTTTTAGAATGCTCTGCATATCCTTTGCGGAATCGAACCGATGATCAATGCCAAGCTACTGCAACTGGTAGTCGACGCCTCCAACGACGGAATCGTGGTGGCCGAGCAGGAAGGTGAAGACAACATCCTCATCTATGCCAACGCGGCGTTCGAGCGTCTGACCGGCTACGCCAGCGACGACATCCTCTACCAGGACTGTCGTTTCCTGCAGGGCAGCGACCGCGCACAGGCCGGCCTGCAGGCGATTCGCGATGCGGTCAAGGCGCAACGGCCCTGCCGCCAGATCATCCGCAACTACCGCAAGGACGGCAGCGCCTTCTGGAACGAGCTGTCGATCACCCCGGTGCTCAACGAAGGCGACCAGCTGACCTACTACATCGGCATCCAGAAGGACGTCACCGAGCAGGTGCAGGCCCAGCAGCGCGTCAAGGAGCTGGAAAGCGAAGTGGCCGAGCTGAAGGCCGAGCTGGCACGCCTGAAAAGCTGACGAACGGACAAAACTATCCGCCGGTAACGCAGTCCGAAGGGTTTACCCCCCTTGTAGTCTCATTCCATGCAACGCGACCCGCTGCTGACCCAGGCCGAGCTGGACTTCATCCAGGAACTCATCTCCCAGCCCCTGCGCGCGCCCCGCTCGGCGGCTGTCGCGCAGCTGGCCATCGGCGAGCAGCTGAGCGCACTGCTGAGCCACGTGAGCGACGCCCGGCAGTTGAGCCTGAACACCCACAGCGACCACGAGCACCTGAGCTTTCCGCTGTACCTGGTCCAGGACAGCGAGACGCAGTCACGCCTGGAGCTTGGCGCCCCGCTGATCTTCGAGCAGGGTTTGCACGAACGCCCCTGGCGCCTGCAACTGCCCGGCCCGCTGCCCCTGCTCGACGGCAACGAGCAGCCCAGTGGACTGACGGCGCTGGAGCTGTCGAACAACGGCATGCTGGTGCAGTACGCCAAGGCCGGTACTCCGGCCAAGGACCAGTTGCTGCAACTGATGCTGCCGATGGAGCGCCGCGTGCAGCTGCGCGCCTGCCTGGTCCGGCGCGTCGACCGTCGGCATTACGCCTACAGCGTGGAAACCCTGCACGCCGAAGACGAGCAGACGTTGCGTCAGTATCTCTTCGAGAAGCACAGCGAGCATCGGCAACAGCCTGAAGCCATCGTCTGACGCAGCGCCGGCAGGCTCCCCGTTCAGGTATCGAGATGCCCGGCCAGGAACTGCCGGAGGCGCCGCTGCATCAGCCGCGCCTCGCTCCCCAGGCAGGCGATTGGCGAGCCGGCCAGGCTCTCCTCGGCCAGATCGGCCCCTTCCCCGGCGAGCAACAATGGGCACTGCAGCCCCAGTGCGAGACGCGTCAGTTGTCGTGGCAGCTCGTCGCCAGGCGGTTGCTGGCTGAAGATGACCAGCGCGTGCGGCTGCATGCGCTCACAAACCAGCGCCAGGTCGGTCAGCGGCGTGCCCGGCCCCATCACCGTCACGTCGATGTCATGACTGCCGAGCAGCAGCGCGGCGACCAGCAGTTCGAGCTCCCGACAGTGATTCGGCAATGCCACCAGCAGCACGCGCTGCCGCGACTCGTCGCGCCCCAGCTGCAGGCGCTGCCAGCAACGTCCGCGCAGGAAGGCATCGAGCATCAGCCATTCACTGCGCTGGCCCGGATCGTCCTGGCGCAGCAGCAGCTCCTGCCAGACCGGCATGAGGATGTCCTGGAACACCACCGGCAAGGGGTAGCAGGAGAAGATCTGCCCATACAGGCGCGCCACGCTGGCCTCGTCGAAATGCTGCAGGGCACTGCGCAGCTGCTCCTGCCACTGGCTCCAGTCATCACCGCTGACCTCGTTGTAGGCCGGCGCCGGAGCCGTGCGACTGTTGGCGCTCTTGGCCAGGATGGAACCGACCTTGCTGACCGCAACACCGCGCTCGATCCAGGCCAGGATGCTGCGCACCGCGTCGATGTCGGCCTGGGAGTAGAGACGATGGCCACTGTCGGTACGCGTCGGCTGGATCAGCCCGTAGCGCCGCTCCCAGGCACGCAGGGTGACAGGGTTGACCCCGGTCAGACGCGACACCTCGCGGATCGGGAACAGCTCTTCCTGCTTCAAGGCATTGGACGCAAGTGAAGTGACACCAGCGAGTTCGGACATGGCTTCGGGCATCGCGGCAAGTGACAGGCCGGCATTGTAACCCAGCATGTGCACACACCCTATACAACGCCGTGCGCTGCACAACAATGCAGCTCCAACGGCGCCATGCGCCCTGCCTGGGTGCAGCTCGACAGCGCCTGCCTGCGCGCCTGGCGGCTGTGAGCCCGCGCCATATGAGGGGGCTGGCTAATTTGCACAAAACCGGAATAATCCTTGCTGCATTTTTCGTCGAGCACAGCACCCCGTGCCCGACAGCGCCTGATGCCCCACCCGGCCAAGGCAACATTCGAGGAGATACACAATGTCCCCTGTTACCCTCATGGTGGCGCGCCGCGTCGCCAACGGTCGTTATCACGACTTCATCGCCTGGCTGCGTGAAGGCGAACACCTCGCCACCGACTTCCCCGGCTATCTCGGCTCCGGCGTACTGGCGCCACCGCCAGGTGACGACGAATTCCAGATCGTGTTCCGCTTCAGCGACGAGCAGACCATGGCCTCCTGGGAACACTCGGCCTCGCGCCAGGCCTGGCTCGCACGGGGCGCCGGCCTGTTCGCCCAGCCCCAGGAGAAACGTGCCGTCGGCCTCGATGCCTGGTTCGGCAGCAGCCTTCGCCAACCTCCGCGCTGGAAACAGAGCGTGGCCATCTGGCTGGCCTTCTTTCCCGTCTCGCTGGCCTTCAACCTGCTGTTCGGCCCCTGGCTGGCGGACCTGTCGCTGGTGACCCGCATACTGCTGTCGACGCTGGCCCTGACGCCACTGATGACCTACCTGTTCATACCGCTCTCGACCCGGCTGCTCGAACCCTGGCTGCAAGGTAACTATCAGACGCGTCTGAGCAGGCGTGCCGCCAGCATCGGCAAACCCTGACCCTTGACCGTTTCGACGACCGGCCAGCCCTGTGCTGGCCGGTCGCGTTCTGCCCGCTGGCCGCCGAAAACCTATACACATACCAATCAATGTACAAATAAAGTACAACAAGCTGCCAAGCATAACTGAGCAAAAAATCCTTTAAAGTCAGCAAAATGGGCAAGCCAGCTGACCCAGACGCTAAACCCGCACGCTTCACATGGTTGTACAAGCGACAGCTCTGGTATAGCGTTGTCCATGGCTTGGTGCGTGCCGCCTGCCACTGGTCAGGTACCCAAGGGCGGTACAGCCAGGCCTTCGCCCTTTCTGCGTGAGTCGCACATGAGCGCTGCCTCTTTACCCATTCTGATCACCGGTGCCGGCCAGCGGGTCGGCCTGTACTGCGCCGAGCGCCTGCTCGACGAGGGTCAACCGGTGATCATCAGCTATCGCCAGGAACGCGACAGCATCGCGCGGTTGCGTGAGCGTGGCGCCATTGCCCTGCAGGCGGACTTCAGCGACGAAGCCGGCATCATGCGTTTCATCGAACAGCTCAGGAGCCAGTGCCGAGGCCTGCGTGCCATCGTGCACAACGCCTCGCAGTGGCTGGCGGAAACGCCAGGCGCGGAAGCCGAAGTCTTCCGCCAGCTGTTCACCGTGCACATGCTCGCGCCCTACCTGATCAACCTGCACTGCAGCGAATTGCTGCTGCAGTCCGAACAGGCAGATATCGTCCACGTCAGCGACGACGTGGTGCGCAAGGGCAGCGCCAATCGTTCGGCCTATTGCGCCAGCAAGGCCGGCCTGGAGAGTCTGACCCTGTCGTTCGCCGCACGCCTGGCCCCCCGTATCAAGGTCAATGGCATCGCCCCGGCACTGCTGATGTTCAACGCGGGTGACGACGAGGCCTATCGCGCCAAGGCCCTGGAGAAATCGGCGCTGGGTATCGAGCCCGGCCCACAGGCCTTCTATCAGAGCCTGCGCTACCTGCTCGACAACCCCTACCTGACCGGAACCACCCTTACCCTCAATGGTGGTCGCCACCTCAAGTGAGGCGCCCACTCATCAGGACACTGCCATGAGCGAACCCCTTTCCCAGCACTACCGCGAAATTCTCAAGGGCCTCGGTGAAAACCCCGAGCGCGAAGGCCTGCTCGACACGCCCAAACGCGCGGCCAAGGCCATGCAGTACCTCTGCCATGGCTATCAGCAGTCGCTGGAAGAGATCGTCAACGGCGCGCTGTTCGAGTCCGACAACGACGAGATGGTGATCGTCAAGGACATCGAGCTGTACTCGCTGTGCGAGCACCACCTGCTGCCCTTCATCGGCAAGGCGCACGTGGCCTACATCCCCACCGGCAAGGTGCTGGGCCTGTCCAAGGTGGCGCGCATCGTCGACATGTACGCGCGGCGTCTGCAGATCCAGGAAAACCTGACCAAGCAGATCGCCGATGCCATTGCCCGCGTGACCAACGCCGCCGGCGTCGCCGTGGTGATCGAAGCCAAGCACATGTGCATGATGATGCGCGGCGTGGAGAAGCAGAACTCGGTGATGAGCAGCTCGGTAATGCTTGGTGCTTTCCGCGAGTCCTGCAACACTCGTCACGAATTCCTGCAATTGATCGGACGGAACAGCTAATGCCGCGACTGGAACCCGGAATGGCGCGCATCCGCGTCAAGGACCTGCGCCTGCGCACCTACATCGGCATCAAGGAAGAGGAGATCAACAACAAGCAGGACGTGTTGATCAACCTGACCATCCTCTATCCGGCAGTCGATGCCGTGGAAGTCAACGACATCGACCACGCCCTCAACTACCGCACCATCACCAAGGCGATCATCGCCCATGTCGAAGGCAACCGCTTCGCCCTGCTGGAACGCCTGACGCAGGAGATTCTCGACCTGGTCATGGCCCACCAGGCCGTGCGCTACGCCGAGGTGGAAGTGGACAAACCCCATGCCCTGCGCTTCGCCGAATCGGTCTCCATCACCCTCGCCGGCCATCGCTGACGGCGGCTTGCTGCCTCCCGGCGAGGCTCTTATCATCGCCGCCATCTAATCCCGGAGAGCCCGCCATGACCGAACAACAACGTCTGGAACTGGAAGCCGCAACCTTTCGCGCCCTGCTGCAGCACCTGCGCACGCGCTCTGACGTGCAGAACATCGACCTGATGAACCTGGCCGGTTTCTGCCGCAACTGCCTGTCGAAGTGGTACAAGGCCGCGGCCGACGACCAGGGCCTCGAGGTCAGCGTCGATCAGGCTCGCGAGATGGTGTACGGCATGCCCTACGCCGACTGGAAAGCCAAGTACCAGACAGAAGCATCGGCCGAACAGAAGGCCGCATTCGAACAAGGAAAACACTGATGACCGCTCTCAGCGCCCTGCGCAGCCGCCTGCTGCAGGACGATTTCGCCTTCAGCGAAACCCTGGCCTTCGTCGCCGAGCACTACGACTACCAGCCCAGCGCCTTCCGTAATGGCGCCGTGGAGAACGCCGCCGGACAGAACGAAGGTTCGTGCAAGACCCTGGGCCTGGCACTGCTGGAAGGCTTCAGCCAGGAAGAAGCGCTGCGCGCCTTCGGCGAGCACTACCGCAGTGTGCTGGCCACGCCGCAGGGCAGTGACCACGGCAACATTCGCGCACTGCAGGCCCACGGCCTGGAAGGCGTCACCTTCGAGCAGCAACCGCTCACCCGAAAAGCCTGAAACTGCAGCGCAAAAAATTGCGCAATTGTCAGCAAATGCTGACAGACATCACATTGCCATCGCTTTATGCTGCGCGCCATAACAACTCATGGAACACGAGGGAACGTGTTCTGCGCGCAGTCGCCCTTCCCTCCTGTTTCGCGCTCGGCATGGAGTCGACCGATGCAGCAGACCCTGGTATGGAAACCCTGGCACACCCCCGGCGTGGAAACCCTGCGCCTGAGTCAGGATGCCCACGGCATCCACGCGACCAGCCACCTCATGCAAGTGATCAAGGGCAACAGCATCGTTGCCAACTACCTGATCGACTGTGACACACGCTGGCGCTTCCGTCGCCTCTGGCTCAAGGTCGACAACCACGGCCAGCGCCGCATCTGCCTGCAGCGCGATCTGCGTGGCCGCTGGCTGCTCGACGGCGAGCATCGCCCGGACCTGCAGGAGTGCCAGCACGTCATGTTGTCGGCCTCGCCCTTCACCCACACGCCGCCGCTGCAACGCAGTGCCCTGGAAACCGGGCAGAGCGACGAGATGCGCGTCGCCTACGTCGACCTGCTGAGCCTCAAGGTGGAGGCGCGCCAGCAACGCTACCAGTGCCTGCAGCGTCGCCCTGGCGAGAGCCTGTACCGCAGCCAGGCCGAAGGCCGTGAACATCAGGAGCTGAGCGTCGACGACCAGGCCCTGCTGCTCAAGGCCAGCGAACACTACCTGCGCCTGAGCCAGCGCGAACTGAAGGTCAGCGCGCTGGTGTAGAGGGCGCGAGGCGCGACGCTGGCGCCGCCCGTCGTCAGATGGGCAGTTGCCCGAACGCCCAGCGCAACAGGAAGAACACCAGCAAGCCGCCGCCGATGGTCGCCAGCAGATGCCGGGTACAGGCGGCAATGGCGATGGCCGCCAGGCCGGCCAGCAGGTAGGCGTTGTTCCAGCTCAGCGCCCAGTGCTGCCCGTCTGGCAACAGCATGCCCGGCACCACGATGGCGCTCAGCACGGCGGTCGGCACGTAATGCAGCCCTTGCCGGACCAGGGGCGGGAATCGCAGGTCGGGGAAAGCGAACAGGCTGTAGCGGGTGACGAAGGTAATCGCCAGCATGCCGAGGATCAGCAACCAGATATCCATCAGACCAGCTCCTCCTGCAGCAGCGGCCGACGCCGCTCCAGCCATACCCCGACGACGATGCCGCTGGCTGCGGCGGCCATCAGCCCGAGCTTGTAGGGCAGCGCATGGCAGGCCAGCGCGACGCCTGCCGCGACCAGGGCGGCGGCGACCTGCGGCTGGTTGCGCAGCATCGGCACGACGATGCCGATGAAGGTCGCCAGCATGGCGAAGTCCAGGCCCCAGGCACCGATGTTCGGCACGGCCTGGCCGAACAGCACGCCGACCAGCGTACACAGCTGCCAGTTGCAGTACATGGCCAGCGCCGCACCGAGGAAATACCAGTGGCGATGGGCGCCCTGATCACCCCGCGCATAACGCTGCACCACCACCGCGTAGGCTTCGTCGGTGAGCCAGAAGGCCAGCGGCATGCGCCAGCGCTTGGGCAGGTGGCGCACGTGGGGCTGCATGCTGGCGCTGTACAGGGCATGGCGCAGGTTGACCACGAACGTGGTCAGCAGCACCACGGCGATGCCGGCACCGCCCGCCAGCAGGCTGATGGCGATGAACTGCGCCGAGCCGGCGAAGACCAGCAGGGACATTCCCTGCGTCTGCCAGGGATCGAGCCCGGCGGAACCGGCCAGGCTGCCGAAGATGATGCCGAAGGGAATGGCGCCGAGCAGCATGGGCAGCATATCGCGGGCACCCTGGGTGAACTCGTGTTGACGGGACATGGAACCTCCTTGGGCAGACGAGCTTAGCCAGGCGCTCCGGGTCGGGTCTTGAACGTTCTTGCTGTCAGTAGAAACCGGCGACGATCTCCTGCACGCAGGCCGGGTCGAGGTCGCGCTGCATCACCACCCCCTCGAGCCCGAGCAGATCGCCGAGGTCCGAGTAGATGCCACGGCCACGTTCGCTGACCGCCTTCTCGCTGCCGTCAGCGCACAGCAGGCGATAGTCGAAGGCGAACGGTCGTGCGGCACGCACGCCCTCCTGGACACGACGCCAGACCCGCTCGCGATCCTGCGGATGAATCAGGCTGTTGAACGTCAGACTCTGGCTGTCGACCAGCGCCTGCGGCGCATGGCCGGTCAGCTCCAGGCAGCCGGCGCTGACGTACTCCATGCTCCAGTGGCGATTGTTGCGGCAGCGGTAGACCATCAGCGGCAGGCCATCGAGCAGGTTGTTGAGGCTGCGATGGCGCGCCTGCAACTGCTGGTGCACGGGGACCTGGGCGCTGATGTCGGCCAGGCTGGCGACATAGCCCCCCGGCCGCCGGGCCAGGCGCACCTCGACCCAGTGCAGCTCGCCAGCCGGGCCGAGGTAGCGCAGGCTGCCGACCCAGGGTGCCGCGCCTGTCTCCAGGCCCTGCATCGCCTGCTGCCACAGGTTGCGATCCTCGATGTGCAGGAACTGGCGGTGGTCGAGGCCCAGGCAGTCGCCCACGCGCCGCCCGCTGAGCAGCTCCCAGCCACGATTGCCACGCAGCATCGTCCCGGCCGCGTCCAGCTGGATCAGCGCCACCGGCAGTTCATCGAAACCCAGCGCGCCGGCCTCGGCCCTGGCCACGCGGCCACCCAGGCGGCCCAGATAATGGATCAGCCGCTTCATCACTGCCCTCCCGCGCCATCGATCAGTTGGCTTCGATGCGCCCAGGCCGCCAGTTCCAGGCGCGAACGCAGGTTGAGCTTGCTCAGCAGATGCTTCACGTAGACCTTCACCGTGCCCTCGCTGATACCCAGTTGCCGGGCAATCAGCTTGTTGCTGAAGCCTTCGCTGATCAGCGCCAGCGTCTGCCGCTCACGTTCGGTCAGCTCGACACGCGCGGGCTCGTGCGACACGTCATCGCGCATGCCGCCGGCCAGCAGCGCCGACAGCGCCGGATCGAGCCGCGCCTGCCCACTGGCACAGGCCCGCACCGCATCCAGCAGTTCCTCCGGCTCGCGGTCCTTGAGCAGATAGCCATCGGCACCTGCCCGCAACGCAGCCAGCAGATCGTCGCGGGCGGCCGAGGCGGTCAGCACCATGACCCGGCTGGCCGGCAGGTCGAGCTTGAGCATGTGCAGGGTGTCCAGGCCATCCAGACCGGGCATGTGCAGGTCGAGCAGGATCATCTGCGGCTCCACGCGCCGCGCCAGCTCGATGCCTGCGGCGCCGCCGGAGACGCTGCCGACCACGCGGAATTCCCCGGACGACTCGAACAGCTCGGCCAGCCCGCGACGCAGCAGCGGATGATCGTCGATCAACAGCAGGCTGAAGGGCGCGCTCATGTCCGCCCCCAGTGCAGGCGCACGCAGGTGCCGCGCCCCGGCGCCGACTCGATCGACAGCTGCGCGCCGATGGCCGCCGCCCGCTCACGCATGATCGTCACACCGAAATGCCCGCCCTCGGGCGGCTGCACCGGCAAGCCGACACCGTCGTCATGCACCTCGACCACCGCGCCGCTGCCCTGTGGCCACAGGCGGATCCACACCTGCCGCGCATGCGAATGGCGCACGACGTTGGCCAGCGCCTCGCGCACGATCTGCAGCACCTGCAATTGCGCCTCGCTCGGCAGCGCATGGGCCGGCAGGCGGTTGTCCAGGCTGAAGACGCAGCCGCTGCTGCGCGAGAACTCCTCCACCGAACTTTCCAGCGCCTGGCGCAGCGAGCGGCCATCCATGGTCAGCCGCGCGCTGCTGATCAGTTCGCGCACCTGCCGGTGCATGACCCGCAGGCCATCGCGCAAGTCATCGAGCATGACCTGCGCGGCATCGTGCTGGCGCTCGTCCAGCACGGTCTGCAGGCGGCTGGCGCGGATCTGCAGGTAACTGAGCTGCTGCGCCACCGAATCGTGCAGCTCCCGCGCCAGCACGCCGCGCTCGGCGCTCAGCTCGCGTCGACGCAGAAGCCGCTCCTCGGCGAAAGCCTGCAACGTCTCGCCCAGGGGGCGGCTCATCTCACGCAGGCGCTCGCGCTGCCACAGCTGCGGGCGCTGCGGGAAATCCACCCGCAACAGCGCCCCCTGCCGGTCCTCCTGGTAAAGGCCGGCCAGGGCACGGTAGCGGCCCTGGGCCAGACAGCCCGGGCAGAGGCGCACCCGGCCCGGCAAGGGCGGTTCGATGCAGTGCGCGGGACAGTCGCCCGCCACCCAGTCTTCCGCTGTCCCCAGGTGGCGCCAGCCGGGTGCGCCGAGCTGCGGCAACGACAGCTGCACGGCCGCCGCCTGCAATGCCCGCTGCAGGTGCGGCAGCAGCTCCAGCAACGGCGCATCGGCACCGGCCTGCTGCAACAGACGCAGGGGCAATGCGGCGAGTGCCTGGCGATAGGCCGGCGGTTCCGGCACGTCTCGCGGTCGACGCTCGACCAGGAAGGTACGCAGTAGCAACTGGAGCATGCGCTCTCCGCCATGGCCCGTGATGGTGGATGGGACCAGCAAATTCCATGCCCCCACGCCGCCCTGCAAAGCACTGACAAGAAAGATTATTTCCTTTAGGGAAATCACCGACGCCGCCGCAGCGCACCAGCACGACGCCAGTGCGCCCCGCTGCGGGGCAGCGTCGGACGTCCGCCTACCCCCAAGGAGGTATTCCTTCCGAGCGAATTGCAGGCCGGTGTCAGGGCCGTATCGTATTTCCCACAAGGAACTTTTATTTCCTGAAAATCATTAAAACCCTCGACACGGGAGACCCACCATGACCACTCGCATCGCCATCATCGGCGCCGGCCCCTGCGGCCTGGCCCAGTTGCGTGCCTTCCAGTCCGCCGCGGCCAAAGGCGCGGACATCCCGGAGCTGGTCTGCTTTGAAAAGCAGAGCGACTGGGGTGGCATGTGGAACTACACCTGGCGCACCGGCCTCGACGAGCATGGCGAGCCCGTGCACGGCAGCATGTACCGCTACCTGTGGTCGAACGGACCGAAGGAATGCCTGGAGTTCGCCGACTACACCTTCGACGAGCACTTCGGCCGCCCCATGGGCTCCTACCCGCCGCGCGAAGTGCTGTGGGACTACATCAAGGGGCGCGTCGAGAAGGTCGGCGTGCGCCGCTACATCCAGTTCAACACCGCCGTGCGCGGGGTGAGTTTCGACGAGGCCAGCGGCCAGTTCGACGTCACCGTGCACAGCTATGACCAGGACCTCACCCGCACCGAGCGCTTCGACTACGTGGTGGTCGCCAGCGGCCACTTCTCCACGCCCAACGTGCCTTACTTCGAAGGCTTCGAGAGCTTCGCAGGGCGCGTGCTGCACGCCCATGACTTCCGCGATGCCCTGGAATTCAAGGGCAAGGACGTGCTCATCGTCGGCTCCAGCTATTCGGCCGAGGACATCGGCTCGCAGTGCTACAAGTACGGCGCACGCTCGATCACCAGTTGCTACCGCACCGCGCCGATGGGCTACCGGTGGCCGGAGAACTGGGAGGAGAAACCCCTGCTGACGCACGTCGAGGGCAGCAGCGCGTTCTTCGCCGACGGCACCAGCAAGCACATCGACGCCATCGTCCTGTGCACCGGCTACAAGCACCACTTCCCCTTCCTCGCGGAGGCGCTGCGGCTGAAGACCGACAACCGCCTGTGGCCCCTGAACCTGTACAAGGGCGTGCTGTGGGAGGACAACCCGAAACTGATCTACCTCGGCATGCAGGACCAGTGGTACAGCTTCAACATGTTCGATGCCCAGGCCTGGTACGCCCGCGACGTGATCCTCGGGCGCATCGCCCTGCCCGAGCAGGCCGCCATGCACGCCGAGGACCTGGCCTGGCGCGAGGAAGAACTGACCCTGAAGAACGCCCAGGAGATGTTCGAATTCCAGGGCAAGTACATCCAGACGCTGATCGATGCCACCGACTACCCGAGCTTCGACATCGCCGCGGTGAACCAGACCTTCCTCGAGTGGAAGCACGACAAGTACGAAGACATCATGGGCTACCGCAACAAATGCCACCGCTCACTGATGACCGGCACCCTGGCCACACCGCACCACACCTCCTGGCTGGAAGCGCTGGACGACTCGCTCGCGGCCTACCTGGCGGACACGCCCCAGGCGGCCATCAAGGCCGTCAGCTGACGCCGGCTCCTGCGAAAAACCGCCGCCTCATCCTCCATCCTTGCGGAGCCTCTCATGTTGCAACCTGTGATCAGCCGGCCGCACGAGCCGGCGCTGTTCGCCCGCGCGCCGGGGCTGGAACGCCATCGCGTCGCCCCCGGCGGCCTGACGGTGATCGCCCTGGAACCCGGCGACCGCCTGGAGGTGATCGACCGCGAAGGCGATCAGTGCGGCGAGTTGCTGGCCTTCGACGACAACGGCCGCGAAGCGCTCGCTGCTCTCGGCCTGCAGGGCAGCGCTGGCGCCGACTTCATCGGCCGCCTGCTCAGCGACGGCAGCCGTGAGTCGCTGCACGTCGCCAGCGGCCTGGGCAAACGCCGGGTCGACTGCCGCCACCTGCCGCCCGCCGCGCGCCTGTGGCCAGCGGGCACGCCTGCCGGCTTCAGCCGCGCCTTCACCAGCAGCGCGGCAGTGCTGGTGGTGGTCGCGGCGCCTGGCGCTCCGGTGGCCGTGGACGCGCAGCAACGTGCCAGCGAACTGCGCCTGATCATCCAGCGCGCCAATCCGGCGAGCCTGTTGCTGCCGGCCCTGCCCGCTCCGCTCGGCGAGGTGATCGACGAGTTCACCCTCGCCCCCGGCACGGCGCGCGACTACGTCGTCGCCCCCGGCCAGTACATCCAGGTGCTCGACGTCGCCGGGCGGCAATGCTCGGACTTCGTCGCCTTCGACCGCCGCGGCCTGGACGCTGGGCGGGAGGTCGACCTCGACCCCACCGTCACCCGCACCCTCAACGGCAACGCCTACCCGGGACCCGGCCTGTTCAGCAAGTTCTTCGACCGCAACCTGCAGCCGATGCTGGAAGTGGTGCGCGACACCGTTGGCCGGCACGACACCTTCGCCCTGGCCTGCACCGCGCGCTACTACGAAACGCAGGGCTACTTCGGCCACGCCAACTGCAGCGACAACATCAGCCTTGCCCTCGCCGCCCATGGCGTGCAGGGTCGGCGCGGCTGGCCGGCGATCAACTTCTTCTTCAACACCGGGGTCGACGCGCACCAGCAGCTGACCCTCGACGAGCCCTGGTCGCGCCCCGGCGACTACGTGCTGCTCAAGGCCATGCGCGAGCTGGTCTGCGCCAGCAGCGCGTGCCCGGACGACATCGACCCGGCCAACGGCTGGCAGCCGACCGACATCCACATTCGCCTGTATTCCGACAAGGAGCGCTTCAGTATCGCCATGGCCAACCGCATGACACCCGATGCCGACCCGGTGCTGACCCGGGAAAGTGGCTTTCACCCTGGCACCAGCGCCCTCACCCGCCAGTTCATCGACTACCGCGGCTGGTGGACGCCGACCCACTTCGACGGCTACGGCACCCTGGAGGAATACCAGGCCTGCCGCGAACGCGTGGCGGTGATGGATCTCTCCGCGCTGCGCAAGTTCGAGGTGCTCGGCCCCGACGCCGAAGCGCTGCTCAACCACTGCCTGACCCGCGACGTGCGCAAGCTGGCGGTCGGCCAGGTGGTGTACAGCGCCATGTGCTACGAGCACGGCGGCATGCTCGACGACGGCACGCTGCTGCGCCTCGGCGCGGATGCGTTCCGCTGGATCGGCGGCGAGGACTTCGGCGGCGAGTGGCTGCGCCAGCAGGCGGCGAAACTGGGCATGAAGGTCTGGATCAAGTCCGCTTCCGAGCAGATCCACAACATCGCCGTGCAGGGCCCGCTGAGCCGCGCCCTGCTCAGCCAGATGATCTGGACGCCCGCGACCCAGCCGACGCTGGAGGAGCTGGGCTGGTTCCGCTTCCTGATCGGCCGTCTGGACGGCTATGACGGCCCGCCCGTGATGGTGTCGCGCACCGGCTACACCGGCGAGCTGGGCTATGAAGTCTGGTGCCACCCGGACCACGCCATGCAGGTCTGGCAGCGCCTCTGGCAGCTCGGCGAGCCGCTGGGCCTGGCGCCACTGGGGCTGCATGCGCTGGACATGCTGCGCATCGAGGCCGGGCTGATCTTCGCCGGCTACGAATTCAGCGACCAGACCGACCCGTTCGAGGCCGGCATCGGTTTCTGCGTGCCCCTCAAGAGCAAGCAGGACGACTTCATCGGCCGCGCGGCTCTGCTGCGGCGCAAGGAGCACCCGCAACAGCGTCTGGTCGGCCTCGAGCTGGACGGCAACGAGCCGGCTGCGCATGGCGACTGCGTGCACGTCGGCCGTGCCCAGGTCGGGGTGGTGACCAGCGCCACGCGCTCGCCCAGCCTGGGCAAGAACATCGCCCTGTGCCGCCTGGCGGTCGACTACTGCGAGCCGGGCACCCGCGTGGAAATCGGCAAGCTCGACGGTCAGCAGAAGCGCATCGGCGCCAGCGTCGCCCATGGCACGGTGGCCTTCGACCCGGACAAGAGCCGTGTGCGCAGCTGAGAGTCGGCCGTTCGCGGCGACATCGCGAACGACGACCTCGCGACTTGGACAGGGAATTGCTTGGCAACTCCCCAGCACCCTCGTCAACGTCCAAGGAGGATCGGCCGATGTGGTTCAGCAATACGACCCGAAACCTGGCCAGTGAACTCAACCAGTGGCTCGAGCACCTGCTCAGCCACCGCCAACCGGCAGGCGCCCGCCCGCACCTGCAGCAGCAGCCGCAGTTGCTCGGCAGCCTGGAGCGCCTGCAACGCGACTGGGACGAGCTGCAGCGCATTCGCCAGCACAGCGAGCAGCAGCCTGCCGCGCCCTGCAGCGCCGAGGACTATGCGGCGTTACAGCGCCGCCTGCTCCAGGCCGAACAGCAGAGTGCACGGCTGCAGGACGAACTGCACGCCAGCCAGGCGCACAACCAGGGTTTCCTGGAAGAGCGCGCGCACTGGGAGGAAGAACGTCAGGTCTGGGAGCTGACCAAGCGCACCCTGACCGAGGGCTGCTGGGCGATGAACGTGGTCGATGGCGACCCGGACCACCCGCAGAACCTCATCCGCTGGTCCGAGCAGTTCCGCGAGCTGATCGGCTACAACCGCGCCGAGTTTCCCGACGGTTGGGACAGCTACTTCAAGGTGGTCAATCAGGACGACCTGAAAGCCGTGATGCAGGCCTTCAACGCCTCGATGGTGGACAAGAGCGGCGACGGTTTCTACGCCGTGGAGTACCGCATGCAGCACAAGACGCGGGGCGAAGTCTGGTTCCGCGAGCGCGGCCGCTGCCTGCGCGATGCCCAGGGCAAGCTGCTCTACGTCACCGGCGCGGTGCGCGAGATCAGCGACGAGAAAGCCGCCGCGCACATGCACGAGCGTGAACAGGCCAGCATCCAGGCCACCTACGGGCAGATCGCCCAGGTCGCCGGGGTGATCAAGAGCATCGCCGAACAGACCAACCTGCTGGCCCTCAACGCCGCCATCGAAGCCGCGCGCGCGGGCGAACAGGGACGCGGCTTCGCGGTGGTCGCCGACGAGGTCCGCAACCTGGCCCGGCGCACCCAGGAATCGGTGCAGCAGATCCAGGGCATGTTGCAGCAGAACCGCTGAAGAACGACCCATTTTCAGGCGTGATGTCCCCTAACTGAACACTAACGGGGCATTTTTTGACCAGCTTTTCCAGCCGTGGGCAGCGTCCCCGGCGCTGGCGCCAGACGGCACTTCTGGCACAAGGATTGCCTATTCTTTTTGGGAATTTTTTATAACTACAGATAAATAAAAGCGTCCGAGCGCCCTTCAACGCACTGCCATGACCGACACCTACTCCAAGAACAGCATCGAGGATTGATAGATGGAAGAGCAGAAGACACCCACTCTGGAGGAGCTACAGGCCCTCATAGAGATGACCAACACCCTGAATATGGAAATATTCTACTGGTGGTGCATCGCCCTGATGATCTGCATTCACGTGGGCTTCCTGTCGTACGAGATCGGTGCGTCGCGCCTGAAGAATGCGCTGGCCGCCGGCGTCAAGAACATCCTCGCCTTCGGCTTCATCGTCCCCAGCGTGTTCCTGCTCGGCTGGGCGGTCTACAACGGCTTCCCGGACGGCATCGTGCCGCGCATGGACGCCATCCTCGCCGGCATGCCCTGGAGCCAGTCCATGGGGCCGAACATCAGCGACAACGCCACCGGTATCTTCTGGGCCGCCTTCGCCATGTTCGCCGCCACCACCGGTTCGATTCTCTCCGGTGCGCTGATCGAACGGACGCGCATGAGCGCCTTCATCATCATGACCATCTTCCTCGGCGGCTTCCTCTGGCTGCTGGCGGCGGCGTGGGGCTGGCACCCGGAAGGCTGGCTGACCGTCAAATGGGGCTTCCATGACGTCGGCGCGGCCGGCTGCGTGCACATGATCGCCGGCTTCTTCACCCTGGCGGTGGTCATGAACCTCGGTGCCCGCATCGGCCGCTTCAACGCCGACGGCAGCGCCAATGCCATCGTCGGTCACAGCATGCCGATGAGCGTGGTCGGCCTGATGCTGATCATCGTCGGCTTCTTCGGCTTCCTCGGCGGCTGCATCATCTACAACTCGGGCGCGCAGTGGATCAACATCTACGGCCAGCCGACCAACCTCTCGGCCTTCGCCTTCAACACCCTGATGGGCTTCGCCGGCGGCCTGATCGGCGCCTACCTGACCACCCGCGAGCCGTTCTGGATGATGTCCGGCGGCCTGGTCGGCATCATCTCCGTGGCACCGGGTCTGGATCTCTACCACCCCGGCCTGGCCTACCTGATCGGCATGGCCGTGTCGGCCACCGCGCCGCTGGTCAACAACCTGCTGCTCAAGTTCCGCCTCGACGACGCCGTGGGCGCCTTCGCCGTGCACGGTTTCGGCGGTTTCGCCGGCATCGTCATCAGCGGCATCTTCCTCGCCGGCTACCCGAACGTGAACGGCATGCCGCCGATCAGCTTCCTCGGCCAACTCGGCGGCGCCGTGGTCATGGCCGCCCTGGGCTTCATCCCTGGCTACCTGCTGTCCTACGCGCTGAAGAAGGCCGACCTGCTGCGCGTACCGGCACATGCCGAGGAGCGTGGTCTGGACCTGACCGAAGTACCGGCCCAGGCCTACCCGGAATGGACCTCGATGTATGGCCCGAGCACCAGCGTCGGCGGCAGCGAGCCGGCTCCGCTGGCCACCGCCGAGCCGAAATCCGCCTGACTCTTTCCCTAGCCTGGCCGCACACGCGGCCAGGCCCATTGCGAGGAACACAGCATGAGCATCACGACCTACGAAGGCGCCAGCGCCGTATTCACCTTCGCCGACAAGCCCGCGATCCTGGTCTTCATCTGCCTGCTGGTGGCCGGCGTCAGCCTCTACGCGCTGATCGCCACCATGATCCACGAGAAGCACAGCTACGCCCTGCCGGACGAAAAGCTGCCCAAGCTCAAGTAAGCCCCCGGCCGGCGGCGCCCGCCGCCGGCCACCTGCGCCTGCCGCCCCCGGCGGTATGCGCTACCCTCCCCCGCGACATCGACCTTCCCTCTTTTTTCGGCAAGGAGCCCACATGCTCGAGCGCCCCTACCTGTTCATCGATGGCCAGTGGCTCGCCGCGCAGAGCGGCGAGCATTTCGACGTATTCGATCCCAGCGACGCCAGCCTGCTGGCCAGGGTTGCCGCCGCCGGCCGCGCCGATGTCGACCTGGCCGTGCGTGCAGCCCGGCACGCCTTCGACGCAGGCGACTGGCCGCGCCTCGGCGGTCGCCAGCGTGCTGCCGTGCTCAGGCGCATCGCCGACGGCATCCGTGCCCGCCAGGACGAACTGGCGCAGCTCGAGGTGCGTGACAACGGCAAGCCACTACCCGAGGCGCAATGGGACATCGCCGACGCCGCCGGCTGCTTCGACTTCTACGCCGACCTCGCCGCCGGCCTGGACGACGACGAGCGCACCGTCCCCCTGGGCGATGCCCGTTTTCGCGCCAGCGTGGTGCGCGAACCCGTGGGCGTGGCCGCAGCCGTCATCCCCTGGAACTACCCCCTGCTGATGGCGGCCTGGAAAGTCGCCCCGGCCCTGGCAGCCGGCTGCACCATGGTCCTCAAGCCTTCTGAACTGACGCCACTGAGCGCCCTGGAACTGGCGGGCATCGCCAACGATGCCGGCCTGCCGCCCGGCGTGCTCAACGTGTTGCCCGGCCTCGGCAGCGAAGCCGGCGCGGCGCTGGTGGAACACCCGGGCGTCGACAAGATCGCCTTCACCGGCAGCCTGCCCACCGGTAGCCGGATCATGCAGGCCGCCGCCCGCGAGGTGAAGAACATCAGCCTGGAGCTGGGCGGCAAGTCGCCCTTCATCGTCTTCGCCGACAGCGACATCGAAGCGGCGGTGGAATGGATCATGTTCGGCATCTTCTGGAACCAGGGCCAGGTCTGCTCCGCCACGTCACGCGTGCTGGTGGAACGCGCGCTGTACCCCGATCTGCTGCAGCGCCTGAGCGAGGAAGCGCAGAAGATCCGCATCGGTAACGGTCTGGAGGACGGCGTGCTGCTGGGCCCGCTGGTCAGCGCCGGCCAGCACGCCAAGGTCAGCGCCGCGATCGCCCAGGGCATCGCCGATGGCGCGCGCCTGGTCTGCGGCGGCAAGCCGCCGGCAGGCCTCGAGCAGGGCTGGTTCATGCAGCCGACGGTGTTCGCCGACGTACCGCTGGACTGTGCCCTGTGGCGCGAGGAAATCTTCGGCCCGGTGGTCTGCGTCAACCCCTTCGACAGCGAGGCCGACGCCCTGCGCCTGGCCAACGACAGTGAGTTCGGCCTGGCCGCCGCCGTCATGTCCGCCGACCTCGAACGCTGCGAACGGCTCGCCCGCAGGCTGCAGGCCGGCATCGTCTGGATCAACTGTTCGCAACCGACCTTCAGCGAACTGCCCTGGGGCGGCGTGAAGCGTAGCGGCATCGGCCGTGAACTGGGCGAATGGGGCCTGGACAACTACCTGGAAACCAAGCAGATCACCCGCTACGAAAGCCGTGAGCCCTGGGCCTGGTACCTCACCTCTCAATGAAGGCCTGTCTCTCGATCAGCGCTGACAGTTGCCTTGCTGTCCCCCGGGAGCCACGGCAACTGCTCGACATCTGATCTACACTCGCTCAAAGCGGTGGCCGATTGAGGCAAGGGTTGCTCAACTCTCAGGCCTCCAGAGAATATCCCGCAGGACAAGTGATCGAACGCAGGATGCATTGAGGCAGACCTTGGCCCCTGCTGTCGCACGGTTCGTCTGATCGGTCTGCTCGTAGGTCTAACCCCTAACAGCAGGTGCCTTATGTCATTCCTTGCCGCTGGTTATTCCATTCGCACCCTGCTTTATGCCAGCTATGCCTGCCTCCTGGTGCTGATGCTGCTGATTGCCGGTGTTTCGCTGTATAACCTTGCCTCGGCAGAACAGGATTTCTCCGCTTACGTCAACGGCGTGGAGACGCGCGCAAGACTCGCCAGCAAGGTCAGCGATTCGGTCAAGGAGAGGGCTATTGCGCTGAGAAACCTGGCCCTCAATTTCGAGTCTTCGGAGCGCGAACAACGAAGGGCCTTCATCGCCGAGCATGAAAAGGCCGTAGACGACAGTTTCGCCGCATTGCGCCAGGCAATCACCACACACGCAGACGCCTCTGCCGCCGGGCATGACCTGCTCATGCGCATCGAAGAAGTTGAAGGGCGCTACAGCAAAGTTGCCTTCACCATCGCAGAACACCTGTTCAATGGCGAAGACACCGAAGCCAAACATCTGGTCAAAGAGCAATGCACCCCGCTTCTCGAAGAGTTGACCCAACTGATCGCGGGATACCTTGAGCATACCAACGAGATGGCCAAGCAGCGTGTGGCGGCCAATGAGGCTCACTACCTGAGCCAACGCAACACGCTCATCGCCATTACCATAGCCAGCTTCCTCGTCGCGGCCATTCTCGGCCACCTGATAAGCCGCCATCTTCTGCGCTCCCTGGGTGCTGAACCAAGTGACCTCAACCGTATCGCCCAACGGGTTGCCGAAGGCGATCTGCGTATGCTGGAAGCAGCAGTCGACAGCGCCGAGAACAGCGTACTCAGCGCATTGCAGCGCATGCAGCAGAACCTGCGCCAGGTCACGCAAGGCATCGACAACTCATCACGCACCGTCGCCCATTCCAGCCAGGAACTGAGTGAATCGAGCCTGCGCAATGCAGAAGGCGTGGCACAGGCTCAGCGCGAAGTGGAACAGATCGTCACGGCCATACACGAAATGGCCACCACTGTTCAGGACGTGGCGCGTAGCGCCGAATCTGCGGCACAGGCCGCCAGCGAAGCAGATGAAGCGGCCGTGCAAAGTCAACAGAAGGCTGGGCAAGCCGTGAACCTGATTGGCGAGCTGGCGCAGGTCATCAACAACTCCAGCGAGGCCATGGGACGCCTGAAAACCGAGAGCAGCAACATCGGCGGCGTGCTCGACGTGATCAAATCAGTGGCAGACCAGACCAACCTGCTGGCACTCAACGCCGCGATCGAAGCCGCACGTGCAGGCGAGGCCGGCCGTGGTTTCGCCGTCGTCGCGGACGAGGTGCGCAGCCTGGCACGGCGCACACAGGAAGCCACCACCGAAATCGAGGGTCTCATCGTAAGCCTGCAGAAGATCGCCGATGAGACTGCCCACTACATGGAACGCTGCCGGGGCTCGAGTACACAGTCGGTTTCCGGCGTATCCGAGGCAGGTCAGGCGGTCGCCCGAATCGTCGCCATGATCGAGCGCATCAATGGCATGAATCAGCAGATTGCCACGGCGGCAGAACAGCAGACAGCCGTCGCCGAGGAAATAAGCCGTAGCATCGTCTCGGTACGTGACAGCACGGAGCAATCTGCCTCTGCCTTCCAGCATGCGCAGCAGGAAAGCGAAAGTCTGGCCCGCACCAGCGAGGCGCTGCGCGAGAACATCGCACGCTTTCAGCTCTGACGCCCAAGAGTGCGGCATGCTGGGCCAAGCATCCGCTCAGCCATGTACTCAGGCCAGTGGTGCGGGGGTGAACAGCTTCAGCCCGACGATGCCGGCGATGATCATCAGCAGGCACAGGCTGCGCAACAGGTTGAGGCTTTCACCGAGGAACATCGCACCATAGGCCACCGTGCCCAGGGTGCCGATACCGACCCACACCGCATACGCCAGACCGAGAGGCAGCACGCGCACGGACAGGCTCAGCAGGTAGATGCTGAGCAGCAGGAAGAAGCCGCAATACAGGCTCGGCCATAACCGTGTGAAACCATCGGTGCGCGGGATGATCGAGGCGTAGAACACCTCGCACAGCCCCGCCAGCAGCAGAAATCCCCAGCCATTCAACCAGGCCATGATGCGCTCCTTGTGCGAGCAGGTCGGGCCACCTCCCTGCGACCCTGCTCCCTTGCCCCAGCAGTACCCGCGACGGCTCCCCGTCGCGGGAGCGGCCTCACCCCTTGGCCGTGCGTTTCTTCTTTTCCGGGTCGTCGAACGGCAGGCTGTGGGCGATGGCCTTCACCGCCAGGCTGCCCTTGACCTCCAGCGCCGCGCCCTGCTCGGCGTACGGCACCTCCATGCGGGCGATGGCCATGGACTTGCCGGACAGCCGCGAATACATGGCGCAGGTGATCACCCCGACCTGCTTGCCCCCGGCCCACAGCGTGTCGCCGGCCTCGGCCGCCTTGTCGCCGTCGAGCAGCACACCGAAGATCCGGAAGCGCTCCTTGCCCTGCAGGCGCCGATGCTCGCTGGCGCCACGGAAATCCCCCTTGGTCGGCGACACGGTGAAGTCCAGCCCCAGCTCCCACAGGGTGTCGCCGGCCGGCTGGTCGGCGAAGGGATACATCTCCGAGTTGTCGTAGGGAAAGAACAGCAGGTAGCTCTCCACCCGCAGCCAGTCCAGCGCGGTGAAGGCACAGGGGATGATGCCCAGGTCCCTGCCCTTGTCCAGGATGCTGTCCCAGATCAGCGGCGCGTCGGCGGCCTTGCAGAAGATCTCGTAACCGCGCTCGCCGGTGTAGCCGGTGCGCGAGATCATCACAGGGCGGTCGAACAGCCGGGTCTGCAGGTGATGGAAGTAAGGCAGCTCGCGAATGCCCGGCACCTGCTCGGCGAGGAAGTCCACGGCCAGCGGCCCCTGCAGCGAGAGGTCGTGCAGGTCGTCGTCGAACAGCACCGCCACCTGCCGGCCCTGGGCCGAGCGCAGCAGCATCTCGTGGCCGTTGCCGGAGCCGTGCACCACCATGAAGGCGTTGGGGCCGGTGCGGTAGATCACGCAGTCGTCGACGAACTTGCCGGCCTCGTTGAGCATCGTGGCGTAGACGCTCTTGCCCGGATAGACCTTGGAGATATCGCGGCTGGTGGCGTACTCCAGCAGGCTTTCGGCATGCGGGCCGACGTAGTGCACCTTCTTCAGCCCGGACACGTCCATCAGCCCGGCGCGGGTGCGGATCGCCTCGTGCTCGTCGGCCAGGTCACTGGCGTAGGTCCAGGCCGTGCCCATGCCGCTCCAGTCTTCGAGTTGCGAGCCCAGTGCGCGGTGACGCTCGGCAAGGGCGGAAATGCGCCAGGAATTGGCCATATCTGTTTCTCCTGTTGTTCGTCGTTGGGCCTGCGCACGCAGGGGATGGAATCAGGCGGCCTGGGCCTGCGGGTCGAACTGGCGCAGCCAGTCGACCACCGTCTGCCGATAGCGGGTCAGGCCCTTGTAGTCGGCGATCTCGTCCGGCAGGTCGCGCAGCACGCGGTGCAGGCGGCAGGCCCAGGCCGGGTTGTTGGCCAGTTGTTCCAGGCTGATCAGGTAGGTGCGGATGCCGAACAGCAGCGCATTGCTGCGCGGCAGGCGCGGCATGAACTGCAGCTCCACGCGCAGGTGCACCAGGCGCGCGACGTTCTCCGCCGTCACTAGGCCGCGCTCGTGCCCCCACTCGTGGAAAGTCTCCGAGGAGGTGTCCATGCGCGGGTTGATGGTCATGGTCCAGTTCAGCCGGCGCACCGGCTGGCCGACCTGGATGTTCAGCAGGTACTTCAGCGCCCGCTCGAACACCCCGAGCTGATGCGCCACACCGGGCACCGGCGCGTGCCACTGCTTGAAGCTCATGCCGGCGTCGAACTTGATCGACCAGTCCGCCGGGCAGGTGACCATGCCGGCGTCCATGAACAGGTCGCCATCACGCTGGTCGAGCACGGCGAAATCGCCCTGCGCCTGGCGGGTGATGTATTCCAGTGGCTCGAACGGCAGCGTGCTGGCATCGCCGAAGGTGAAGCGCTGCTCGATGCCCAGCGGGCGGTTGATCCACAGCCACTGGTCGCCATCGCGCTGCAGGGCGAAGTGCTCCGGGTAATCGGCCGCCAGATGCTCCATCAGCATCTCCAGGCTGTCCCAGGCGGCCTGCGCCATGTGCGGCATCACCAGGCAGCGCTCCGGGTCCTTCTCCAGGACGCAGGCGCGCTCGGCCATCTCCGAGACGTAGTGCTCGTCGATGTCGAACCAGTGTTCGAACACCGAGCCCGGCTCACGCGGCGTGGCCGGCTCGATGTTCACCGAATACATGTAGCTGTCCTCGGGGAACGGGAAGGGAAAGCGGGCAATGGCCTCGGGGCTGTTGCTGAAGGTGAAATCGTCCCGGTAGGTTTCCAGGGGCTTGAGCACGACGGGCATGGCGGATTCCTCAGAGGTCGAGCAGCAGCGTGCCGGAGCAGCCACCACGGGAAACACAGGGCATCAGCGCTGCGCCGCGCTGCTGCTCATCCAGGTAGTGATCGCGGTGCTCCACCGCCCCGCTCAGGTAGCGCGTGGTGCACTGCCCGCAAACACCGCCACGGCAGAGATTGGGCACTTCGACACCGGCGGCCTCCAGCGCCTCGAGCAGGCTGTGGTCACCCGCTACCTGCAGACGCTGGCCGCTGCGCGCCAGCTCGACGGTGAACGGCTCGCCCGGCTCGGGCGCGGCGAAGGCTTCCCAGTGCAGGCGTCCGGCGGACCAGCCGTGACATTCGGCCAGCGCCTTGAGCTCATCGAGCAGGCGCTGCGGGCCGCAGACATAGAGATGGCTGCCGAGCGGCTTGCCGCTGAACAGCTCGGCGCAGTGCAGACGCTGGCCGGCGGCCGCGTCGTAACCGCGGAAGCGCTGGCCCAGGCGCTCGCGCAGCTCACTGGCATAGGCATCGGTCAGACCGCTGCGATAGGCGTAGTGCAGCTCGAAAGAGGCGCCCTGGGCCTGGAGCTCGCTGAGGTAGGCCATGAACGGGGTGATGCCGATGCCACCGGCCACCAGAATGTGGTGACGTGCCTGCGAATGCAGCGCGAACAGGTTGCTCGGCACGCCTATCTGCAGCCGGTCACCGACCCGGACCCGCTCATGCAGGTAGCGAGAGCCGCCGCGCGAGTCATCCTGCAGGCGCACCGCGATGCGGTAGGTGCCCCGGTCACGCGGGTCGCTCAGCAGCGAATAGGCGTTGCGCAGCGTGCGCCCCTCGATCGGCAACACGACCTGCACATGGCTGCCGCAGGAAAAGCCCGGCAGGCTGCCGTCGAGCGCGGCGAAGGTGAATTCGCGCACCACCGGCGTCAGCTGGCGCACCGCGGTGACCTGTACCTCCAGCATCGCGCTCATGCCTGCCGCTCCCCGGCTTGCGCCTGCTCGTAGGGCCGATCCGGATCGAGGCACACCCCCATGTAGGCCCCCAGGCGCTGGGAGAAATGCTCGCGCACGAACAGCTTCACCCCGCAGTGCCTGCAGCTGCACTCGGTTTCGCTGCCGATATCCTGCATCTCGCTGCAGTGCACGCAGTACAGGCGCCGCCGCTCACCCAGCTTGAACAGTTCGATCTCATCGGCCAGCAGGCCGGCATGCCGAGCCAGGCGACAGACATGCCAGAGAAAGGCCTCGTCACCGAGCACCTGCAGGCGCGTTCCTGCCGGAGCCTGCTCCAGCAGCATCTGCAGGCGCAGGAACAGGGCCTCGGTGCTTGGCAGGCACTCCTGCTGCTCGGCAGCGGCGAGTTCGCCATGCAGGGTGAGCAGCCGCATCGGCCCCGGTTGATCGAGCAGGCCGCCGGCGCGGCTGGCATCCTGAGCCACCAGCAGACGCAGACTGGCCGGCGTCGGCGTGGCGGTCGCGGCGTAGCGCGGGGTGCTGAACAGCGGTTCAGCGCTGGAACTGGTCATCGAAAGTCCTCCTGGGTGACAGCAAGACGGGGGTCGAAGTGCCTCGGTTAAATTCCCGATGGGAACTTTTTGTTCTCAACAGGAAAGCATGGACCATGCCATGTCCACGCAACCTGCGGCGCATCGGGGCCCGGGCAGAACAAGCCCCCGCAGCGCCTGACAACGCTGCACAAACGGGGAGCAGCGCGCGCCGGCACGGCGCATCCGCAGACTTTCTGAAACATCGCCTTCATCGGTGAAGAACGCCCGGACCGGCTGCCGCCGTGCACCTCGATGGCTTCGGCCGCCCTGCCCGACTGGCACTTGACCCTGTAGCGACTACAGGCCATAGAGTCGCCAGCTCATCCCCGCCAAGGACTCGCCATGCACCTACTGGACGCACGCATCCCGCCGCCACTGATCGCCCTGCTGTTCGCCCTGCTCATGTGGCTGGCCGCCCCGCTCCTGCCCGGCATCGACCTGGCTACCTCCTGGCGGGTGGCGGGCGCCCTGCCAGTGCTGCTGCTCGGCGCGGCCACCTGCCTGCTTGGCATACGCTCCTTCGGCAACGCCCGCACCACCGTCAACCCGCTGCGGCCGGGGCAGGCCTCGGCGCTGGTCGTCGGCGGCATCTACCAGTACAGCCGCAACCCGATGTACCTGGGGTTCGCCATCGCGCTGCTGGCCTGGGCCGTACTGCTGGCTTCCCCACTGCTCCTGGCGGGCGTAGCGGGCTTCGTGCTGTACATGAACCGCTTCCAGATCGGCCCTGAAGAACGGGCGCTGGCCAGCCTGTTCGGCGACGACTACGCCGCCTACCGACAGCAGGTGCGGCGCTGGCTCTAGTGCGCCGGTGCCACGCAAAAAAGGGCCGCAACGCCTGGCGTTGCGGCCCTTCGGATGGACACTCCGGGGTTCAGTACTGCAGTTGCCCTGGCACCCAGTTGGTGCCGGCCAACGGCACGCGGGCCATGGCCGCGGCCTCCACGGTCAGGGCCACCAGGTCCTCGGGGTCGAGGTTGTGCAGGTGCGACTTGCCGCAGGCACGGGCCATGGTCTGCGCCTCCAGCACCAGCACGCGCAGGTAGTTGGCCAGGCGCCGGCCGGCGGCGACCGGGTCGAGGCGCTTGGCCAGCTCCGGGTCCTGGGTGGTGATGCCGGCCGGGTCCTTGCCGTTCTGCCAGTCGTCGTAGAAGCCCGCCGCCGAATCGATGGCCTTGAGTTCCTCGTCAAGGCGCGGATGGTTGTCCCCCAGGGCGATCAGCGCAGCGGTGCCGATGGCGACCGCATCGGCGCCCATGGCCATGGCCTTGGCGACGTCGGCACCGGTACGGATGCCGCCGGAGACGATCAGTTGCACCTTGCGGTGCATGTCCATCTCCTGCAGCGCCTGCACGGCTTGCGGAATGGCCGACAGGATCGGGATGCCGACATGCTCGATGAACACCTCCTGGGTCGCGGCGGTGCCGCCCTGCATGCCATCGAGGACGATCACGTCGGCGCCGGCCTTCACCGCCAGCTTGACGTCGTAGTACGGGCGGCTGGCACCGATCTTCACATAGATGGGCTTCTCCCAGTCGGTGATCTCGCGGATCTCGGCGATCTTGATCGCCAGGTCGTCCGGGCCGGTCCAGTCCGGATGCCGGCAGGCACTGCGCTGGTCGACACCGATCGGCAGGGTGCGCATGCCGGCGACGCGCTCGGTGACCTTCATGCCCAGCAGCATGCCGCCGCCGCCCGGCTTGGCGCCCTGGCCGAGGACGATCTCGATGGCGTCGGCCTTGCGCAGGTCATCGGGGTTCATGCCGTAGCGCGACGGCAGGTACTGATAGACCAGGTGCTGCGACTGGCCGCGCTCCTCCGGGGTCATGCCGCCGTCGCCGGTGGTGGTGCTGGTGCCGGCTATGCTGGCACCACGGCCCAGCGCCTCCTTGGCCTGCGCGGACAGCGCACCGAAGCTCATGCCGGCAATGGTCACCGGGATCTTCAGGTGGATCGGCTTCTTGGCGAAGCGATTGCCGAGTACCACGTCGGTGCCACACTTCTCGCGATAGCCTTCCAGCGGATAGCGCGACATCGACGCGCCGAGCAGCAGCAGGTCGTCGAAATGCGGCAGCTTGCGCTTGGTGCCACCGCCGCGAATGTCGTAGATGCCGGTTTCCGCGGCACGCTGGATTTCCTGGATGGACAGGCGGTCGAAGGTGGCGGATTCGCGCAGCACCGGGGTGATTTTCTCGCTCATATGCAGTTCCTCGTCGGGCAGGGTGCGCGATCAGTACGCCGAAGCGTTGTCGACCTTGAAGTTGTACAGCTGGCGGGCAGAGCCGTAGCGCTTGAAGCTGGCCGGGTCCTCATCGAAGCCGGCGCGGTTGAGCAGCTCGGCGAGCTCCTCGAGGTGCTCGGCGCGCATGTCCTTCTCGATGCAGTCCGACCCCAGCGACTTCACCGTGCCCTTGACGTAGATGCGTGTCTCGTAGAGCGAATCGCCCAGTGCGTCGCCGGCATCGCCGCATACCACCAGCCGCCCGGCCTGGCCCATGAAGCAGCTCATGTGGCCGATGTTGCCGCCGACCACGATGTCGACGCCCTTCATCGAGATGCCGCAACGTGCGCCGGCATCGCCCTCGATCACCAGCAGGCCGCCATGGGCGGTGGCCCCCGCCGACTGCGAGGCGCTGCCCTTGATGCGGACCATGCCGCTCATCATGTTCTCGGCCACGCCGACGCCGACGTTGCCATGGATGGTGACGCTGGCCTTCTGGTTCATGCCGGCGCAGTAGTAGCCGGCGTGGCCGTCGATATCCACGCTCAGCGACTCGTTCAGGCCCACGGCCAGGTTGTGCTTGCCGCCGGGATTGCTGACGACCCATTCACGCTCGGTGAGGGTCTTGGCCTGCTCGTGCAGCGCCTGGTTCAGGTCGCGCACCGAGGCGCTGGAAAGGTCGATGGTCTTCATGATGCTGTCTCCCAAAAAGTAGCGAGTCGAGTTCAGGCCGCCGCCAGCGCGCCGGGTGCGCGGGAGAACCGCAGCGAGGTACGAGCCGGTACCAGGGGCACGGCAAGCGGATCGCGAGGTTCTGCCGCAGCAGGCGGCGGGCGCAGCGGGCGTGGAACGACTCAGGCGCTGCGTTCCCAGATGTACATGGTGGCCGGCTCCGGTTCCCAGACCCTGGCCTTGTCGATACCCGGGAGGCTGGACAGCGCCTGGTATTCCGAAGCCATGGCCACGTAGTCGTCGGTCTCGGCGAGGATCGCCGGCTTGCAGGCGATCGGATCGCGGATCACCGCGAAGCCGTCGCGCGTGCCGATGGCGAAGGTGAAGAAGCCGTCGAGGTCGACCAGCGAATGGTCGAGCGCCTCCTTCAGCGAGTCGCCCTGGCGCAGGCGCCAGGTCAGGTAGCCGGCGGCCACTTCGGTGTCGTTCTCGGTCTCGAACTCGATGCCGTGGCGGCGCAGTTCCTGGCGCAGGCGGAAGTGGTTGGACAGCGAGCCGTTGTGCACCAGGCACAGGTCCTGCCCGGTGGAGAACGGATGGCTGCCCTCCATGGTCACCGCACTCTCGGTGGCCATGCGGGTATGGCCGATGATGTGGCTGCCCTTCATCTTCGCCAGCGAGAAGCGCTCGGTGATGTCCTTCGGCAAGCCCATGCCCTTGAGAATCTCGATGCTCTGGCCGACGCTCATCACCCGCACGGCAGGCGCCAGTTCGGCCAGCACCGCGCGCACCGCCGCTTCATCGGCATCGGTCTTGAGCACGGCGGCGCTGGCGTTCTGGAACCACTCCAGCGAGCAGCCCAGGCGCCCTTCCAGTTCGCCCATCAGCCCCTTGAAGTCATGCCCCGCCTCGGTGCTCTGCAGGGTCAGCTTGATCCAGCCCGCCTTCACCTCGTCGCCGTAGATGGCGAAGCCGGCGCTGTCCGGCCCACGGTCGGTCATGGCCAGCAGCATGGGTTCGAAGAGTGCGCCGAGCTGGCTTTCCAGCGCCGGGTTCTTCAGGTACAGACCTACGATTCCACACATAAAGGCAGTCCTCACTTCGTTCGGGAGTTGCAAGCTGCGAGCTGCTAACTGACCGAGTTGATACAGATGTCATGCAACACCTCGAACCGCTCTTGCTTGCGGCTCGAAGCCCGTGGCTTGCAGCTTCAGAAAAATTCGGTGTAGCGCTCGATCTCCCAGTCGGAGACGTGGCGGCTGTACTCGACCCATTCCATGCGCTTGAGCTTGAGGAACTCGTCGACGACCTGCGGCCCCAGCACCTCGCGGAACAGCGGATCGGCCTCCAGCGCATCGCAGGCCTCCTTGAGCGATTGCGGCAGGGTCTTGATACCCCGTGCGGCAATCGCTTCCAGGCTCAGGTTGTAGAGGTTCTCGTTGCAGGCCGTGCCCGGCTCCAGTTGACGGTCGATGCCATCGAGGCCGGCGGCGATGATCGCGGCGGTGACCAGGTACGGATTGCAGCCCGCATCCGGCAGGCGGAACTCGATGCGCCCATGGGGGATACGCAGCATGGCCGAGCGGTTGTTGTCGCCATAGGCGATGAACGCCGGCGCCCAGGTCGCCCCCGAGAGCGAACGCCCCACCACCAGGCGCTTGTAGGAATTCACCGTCGGCGCCGCGAAGGCGCACAGCGCCGGGCCATGCGCGAGCAGGCCGGCCAGGAAGTGATAGGCGATCTTCGACAGGCCCATGCCGCTGGGGTCGCTGGCGTCGTGGAACAGGTTGCTGTTGCCGGCACTGGCGATCGACAGGTGGAAGTGCATGCCGTTGCCGGCACGGCGCGGGTCCGGCTTGGGCATGAACGAGCAGATCATGCCCAGGTCGTTGGCGATCTCACCGGCGGCCATGCGGAAGAAGGTGAAGCGGTCCGCCGACTCCATGGCATCGCTGTAGGTGTAGTTGATCTCGAACTGGCCGCAGGCATCCTCGTGGTCGATCTGATAGATGTCGAAGCCGACCGGCTGCAGCGACTCGGTGAGCTTCTCGAGGAAGGCGCGCGAACGCGACAGCCCCTTGTAGTCGTAGCAGGGCTTCTCCAGCTTGTCGCTGGCGTCGACGGAGCAGAGCTTGCCGTCGGCATCGCGGCGGAACAGGCTGAACTCCGGCTCCAGGCCGGTATTCAGCGTCCAGCCACGTTCGCTCAGGCGTGCCACCTGCTGCTGCAGCACGTAGCGGGTGTCGTAGGGCCAGGGCTGGCCATTGACATGACCGATGCACACCACGCGGCCGTAACCCGGCTGCCAGGGCACCGGCATCAGCGTGGAGAGGTCGCCGCGGGCCATGAAATCCGGGCCATGCGGCTCCATGCCCATGCCCCAGATGGCGAAGCCGGCGAAACCGGCGCCCTCCTCGGCCACCGCCTTGAGGCCCGAGACCGGCACCGACTTGGTCTTGGCCGCACCGTGAATATCGACGAACTGGGCCAGCACGTACTTGATGCCATGCTGGTCGATGATTTTCTGGGTTTCGCTGGGCAACATGGGTAAGGCCTCCGGTAGCGTCGCCATTATTCCGCTGGGGAATTTTAATTTCCCCAAAAGAAATGCAAGCAGCTTGCCAACTGGTCATGCCCATGCGAGGCGCCCCGGCAACCCGTGTCTTTCTTCTATCTGCCGAGGAAAAATGCTTTCATAGGAGGAAAGTCACGAACGAAAAACGCACCGAAGCAAGGCAGCCCGCTCATTCCTGGTGCGAACTTTTTATTCACAGAAGAAATAAGCCTGTATGACGACCACTCCGGAAAACCCGCCCCGCCTCAAGCTCGAGCAATACCTGGGCATGCAGATCCGCCGCCAGCGCCAGGCGCAGGAACTGAAGATCGCCGACGTGGCGCGCATCGCCGGAATCAGCCAGGGCATGCTGAGCAAGATCGAGAATGCCCAGGTCTCCACCAGCCTCGACACCCTCAGCCGCCTCTGCGACGTACTGGGCATGCCCATGTCCAAGCTGTTCAGCCAGTACGACCAGCAAGGTGGCAGCGCCCTGCTGGTCAAGGCCGGCGAAGGCCTCGAAGTGGTACGCAGAGGGACCGACAAGGGCCATACCTACCGCCTGCTCAACCATACCCGTGGGCCGAAGAAGAGCTTCGAGGCCTACATGGTGAGCATGGACGACGCCAGCGAGGAGTTCCCGACCTTCGCCCACCCCGGCACCGAGTTCCTCCACCTGCTGGAAGGCGAACTGGTCTACCGCCATGGCAACCAGCTCTACCCCATGCAGGCCGGTGACAGCCTGACCTTCGACGGCGAAGTGCCGCACGGCCCGGAGAAGCTGGTGAAGGTGCCGATCCGCCTGCTGTCGATCATGAACTACGGCTCGGACTGAACGCGCAGGCCCGGCACGCGGGCTCCCGTCGCCAATGCTCGGGGACGTCAGTGCGATGACACGAAAGGCGAAGGGGTCGCGGGCTCCGGCAATGCGTAGGCCTGCTTCATGCGCTTCACCTCGACGAGCGGCGTGCGCCCGAAGAAGCGCTTGAAGTCGCGGCTGAACTGCGAAGCGCTCTCATAGCCGACCAGATATGCCGTCTTCGCCGCCGTCAGGTCGTTGCGCAGCATCAGCAGGCGCGCCTGATGCAGGCGCGTCGACTTGAGGTACTGCATGGGCGAGGTGTCGGTGACCTTGCGAAAGTGCAGATGAAAGTTGGGCACGCTCATCTGCGCCTCCCGGGCCAATGCCTCGACATCCAGACGCTCGTGATAGCAGTTGTGGATCTTGTGAATGGCCCGCGTCACCTTGCCGAACTGCCCCTGCTGGGCGATGGCCGCGCGCAGGGTGCCGCCCTGTTCGCCAGAGAGAATGCGGTAGTAGAGCTCGCGCAGCATCGCCGGGCCGAGCACCCTGGCGTCCTCGGGATCGACCATGATCTGCAGAAAACGCAGGGTCGACTGGCGCAACGGCTCATCCATCGGCGAGGCGTACATGCCCATCGGCTGCGCCACGCTCGCGCCCCGCAACTCATCCACCTGCTGGATCAGCTCGCCCGCCAGACCGAAGTCCAGGCGCAGGTACAGCGCCAGCATGGGCTCCGCTTCGCTGGCATCCGTCTCCATGGTGAAGGGCACCGGCACCGAGACCACCAGGTAATGCTGGGCATCGTAGATGTAGACATCCTCACCCAGGTAGCCGCGCTTGCGGCCCTGGCAGAGGATGACGATGCCCGGCTCATAGAGCACCGGCGTGCGTGTCAGCGGCCGGTTGCTGCGCAGAAAGCGCACGTCATCCAGCGGGCTCAGGTTGTACCCTTCCTGTGGTGCGAGCAGACTCATCAGCTGCACCATGCGCGCCGTGCTCGGGTCGCTGGGTCTGGTCATGCGTTGCGGCCCCTCCCTGTCGAGGCTCAACCATCGGTGGAGCGGCTGAGCGCCTCCCATTGCTCGATACTCTCTATCTGGCTCTGCAGCTTGTCACGCACCAGGGCCAGAGCGTCGCTCCCCAGCAGCAGATGAGCGGGCGGCGCGGGGCTGTCGATGATCGTCAGCATGGCCCGCGCCGCCTTCTGCGGGTCACCCAGCTGATGGCCGCTCTTCTCCACACGGGCCTTGCGCACCGGATCGAAGCTCGCATCATAGTCACTGATGCTGCGTGGCGTGCGCTGCATCGAGCGGCCTGCCCAGTCCGTGCGAAACGATCCCGGCGCCACGGCCGTGACATGGATGCCGAAGGGCGCAAGCTCCTTGCTCAGCGTGTCCGAGATGCCCTCCAGGGCAAACTTGCTGCCGCAGTAATAGGCGATGCCCGGCATGGTGATATGACCGCCCATCGAGGTGATGTTGAGGATACGCCCTGCCCTTCGCTGGCGAAAATACGGCAGGAACGCCTTGCTGACCGCGACCGCGCCGAACAGGTTGACGTCGAACTGGCGCCGCATGTCCTCCAGCGAGGATTCCTCCATGATGCCCTCATGCCCGTAGCCGGCATTGTTCACCAGCACGTCCATGGGGCCGTGTTGCGTTTCGACGGCAGCGACCACCGTATCGATGGCAGCGAAATCGGTGACGTCCAGCAGCACCCCGTGGGCTCTTCCGGGCGAAAGCGCCTCGAACGCGACCCGCGCCGCCTCGCTGCGCACGCTACCGACGACGCGGTGCCCCTGAACCAGGGCCTCCTTGGCCAGGGCCTGGCCAAACCCGCTGCTGACACCGGTGATGAAGAGAGTCTTTACTGCGCTCATGGGGCACTCCTGAAGAAATGAGGTGCAACCATGCTAGGAGCGTGAGCGACTCGGCACGATGCCGGGCAGGATTTCATTATTGCCTGATCCTATCAGCGCGACAGGTACACGGAAGGCCTCGGGCGAAGAGAAGTGCAGCACCAGCCGCCAGCCGGAACGAGATGCCTCGATACCCTCTCGCTCGCCTGCAGCCACACGCACACTGGTCATGTACGCGGCGGCTCAATCGCCTGCCAGGCCTGCCCGGGCGCCATGATCCTGCCGTGGCGAGCGGCCAAAGAAAGCCTTGTAGGCACGACTGAAGGCCGCCTCTGACTCGTAGCCGACCGCAAAACCCACGTCGCCGATGCGGCTGTCCTGGCTGGCCAGGAGGGTCCTGGCCAGCGTCAGTCGCCATTCGTTCTGGTAACGCAAGGGCGCGCGCCCCACCAGTGTGCTGAAACGCTCACAGAAACTGGAGCGTGACATGCCGGCCAGCTTCGCCAGCGCCTCGATCCGCCACTGCTGCCTGGGCTGTTCATGAATGGCCTTGAGCGCGCGTGCGATACGGGCGTCGGACAGACCGCCCAGCCACCCCGACGCGGCGCCCTGCTGGACCCAGGTGCGCAGCACGCGGATGACCGTGAGGTCGATCAGCCGCGAGACCATCAGCGCCCCGCCGGGCTGCACGTCACGGGCTTCCAGCAGCATGAAATGCAACAGCCCCTCGGACCACGCAGCGGCCTCGGCCTGCCGGATATGAATCAGCCATGGCAGGGCGAACAACATGGCGCGGAAACTGCCGGCATCGAACCAGAAGCGGCAGATGGCGAGCGTGGCGGGGCCCTCAGCGGCCGTGAGCGTCAGGCCGTCCAGCGCGTGGGGCAGCAGGAACACATCGCCAGGCGCCAGCTGCATGGCCGCCTCCTCGTCACGGCGGATCTGCACCTGCCCCGTCTGCAGCAGGCATACGTGGGCGCTGCCGCACTCCAGCGCCAGGCGTTCGCCCTGCTCGAGCGTGGCGGAATACACGCGGTCGCCGGTCAGGCGTATCTGCGCGAGCACCTGGGACAGCAGGTCTCCGTTGGTGAAGCCTTCCAGCTGCATTTCCGGAAGAATGGTCAAGTGTTCCGGTGAATCGGTCATGTCGGGATGGCGCTGCGTTGACTACTGTAGGCGCACCAGCATAGCCCAGCACGGCGCATGACCTGAAGCAATCAGGCATCGACCAGGCAGCCAAAGGCTTTGCCGATCATCCAACCGGAGGAAGCACCCAATGTTCGGAATCTCCACCCTTGGCTGGGTACATACACTGAGCAGCCTGCCGGCCATTCCACTGGCTGCGTACATGTTCGCCCGTCACGGCCGCATCCTGCCCCGCTCCGTGCCCGGCATGGCGTACCTGGTGTTCATGCTGCTGGGCGCCGGCTCGGTCTTTCTGATCGCCAGGCAGCCGGTGAGCAACATCATCGCGGCGCTCACCCTCGTCCTGCTGGTGGCAGGCTACGGGGTCGGCCACATCGGCCTGCCGGGACGAGTCGCCGTGTACCTGGAAACCATCCTGCTCAGCGTGACAGCCTTCCTGCTGATGCTGCCGACGCTATCCGAAGTGCTGCGCCGCGTGCCGGACGGCCACCCTCTGGTGACCGACCTGCATTCACCGCTGCTGATCGGCACGCAGCTCGGCCTGCTGCTGGCGCTGGTCATCGGCGTAACGGCGCAGGTGCTGTACCTGCGCCGCCGCGCCTAGCAGTCGGGGGCTGGGGTTTGCAGACAGCGGGCGCCCTGATCTGACCGGGAGGCCATCTGCGCTCGAAAGCTGATTCAGGCGACTGGCTGCTCGCGGCCAAAAGCAGTCATAAGTGTCTACAAATCAAGGGGCCATTCACATAGCGCGCCAAACAAGCGCGCTCGATTCATTAGGCATTTAACGCGTTACGTGCTGCTCCGATAAGGCCTTCCAGCCAGTCCTGATGGCCGTTGATCATCGGATTTGGCTTAGCGCGTGCAAGTTCCAACGCTGGTTCACCCTTCTGGGTTTCCTGAGTCAGTACCCGTACTCGGCCACCAGATAGGTCTTCGACTAGCCAGGCATGATGGACGTCGAGACGGTTCTCGGCCCCTTCTTCACCCGCCCAGCCATGCCATGCAATTCGCCCTGGCTGACCATTGGCCGGCGCAACGTATTCATTGCAGCGTGCCTCGACGGGAAAACCAAAGGTCTCGAAGTAAAAACGTACGCCCTCGGCCAACTGCGGGGCGGCGTTATTGTAGTAACGGACATTTGCCGAATTGGCATAGTAACTAGGCCATTGCGTGGCGATGGCCAGCAGAGGCCAGACCTGTGCGGCACTCAGCCCGAAGACGATGACCTCGTTTGAGGCGAAGTTATCGGTGAAGCCTGGCTCATACCCCTCGGGCCAATGGATGTAATTCATGACGTAGTCCTTTGGGTTGGATGTGGCGCTTGCCACGATTTTGACCAGGGCATGGTGAGCGACGACAATCCATAAGACCAATCGTCATTGGATAGGTTATCCATAAGCATGCGTGATATCAGGAGCCTCGATCTCAATCTGCTCAAAACCCTGAATGCACTGCTTGATGAAGGCAGCGTCACACGGGCAGCCGAGCGCTTAGCACTCACTCAGCCGGCGGTCAGCGGCATGCTCAATCGCTTACGCGATAGCTTCGACGACCCGTTGTTCGTCCGAGCCCAACGCGGCCTAGTACCGACCCCTCGCGCCCAGGCTCTGGCATTGCCGATAAAGCGGATTCTGGGTGAGATCGAGGGAATGCTGCAGCCGGAGGAGTTCGAGCCGGTAAGTGCAAGCTTCACCCTATCGATTGCGGCTACCGATTATGCCCAGCGCACCATCCTGCTTCCTCTGCTCGCGGAGTTGCGCCGACAGGCTCCTGGTATTCGAGTTGCCGCCCGGCCGGTAGACAATCAGCGGGTGCAACAGCAGCTGGAGTCCGGCGAGCTCGACTTGGCTATCCTCACGCCGGAAAGTACCCATGAAGGACTACACGCCAGACATCTTTATGACGAGCAGTATGTCTGTGCAATGCGTAAGGGTCATGCCGCAGCCGGCGGTTTAGATTTAGACCGCTTCTGTGCTTTGGAGCATGTCATCATGTCAATGGCAGGGGACGCTTTTAGTGGGGTGACTGACGAAGCGCTTGCCGCCCTAGGCCGTCAGAGGCGCGTTCTTCTGTCTCTGCCCAGCTTCTTACTGTTGCTGGAAGTTCTGCGCAACAGCGACCTGATTGCCGTTCTCCCTCGTCGGTTGATACAGCCCGGAGACGGCCTACAGATCCTGGAACCACCGCTAACGATTCCCGGTTTTCGTAAGCTGCTGGTATGGCATGAGCGTACCCAGCAACACCCTGCTCATCGCTGGATTCGAGCGTTGCTAGCCGAAGTCTGTAACTGAACGCTATCGGGATCGATTCTGGCTCATTCCCGACAGGCAGCTTTTGGCCGAAAGCAGTCTGTTGCCAGCGTCCGCAACCGGTCAGAAGCAGACGCGACCACTGCGCAGGTAGCGGAGATGAATCCACACCTAAGGCCTCTCGAAACATTGCCGCGCACGTTCCGCCTCTACCCGGATCGCGCAATCGGTTGCATGGTCGTTGAACAGTCCCATGGCCTGCATGAACGCGTAGACGGTCGTGGGCCCCACGAATTTCCAGCCTTGTCTTTTCAGCTCCTTCGACAGCGCCACCGACTCGGCAGAAGACGAGGCGCTCTGAGGTTCGATTGGGCCTGCTGTCTTGGGTTCGTAGCGCCAGAAGAAGGCAGCTAACGCCCCTTCCGATTCAACGATGTCACAGGCTCGCTGCGCATTGTTGATGACGGCCTCAATCTTGCCACGATGGCGGACGATGCCAGGGTCTTGAAGTAACCGCTCAATGTCGCTCTCGCCGAATTGGGCAATCCGCTCGAAATCGAAGCCATGAAATGCTGCACGGAAGTTATCTCGCTTAGCCAGGATCGTTCGCCAGCTGAGGCCCGACTGGAATGCCTCGAGGCTGATCTTCTCGAACAGGCGCCTGTCATCGGCGATGGGAAAGCCCCATTCCGTGTCGTGATACGAGAGAAACTCCGGTGCTGCTGCGCACCAGCGGCAGCGATGCAGGCCGTCGACGCCAATGATCGTCCTGTTCACCGCCTCAACTCCCCATATCCGCCAGCAGGAACTCCAGGCGGGGATCTGCCTTCGATGGTGTTACCGCTACGATTTCAGCTCGCACGACATCTTGCACAACGAAAGGGTCGTTGCTGACCCGTTCCTCAAGCTGGGCCAGCGTGGTTCCACTCGCCAGAATCATCCCTCCAGCCTGTGGCTGGAGGCTGCCGGCCAAGTGAAAAATGCCGTCGTCGAAACCGCGTTGCAGCCAATCTTTGTGCGCCTGCATCAACTGAGCTGCCTGATCGCGCCCGGCTGAAAATCTTAGAAATACGATGAACATCAGCGGTCCTCCCTGAACAATCATTCGGTCTTTGCGATTGCCTCATCGGCGATGCCATCAAGCCATGCGCACATGTGCTCGGCCTCGCGCTCGACAAAGCGTTTGTCTTGGAATGCATGTGCCAGCAGTGCAACGCCCTGACTGAAAGCCAGTACGTGCATGGCGAGCGAATCAGCCTCTGCCTCGTGCCCGAGTAGAGTGAATTGCTGGCCCAACCAGGTGCGAAACAAGGTAAACAGCTGGTTGGATTGCGGTTGCGCGGGATGGCCAATCTTGGCCAGCTCGCTGCAAAGTGTGCCGACCGGGCAGCCATGCCGGATGATCTGCGCTCGATTGGTGATGACAATGAGGATGAAGCTCTTGATGCGCTCGGCGGGAGTACTGCTCAGGGCCTCCCATGCCTGCAGCATCTCCGATGTGCTCGTCATGCGGTCCCCGATGACCGCATCCAGAATCTCGTCCTTGCTCTTGAAGTGGTAGTAAAAGTTGCCACGGGAGATGCCGACCGCATCGGCGATGTCGGCGAAAGAGGTGTGCTCATAGCCCCGCTCATAGAACAGCCTGTCCGCCTCGGAGACAATGCGCTCGCGGGTAGTCATGCCAGTCATCCAGGTGTACCTATCGCTTGCCCGTTGAGTTAGGACGCTTGACCTAATTGATAGACCAGAGCCTAGGACGATCATCCTAATCGGTCAAGTCAGGAGGACTACCTGTCGGCTCACCAGGTCGGCCTGTGATCGCAGGCAGCCTCCCGCAACAGCAGCAATGGCCAGGAAAAACTCCAGTGCCTGCATTGCTAGCGAACCCGCCGATCCGGAGCCATGCGCGAGGGGGCGTCTGCTGGTCCAGATGCACCGGCCGTTATTGACAGCCGACCGGGCATCGGTAGACTCGCCGGCATGAAGGCCCTCCTACGGTTCTACTTCCTGCTGCTGGTCAGTCTGACGCTTCCCATCAACGGGATGGCGAGCCTGCTGATGCCCGCGCAGGCGTGTGCCGTACATGCCTCGCAGTACATGCCGTCGCCCGCCATGCCTGGCATGGATCAGCAGATGAGCGCCCTCGACCCCTGTTGCGAAACGATGGCGCAAACCGGCCACAAGCAACCGTGCAAGACCGGCATGGACTGCAAAGCCGGTAGCCTGCTGCAGGTAGGCAGTGGCAAGAGCGCATTGCTGCTGATCGACCAACCGGGTCCCTTCCCCTCGAGCTTCACCCCTCTGCCTGGCGCTACCGAGCCTCTCTGGCACCCACCCCGTAGCTGATTCCTGTCGCCTGAACGCCGGCTGCCGCTGAGCGGCCGGCTCCTGCGTGCGCCTCGCGCACGGATCAAAGACATGGAATCACCACATGCCCGTATTTCGTTTACGGCGCCGTCATCTGACGGTGGCCGTGTTCGCCGGCAGCCTGGCGTTGCCCGGCCTGGCGGCAGCCTTGAGCCTGGATGAGGCCCTGCGCCTCGCCGAAGACCAGGCCCCGTCACTGGCCGCAGAGGCGGCCAACCTGGAGGCCGCGCGCCAGTCCGCCATCCCGGCAGGCGCGCTGCCCGACCCCAGGCTCAGCCTGGGACTGCGCAACGTACCGATCGAGAGTGACGCCGCCTGGCGTTTCGACCGGGAGCCGATGACCATGCAGGCCATCGGATTCACCCAGGAGGTACCCAATCGCGCCAAGCGCCGGGCGCGGATCGAGGCAGCCAGAGCGGGCGTCGATGTCGCCGAGCAGCGCCAGCAGATCGCGCGCCTGGAGGTACGCCGCCAGGTCGCCGAGGCCTGGATCGCTACCCGCTCGGTGGACGAGAAGCTCTCGCTGTTCAAACAACTCTATGACGAGAACCGCCTGCTCGAACGCGCCGTTCGCGCCCGCATCGCCGGCGGCGGCGGTAACTCGGCGGACGCCGTGGTGCCACGCCAGGAAGCTGCCCTGCTCGCGGAGAAGGAAGACGAGCTGCGGCGCACCCAAGCCGTCGCCCGCGCGGCCCTGCGCCGCTGGATAGGCGCGGCCGCCGAGCAACCCCTGAGCGGTGCCTGGCCGGACTGGCCAACCGATGCGGTCTGGTACCGCAGCCATTTGCAGCACCATCCGCAGCTGCAAGCGTACGAGCCGCTGACCCGCCAGGCCGAGGCACGCTTGAACGAGGCGATCGCCGACAAGCGGCCGGACTGGGGCTGGGGGGTGGAGTACGGCCGTCGTGAAGCCTTCGGCGACATGCTCAGCCTCAACCTCAGCATCGACCTGCCGCTGTTCGCCGGTACCCGGCAGAACCCGCGCATCGCCGCTGAAGAGGCGCGACTGGCGCAGGTGAGCGCCGAACGCGAGGACGCCCTGCGCAGGCACACCGAGGCACTGAGCGCGGACCTGGCCGAACTGCAGCGCCTGCAAAGCACGCTCGCCCGCCTCGAACAGACACTCCTGCCGCTGGCGGCAGACAAGGTGCGGCTGACGCTTGCGGACTACCGCGGTGGTCGTGGCGACCTCGGCAACGTGGTGGCAGCGCGCGAGGCCCTGCTGCAAACCCGTCTGCGCCGTATCGACGTGGCCCGTGATCGTGCCCTGGCCAACGCCCGCCTGCATTTCGCCTTTGGAGAGACCCCATGAACACCTGGATCAGATGCCTGACGAGGCTGATCACCCTCCCGCTGCTCGCCTCCTCCGTCGCCATGGCGCAAGCCGCCGATACCGAGGCCCTGGCGCGTGACGTGCTCTACTGGTACGACCCGATGTACCCGCAGCAGAAGTTCGACAAACCGGGCAAGTCCCCTTTCATGGACATGGATCTGGTGCCGCGCTACGCCGAGGAAGGGGGGGACGCCGCCAGCGTGCGCATCGCCCCCGGCATCACTCAGAACCTTGGCATGCGCGTGGCCACGGTGCGCCGCACGACCATCAGTCAGTCCGTGGATGCGGTCGGCGTGCTGGCCTTCGATGCACGCGATGTCGCCGTGGTGCAGGCGCGTAGCGGTGGTTTCGTCGAGCGCGTCTACGCCAGAGCGCCGCAGGACGTGATTGCCAGGGGCGCGCCGCTGGCTGACCTGCTGATACCGCAATGGAGTGCGGCGCAGGCTGAATTTCTGGCCCTGCGCGACCTGCAGGAACCGGAGCTGCTGGCCGCAGCCCGCCAGCGCTTGCGCCTGGCCGGCATGCCGGCCGAGCTGATCGCCCGTGTCGAGCGGTCCGGTCAGGTGCAAACGGTCTGGACGGTCACCAGCCCGATCAGCGGGGTGCTGCAGGCGCTGTCGGTGCGTGAGGGCATGACCCTGGCGGCCGGCATGTCGCTGGCCCAGGTCAACGGCCTGGACCCTGTCTGGCTCGAAGTCGCCGTACCCGAGGCCCAGGCTGGCGCCCTGCGTCAGGGCCAGCGAGTGCAGGCGCGGCTGCCCACGTTCCCCGGCAAACCGGTGGAGGGCCTTATCCAGGCGGTGCTACCGCAGGCCGACGTGCAGAGTCGCACGGTTCAGGTTCGCGTGGAGCTGCCCAACCCCGAGCAGCGTCTACGCCCAGGCATGACGGCCGAAGTGACGCTCAGCAGCGATGAGCAATCGGTGCTGGTGGTGCCCAGCGAAGCGGTGATCCGTACCGGCAAGCGCACACTGGTCATGGTGGCGGAAAGCGATGGCCGTTTTCGCCCGGTAGCCGTGCGCATCGGTCAGGAGGCCGAGCAGGATACCGTGGTCACCGACGGCCTCGAGGAAGGCCAGACGGTGGTCGCTTCCGGCCAGTTCCTGCTGGACTCCGAAGCCAGTCTGCGCGGCATCATTGCCGCCGATACGCCTCGGCCGACCGCCGCAACGCCCCCGGCCCTGCACGAGGCCGAAGGCACCATTGTCGGCATAGACGACGGCATGATCGAACTGGCGCATGGCCCGTTCAAGTCCCTCGGCATGCCGGGCATGACCATGCCCTTTCCGGTCGGCGACCCTGCCCTGCTGACGCAAGTGAAAGCCGGTGAGCGCGTTCGCGTCGGTGTATCCCAGCGCGACGACGGCCTGTTCATCGAGCGAGTGGAAAAGCTCGATGAACAGGCCGGGCATGGAGGGCATGAGCAATGATTGCCGCCATCATCCGCTGGTCGGTCGCCAATCGCTTGCTGGTCGTCCTCGCCACCCTGTTCGCCGTGGCCTGGGGTGTCTGGTCCGTCAACAACAGTCCGATCGATGCCCTGCCGGACCTGTCCGACGTGCAGGTCATCATCCGCACCCCTTACCCAGGCCAGGCGCCGCAGATCGTCGAGAATCAGGTCACCTACCCGCTGGCCACGACCATGCTGTCGGTACCGGGCGCAGCAACGGTGCGCGGGTACTCGTTCTTCGGCGACAGCTACGTCTATGTCCTGTTCGAGGATGGCACCGACCTCTACTGGGCCCGCTCACGCGTGCTCGAGTACCTCAGTCAGGTGCAGAGCCGCTTGCCCGAAGGGGTCGCGCCAAGCCTGGGGCCGGATGCCACGGGGGTGGGCTGGATCTACCAGTACGCCCTGGTCGATCGCACCGGCGGGCACGATCTCGCGCAACTGCGCTCGCTGCAAGACTGGTTCCTGCGTTACGAGCTCAAGACACTGCCCAATGTGGCCGAGGTCGCCAGCATTGGCGGCATGGTCAAGCAGTACCAGGTTCTGCTCGACCCCGTGCGCATGGCCAGCCGTGGTATCACCCAACAGCAGGTGGCCCAGGCCATCGAGGCCGCCAACCGGGAAACCGGGGGCAGCGTGCTGGAGCTGGCCGAAGCGGAGTACATGGTGCGGGCCTCCGGCTACCTGCAGTCACTGCAGGATTTTCGCGCGATCCCGTTGAAGCTCGACGCCAAGGGCACCCCGGTGACGCTGGGCGACATCGCCCATATCCAGCTCGGCCCGGAAATGCGTCGCGGCATCGCCGAACTGGATGGCGAAGGCGAAGTGGTCGGCGGCGTGGTGATCCTGCGCAGCGGCAAGAACGCCCGCGACACCATCGCGGCCGTACAGCAGCGCCTGGATGAACTGCAAAAGAGCCTGCCCGAGGGCGTGGAAGTGGTCACCACCTACGACCGCAGTGGCCTGATCGACCGTGCCGTGGAGAACCTGAGCCACAAGCTGATGGAGGAATTCATCGTCGTGGCCCTGGTCTGCGTGCTGTTCCTCTGGCACCTGCGTTCGTCGCTGGTGGCCATCATCTCACTGCCGGTCGGTGTGCTGATCGCTTTCATCGTCATGCAGAAGCAGGGCGTCAACGCCAACATCATGTCCCTCGGCGGCATCGCCATCGCCATTGGTGCGATGGTGGACGCAGCGGTGGTCATGATCGAGAACGCGCACAAGCACATCGAACACTGGCGTGAGAAGCATCCGGGCGAGGAGCTGAAGGGCGCCACGCACTGGAAGGTGATCACCGAAGCGGCGGTCGAAGTGGGCCCGGCCCTGTTCTTCAGCCTGCTGATCATCACCCTGTCGTTCATCCCGGTGTTCACCCTGCAGGCGCAGGAGGGCCGGCTGTTCGGTCCGCTGGCCTTCACCAAGACCTACGCCATGGCCGCGGCGGCCGGGCTGTCGGTGACCCTGGTGCCGGTGCTGATGGGCTACTGGATTCGCGGCAGGATCCCCGACGAGGCCCGCAACCCCATCAACCGCGGACTGATCCGCCTGTACCGGCCAGCCCTCGATGCCGTGCTCAACTGGCCGAAAACGACACTGGCGCTGTCCTTCGCCCTGTTCCTGACCGGGCTCTACCCGCTGAGCCAGCTGGGTGGCGAATTTCTCCCGCCACTGGATGAAGGCGACCTGCTCTACATGCCCACGGCGCTGCCCGGTCTGTCATCGCAGAAAGCCGGCCAGCTGTTGCAGCAGACGGATCGCCTGATCAAGACCGTGCCCGAGGTCGAGCGCGTGTTCGGCAAGGCCGGCCGCGCCGACAGCGCCACCGACCCGGCGCCGCTGGTGATGTTCGAAACCACCATTCAGTTCAAGCCCAGGGAGCAGTGGCGCGCAGGCATGACCATGGACAAGCTGGTGGAAGAGCTGGATCGCACCGTGCAGGTGCCAGGCCTGGCCAACCTGTGGATTCCGCCAATCCGCAACCGCATCGACATGCTCGCCACCGGGATCAAGAGCCCGATTGGGGTGAAGGTCGCCGGCAGCGACCTGGCGCAGATCGACAAGGCGACCGCCGAAGTCGAACGCATCGCCCGCGAGGTGCCTGGCGTGTCCTCGGCATTGGCCGAGCGCCTGACAGGCGGGCGCTACATCGACGTGGCCATCGACCGCACGGTGGCCGCCCGCTATGGCCTGAACATCGCCGAGGTGCAGGCCATCGTCGCCGGCGCCATCGGCGGGGCCAAGGTCGGCGAAACGGTGGAAGGCCTGGCCCGCTACCCCATCAACCTGCGGTACGGCCGTGAGTGGCGTGATTCGCTGGAGGCCCTGCGCGAGTTGCCGATCTACACCCCGCAAGGGAGCCAGATCACCCTGGGGACGGTCGCTCGGGTGCGCGTCGCCGACGGCCCGCCCATGCTGAAAAGCGAGAACGCACGCCCCTCCGGCTGGGTGTACATCGACGTGCGTGGTCGCGACATCGCCTCGGTGGTCGCCGACCTGCGCCAGGCCATCGATGAGCGCCTGCAACTGCCGGCGGGCATGAGCCTGAACTACTCCGGCCAGTTCGAGTTCATGGAGCGCGCCAACCAGCGCCTGAAGCTGGTGGTGCCGGCGACCCTGCTGATCATCTTCGTGCTGCTCTACCTCACCTTCACGCGAATCGATGAAGCCACGCTGATCATGGCCACCCTGCCCTTCGCGCTGACTGGCGGGGTCTGGTTCCTCTGGCTGCTGGGCTACAACCTGTCGGTCGCCACTGGCGTGGGGTTCATCGCGCTGGCCGGGGTAGCCGCGGAGTTCGGCGTGATCATGCTGCTCTATCTGAAGAACGCCTGGCAGGAAAAGCAGACGGCCGGGCACTTCGGCGAATCGGCGCTGCTCGATGCCATCCGCTTCGGCGCCGTGCAGCGTGTACGCCCGAAAGCGATGACCGTGGCCGTGATCATTGCCGGCCTGTTGCCGATCCTCTGGGGCAGCGGCACCGGCAGCGAGATCATGAGTCGCATCGCGGCGCCCATGGTCGGCGGCATGGTCACCGCGCCACTGCTGTCACTGTTCGTCCTGCCCGCCGCCTATGCCCTGATGCGCAGACGCCATGCACCCAAGGTCGACGACCGCCACGCCGCCCCAACAGCAGTCGAAACGGGAGATGCCCCATGACACGCCCGAGTCCCCTGCTCGCCGCCACAGTCAGCGAGGGCAGACAGTGCGCTGGGCAGATCAGTCGGGTAGATGCAGGACCGCATCGTTTCACGGGATAAGCGCCAACACATAGCGCCTCCAACGTGGCGCCGTCACCAGGCACCCAGGCCAGACAGGTCTGGGTGCCTCTGATGACTGCCCCAAGGCTGGTCAGCAGGTACGGCAAAGCGTCAGCGCGCCAGTGTCGCTCATCGTGCCCAGCCCGACGCGCCGATCCCGTCTCGTCGATGAGCGATGCCCGCTCGCTCGCCCTGCTCGGCGTGTCGATCGCTGCCGAAGCTCACGGACTGTCCGTCGCCTTTCGCGCGGACGCCTTCCTGTCCAGGATGCGCACTTCTCGCTGCGGGAAGGGAATCTCGAAGCCGTGCTCTTGCAGTGCCTCCAGAATCATCAGCAGCAGGTCCCCGCCTACGCGATTGCGGCCGTCGTCGACGCCCTCCATCCAGAACTCGACGAACATGTTGATGCCCGAGTCGCCGAAGCTGTCTATCTCGCAGTCCGGGCGTTCCTCGATGGGTACCTCGTCGCCGCTGAACACCTGCGGATGGCTGGCGACCACATCCTTGATGATGGCGATCAGCTTGCGGATGTCGGAGTCGTAGGCGACCGAGAAGTCGACGCGGTAGCGCTGGCTTTTGTCCTTGTGCGTCCAGTTGGTGAAAATCTCGGCGATGAACTTCTCGTTCGGTACCACGATGTCCTTGCCGTCGTAGGTTTCCAGCGTGGTCGAGCGCATGTTCAGTTCGCGCACGATGCCCGTGCGGCCATCCTCGAGTTCGACGTAGTCGCCGATCGATACCGAGCGGTCGAGCAGGATGATGATGCCGGAGATGAAGTTGGAGGCAATCGCCTGCAGGCCGAAGCCCAGGCCGACCCCCAGCGCCCCGCCGAACACCGCGAGCGTGGTGAGGTTGATCCCCATGATCTGCAGCAGCAGGAGAAAGATCAGGAAGAAGATCGACACTTCGAACAGCTTGGCCGCCACTTCCCGGGTGCGCTCGTCGAGGTTTTCCTGGTGGGCGATGAAGTCGCGCCCCGTCCGGCTGCTGACGCGTCCGAGCCAGAACAGGATGGAGCCGAAGATGGCCACGCGGGCGATGCCGTAGAGCGATATCTCGATGTTGCCGAGATTGACCGAAATGGATTCGAGAATCTGGATCAGGCCGCCCAGCAGGCCGACCATGTGCAGGAACAACAGCGGAATGCCCAGCCACCTGAGCATCGTCGCAAGCAGCTTGTGGGTGACGAAATTGCGGATGACCGAGCGGAATATGAGGATCACCGAAATGATCAGCGCGGCCTGCACCAGCCAGCCCTGACTGAGCAGGTTTTCGCTGATCTCGAGCGATACCCGCAGCATCAGGATGGCCGTCACCGGGAAGATCAGATCGCTCAGCTTCTTGATGAAGACGTGCAGCCGTTGGCTGCTCGCCCCCAGCGACGCGGTATGTTTCTGAATGCGTTTGGCAATCAGCCACGCGCCGACGTAGATCGCCAGGACGATGCCGATCTGCGTATAGGTCTCCGGTTGGAGCAGTAGTGTTTGCAGGGTATTGGCGGATTGTTCGAACTGCGTGTTGAGACTTTCAGGAATCATTTCCGGCAATCCTTGTATCGCTCCCGGTTGGCTGCCTCGCTGCCGGAACGAACCCCGGCTGACAGCGGGCAAGCTCCAGTATAGGTAACCGACATGACCCCAAGGCTGCAGCTACCCGACTCAGCCCGCTGCACCTCGCTGAGAACCGGAACGCCTGGCGCACGTCCCTGTGCGCCCGGGGCCTACCACTGGTGACTGTAGGCCAGGGTCAGCGTGGTGCCGGATGCCGGCAGGTGGCTGGTATTGCTGCTGCTGCGCATCAGCTGGCTGTACAGCGGGTAGTAATCGCGGTTGAACAGGTTCTCGATGCCCAGGCTGACCTTGTCCTTCTCGCTCAGGCGGTAGTCGCTGATCAGGTCCACGGTGAAGTAGCTGTCCACTTCGCGGCGACCGAAGCTGGCAACACCGTCCAGGCGATAGTCCTCGCTGCCGACATAGGTGGCCTGCAGGCGGTTGCTCCAGGCCTGGTCAGGCTGGTACTGCAGGTAGGCCGTGACTTTCAGCGGCGGGATGCGGAAGCCCGTCATGTCCTGCCAGTCGCCGTTGTCCGGCTTCTCGCGGCCCTTCATCCAGGTGAAGGTGGCGCCCACGCCCCAGACGTCGTCCAGGCTCAGCCAGTCGGCACTGCCCTCGATACCGTAGATGCGCTCCTGGGTACGCTTGAGGATCAGGCCATTGTTGAAGCTCTGCACGTCACCCAGGTCCGAGGTGGTGTAGAACAGCGCCAGCGAGGCCAGCGTCTGCTCGCCGAGGTCTCCGCGCCAGCCCAGTTCGTAGTTGTCGGTCTTCACCGGCTCCAGATCGGAGGAGTCGATGTCGAAACCGCGCCGGGCGTTACGCACCTGCACACCGATGTCCGGCAGCTGGAAGCCCTGGCTGAAGGCCGCGTAGATTTCCTGACCCAGAACCGGCGAGAACACCACGCCGACGTTGTAGAGCAGGTCGTCGTAACGCACCGTGCCCCCTTCCACGCGCGCTGGGCTGGCGTTGTGGATCTCGGAGAGCGGCGTGAAGTCGTCGAACCTGGCGGTGGCGTATTCGTAGCGCAGGCCGCCGTCGATCGACCACTGCTCGTTGAAGCGGTGCTGCAACTGGGCAAAGGCGCCGGTGCTGAAGGTGGTCAGCTCCGGCATGTAGGTCATCTTGCCGATCTTGTCGAAATCGGTGCCGCCGCTGGCGTCGTAGATGGCCGGGTCGAAGATGTCGAGCGGCATGTCGCTGTGCTCGTGGTTGAGATCGCCGCCCCAGACCAGCTCAGTGCTGTCGCCCAGCGCAGTGCGCAGGGTCAGGCGGCTGCCGATGACCTCGCTGTTCTGCATCACCTGGTCGACGAAACGACCCCGGGTCGCCACGCCACGGGCATCGAACGGGGTGAAGCGGGTGAAATAGTCGCGGTAGTAGAGCTGCGCCGCCATGCGGCTGCCCAGCAGGTCGTCATGGCTGTACTGCAGGTTGGCCATGCTGTTCCTGATCTGGTTCTGCTCGTCCAGGCTGAGGCCCTTGAGCGCCTGCGCCGGCACCGTGCCGGCGGGCAAGCGGGCCACGGACGGGTCGGAGGTGTAGTCGCTGTCCTGCTGGGCATCGTAGTGGCTGAGGGCGAGCTGGATGCGCTGGTTCTCGTCGATGCGCAGGCCGAGCTTGCCGCCGAGGTTGAAGGCGTTGGAGTCGAACAGGTCACCCTGGCTGGGCTCCGGGGCAATGCGCCGACCGTCGGCATCGAACGAGCTGCCGATATGCCGGGCGCCGATGTCGAGGGCGTAGTCGAACGGGCCCTGGGAGCCGGACAGGTGATGCTGCAGTTGGCCGCCGAGGCTGTCGTGGTCGAGCTGGGTCAGCGACGACGTGCCGGTCAGCGTGGTTTCGGCGCGCATGTCACCGCCTGCCGGACGGGTGGTGATGTTGATGATGCCCCCCGTGGCGCCGGCGCCATAGATCGCGCTGCTGCCATGGATGACCTCGACGCGCTCGATCAGCGCCGGGTCGATGTTGGCCAGGTTCCGCGAGGAGTCGCGGTTGGTGTTCAGCGGCACGCCATCGACCAGCACCAGCATGGTACGGCCACGCAGCGTCTGCCCGTAGTCGGTAACGGTGCGACTGGAATCGGACATGCCGGGGATGCTCTTGGCCAGTATCGTCGCCAGGCTGGCCGAGGCCATGCGCTGCGTCTCCAGCTGCTCCCGCTCGATGACGTTGACCTGACGCACCTGCGGCACCAGCACGCTGGCGGTGCGGGATGCGGTCACCTCCATGGAAGCCAGCTCGACGGCAGCGCCAGAGGCGTTCGCCTGCTCGGCGGCCACGGCGCGCGGCACCACGATGAAGGTGTGATCATCCTGCTGCTGCACATCCAGGCCACTGTCATCGAGCAGGCGCCGCAGGGCCTCGCCGGTGCTCAGGCGGCCGCGCAAGGCCGGCGAACGCTTACCGAGGGTCACGTCGCTGGAGAACAGGATCTGGCTGTCGGACTGAGCTGCCAGGCTGTTGAGGGACTGTTCGAGGGGCGCGGCGGGCAGGTCGAAATCGATTTCGCTGGCGGCCTGGGCCATCGACGACAGGCCCAGCAGCAGGCTGCTGGCCAACAGGGTAAGGCGCCGGGTCGGGGTTTTCACTGGTAGGGCTCCGGGAAAATAGAGGACGTTCCTGGAGATAGCCGCCACAGCGGCGAGCAACCCCTACCTCGCGATGAAATTATTTTTCCGCTGCACGCCGGCTCAGGCTCAGCGAGCCATCCGCAGCGCGCTGCAGCTGCACTGGCAATATCTTCGGCAACAAGACCAGCAGAGCGTCCAGGTTGGCGCTGGCGAAGGTGCCGGACACCGGCAGCTGCGCCAGGTCCGGATCGTCGAGCTGCACCCGTGTGTCGCGCTGGCGCCTGAGCGTATCCAGCACCTCCACCAGCGGCGTGCGATCGAACACCACGCGGCCGTCGACCCAGCCGTTCAGCGCCTTGGCATCCACCCGCTCCGGGCTGCCCAGCTGGCCGTTGCGCACCAGCACCTGCTGGCCGGGCGTGAGCAGCAGCTCATCGTGCAGGCCACGCACACCGACCCGCCCCTCCTCGACGGCCACGCGTACCTGCTCCGCGACACGGCTGACGCTGTAGCGGGTACCGACCACCGTGATTTCAGCCGAACCGGCCAGCGTGCGGAACGGCCGGTAGGTGGCCGGGGCGACATCGAACAACGCCTGCCCTGCCAGCAACTCGACACGGCGGCTACGCAGGTGCCAACTGACGTTGACCTGGCTGGCGCCATCGAGCATGAGGCGACTGCCGTCGGCCAGTGCGATGCTGCGGACCTGGCCCGATGCGCTGCTGTAGCGCTCGCTGCGATAGGCCGGGTCGAGCCAGAGCAGCCCCAGCGCCAGCGCACCGATCAGCACGCCCAGCGTGGCGACACGCTGGCGCGGCTTGCTGGCTGGTGGCGGCAGCGGGAAACGCTTCTTCAGCGCCTCGCGGTGGCGTGCCAGCGCATCGTCGGTAGCATCCTGCTCGTCGGTCCGCGAGTTCATGCGCGCGCCTTCTGGTAGCCCAGGCGGGCCAGACACTTGGCCACGCCGACCTTGATGTGCTTCTCCACCGCCTTCAGCGAAATCCCCAGTCGCTCGGCGACCTCCTGCTGCGGTAGCTCGTGAATCTTGTGCATGACGAATACCTGCTGGCAGCGCGGCGGCAGTTCGGCAATGGCCGCGCTCAAGCGCTCCAGCTCGTCAGCGGCGGCATGCTGACGCTCCACGCCCGGGGTACTGCAGAGCACCTCGGCCAGGTCCGCCTGGTCGTCGACCCAGGCCTGCCGGCGGCGCTCGCTGCGGTAGTGGCTGATGGCGCGATCATGGGTGATCTTGCGCAGCAGCGCCAAGGGTACGCGTACCGCCTCTTTCTCGGGCGACTCCAGCAGTTGCACGCAGACATCGTGCACCACCTCATGCGCGGCCTGACGGTCGCCGAAACGGCGGCGGACAGAGTCGACCAGCTCGTCATAATGCCGGGCTAGGGTCGAGATCAGGGACGGTTTGGCCGGAGCGTGAGGCAAGGGTTCGTGCGCGCTGGATGTCGGAAAGTGCGCGAATATAAATGATAACGACTAACATTTGAAGCTGCCCAACCAGGCAAAGTGCCACGAACGAGTCGAGACCCGACTGATCGGATTGCGCACGGCACGACCACCCTGCCCTGAGTTGCAAAGCGATGGTCGAGTGGCCGAGCAGGCGCTACCATCTGCCCTCCATGCATCGAACCAGGCCCCTTGCCCCCTTGCCGGGCTTGCCCTGTTCCATGCATCAACTTCGTGGAGGGAAGCCATGTCGACTGCACTGCTGATCATCGATGTTCAACATGCACTGTGTACCGGAGAATACGCTGCGTTCGACAGCGACCGGGTGATCGAAAGAATCAACACACTCTCGGCGCAGGCACGGGCCGCTCACGCAGCGGTTGTGCTGATCCAGCACGAAGAAAATGACGGCCTCCTGCGTTTCGACACCGCCCCCTGGCAGCTGGCCGAGGGACTGACGACCTCACCGAGCGATCTGCGGGTTCGCAAGACCACGCCGGACTCCTTCCATCGCACCGACCTCACCCAGCTGCTGCAGGCACGGGATATCTCCCACCTGGTGATCTGTGGTCTGCAGAGCGACTTCTGCGTCGATACCACGACCCGCCGCGCCCTGGCGCTGGGCTACGAGGTGACCCTGGTCGAGGACGCCCACTCGACGGTGGACAATGGCGTCCTGACGGCTGCGCAGATCACCGCCCACCACAACGTCACGCTGGCCAACATGACCAGCTTCGGCAAGCGCACCACCGTTATCCCAGCTGCCGATGTCCGCATCCAGGCATAGCGCCTGGCCGTCAGTTTGCACCTATCGAGCGAAACACATGACGACCTACTCCTGCGTGCTGGAAACGCCCTCCGTCGAGACCTACCGGGCGCTGCGCCTTGCCTCGGGGCTCAGCCCGAAAACCATCGAGGCCGCACTGAAGGGACTGCCCAATACACTCTTCGCCGTACAGATCCTGCATGACGAGCAGCCGGTGGGCATGGGCCGCATCATCGGCGACGGAGGCTGCTTCTTTCAGGTGGTGGACATCGCCGTCCTCAAGGAACACCAGGGCAAGGGCCTGGGCAAGCGCATCATGGGGGAAATACTGCAATACATCGAAGCCGAGGTACCCGAAAGCGGCTATGTCAGCCTGATCGCCGATGGCCAGGCGCAAGACCTGTACGCGCAGTTCGGCTTCGTCCATACCGCCCCGCGCTCTGTCGGGATGGCCTACAAGCGACCACAGGGCGTGGCGCCGGAAGATGCGTGAGGCTTGGCGACGAGGCGCAAACCAATCCCAAACAATGGACATGCACGGCGTGGCTCCTACCGGGCTGAGAAAAGCTTCTGCCTTCTCCACTTCTACTGCTGGAAAATCGGCAGAGATCGGCCAGAAGTGGTCGCTTAGAAATGGACTCACTCCGCTCGTCCACGAGGGGTACGATTCAATTGTCATCAGGGAGGAATTGTTATGCGCTTCTCGTGGTTTTTGGCATCGGTTCTGACGCTGGCTGGTGACGCGGTTTCTCAGACACTTAACGCTATTCCCGATGGTCGTCGCGGTTCTCCAGGAGACTTTCTTGAGACCCAGATGCAGTCTGATGGACAACTACTTTTCACGTTCTGGACAACAGGCGGTGGAGGTCATGTATGCCGACTGCATGGCTTGGCTGTACCCACTGAAAGTGGCGTTTTTGTATTTCGCGAAGCGGGATCAAAATGTGTGTTTCATCTGTTCGCAGAGAGCGATGCTCTTCGCACCGAGGATGTTGGCGAGCAGTGCCGGGAGGAGAACTGCGGACCTAGAAACGTTTTCGGCAGCATGCGTTGGCCCCTGAACCAGACTCTTCCTCTTACGGATGAGATTCGCCCTGCGTGGTAGTTGAATCGCCCCAGATTTTGCAGGCACCTAATGACTGCTCCTGGCCGATAGCAACCTGTCACCAGCGTCTGCTATCGGCCAAAAGCGGTCATCCAAAAATTTACGATTAAGGGGAAGGCGTGTGCTCACTAACACTAGGTCCAATCCGGACATCCTTCTGGCCACTGGCAATCAGTGCCCCCGCCACCACTCCGCTGTCTATGGCTGAACTCAGGTACTGGCGGATGAACCGCGCCCCCGCCAGACGCCCCTTGGGTACCGCCATCGCCTGGCAGATCTCGGTGAGCTGTCACCCAGCACCCGGTAGCCCGAATTGAGCCGGGCGAACGCCTGCAGCGGCATCCAACCCCTGCTCAACAAACCAATCCACCGCTGCCGCAGAGGTCGGCGCACGCACCAGTTCGGAGGCGCTCAGCGTGCGACTGAGGAACAGGTCATACGCCGCGCCCTTGCCGACCGCTAGGCGCAGGTCCGCCTGGTCCAGATCGGTCACCGACTGGAACGGGCTGTCCGCGCGAACCAGATAAGTGCCCTCAATGATCACGTAGGGGTGGCTGAACTCGATCTGCGCCTCACGCACCGGCTCGATGGCCAGAAACGCCAGGTCCCAGCGATCCTCGGGCAGCGCGGCAAATACCTTGCCGGCGGCATCGAAGGTGACGAACTAGATCGCCACCCCCAACGCCTCGGGCCAGCGCGGTGGATACGCCACCGGGCTGGCCGCCTTCGCCCCGCTGGGCGAGCAACGGGTTGCCGCCGTAGTTGATCGCCGCACGCAGCACACCGGTGGGCGCCAGTTCGGCGAGAACGGCGGCATCGACCGTCATCAGTGGCTCTCCTCGGCGGCCAGAGCAGCCTCTGCGCCTTCATCCGCATTGTTCACTCGCATCAGCAGAGTCATCAGGAAGGCAATGGCCAGCAGCACGCTGAGGAACAGCAGGCCGGTGGTGGCGCTGTTGGTGTTGCCCTTGACGACGCCGAGCATGGACGGCCCGACGAAGCCGCCGAGGTTACCGATGGAGTTGATCACAGCAATCGACACGGCGGCGGTGGAACGGCTGAGGAACAGCGTCGGCAGCGCCCAGAACGGCGATTTGAAGCTATACAGGCCGGCCAGGGTCAGGCTGATCATGGCAATCGCCAGTACCGGGCTGCTGACCAGGCCGGCACCGACCATGGCGGCAGTGGCCACCGCCAGCGGAATAGCCGAGTGCAGCTTGCGCTCGTTGTGGCGGTCTGAACTGCGTGACCAGGCAATCATCACGATGGTGGCGACGATGTACGGCACCATGGCGATCAGGCCAATCTGGGTGTGGGTCAGCGACTCGGAGAAGCTCTTGATGATCTGCGGCATCCAGTAGCCGACGCCGAGGCTGCCGCACTGGTAGACGAAGTAAATGAAGGAGAGATAGAGCACCTTCGGGTTGGCCATGGTCTTCAGCGTGCCGAGGTGTTTGACGTTCTTGCGCGACTTGCGGTCGTTCTCCAGCTCGTTGATCAGCCAACTGCGCTCCTCATCGGTCAGCCACTTGGCCTGCTCCGGCTTGTCGGTCAGGTAGAAGTAGCAGGCCACGCCCAGCAGCACCGCCGGGATGCCTTCGAGGAACAGCATCCAGCGCCAGCCGCTCCAGCCCATCCAATTAATGTTGTCCATGATCCAGGTACTCAACGGCGCACCGATGATGTACGACACCGGGATGGCCGCAGTGAACAGCGCCACCGTGGTAGCCAATTCCTTGGAGCGGAACCAGTAGGTCAGGTAGACGATGATGCCCGGGAAGAAACCGGCCTCGGCCACGCCCAGCAGGAAGCGCAGCACATACAGCTGGTTGGCGGTTTCAGCGAACGCGGTACCGGCCGCAATCGCACCCCAGGTGACGAGAATACGGGCGATCCATACCCGCGCGCCGTAACGGTTGAGCAGCACGTTGCTCGGCACCTCGAAGAGGAAGTAGCCGAGGAAGAAGATCCCGGAAATGAAGCCGAAGGCTTCGGCCGAGAGGGCCAGGTCGGCATTCATCTGCAGCGCGGCGTAGCCGATGTTGGCGCGGTCCAGGTAGGAAACGATATAGAGCAGGAAAACGAAAGGAATGATGCGCAGGGTGACCTTGCGTACCACCGCCCTCTCGAAGCTGGAGCTGCGGCAGCAACGAGGCGGTCAGGTGGCTGTACGGGTCATCCGCCTGATGGAAGTAATGCACCACCGGCTCCTGCCCCTGCAATCGCCTTGGCAAAGCGGCCAGGCGCCATCGCCAGTCACGCAGGGTCGGGCTGGTAAGCGTTCGCGTCAGGGTACGAGAGATGGCTGCTTTCAACTGCGACTCCTGCCGACACCCGTCATCCGCGCCGCGGGCGTCGTGATTATTGTTCTGCCGAGCGCCGCTGTCCTGGTGGTCAGGCTTCGGGTTCAGCGTGCGGAATGGGCATAGACGTTATGAGCATCGGCGGTCGATCTCAATGACCTGGCAAGCCATGTGTGTATCCAGACCCGAGTACCCAGGATTACCGGCAGGTTCGAGCGCCCGAATGACATGGCCGCTGCTCTTCCAGCGCCGCAGCGCCGCAGCGCCGCCTCGAATCCCCGGACACGCCGTGACCGATCAGTACTGTTTCAAGCTGCTGGCATATGGACAGCAAAGCCGCGCTATCATGCCCGCGCCTGCGTTCGGCACGACGACTAGGAGCAGTAGATGAACGATTCGCGCCAGGCGGTCTTCGCCCAGGAATGCGACCTGATCATGAAGGGCGGTATCACCAGCGGCATCGTCTATCCGCTGGCCATTACCGAGATTGCCAAGGCATTTCGTCTGCGCAGCATCGGCGGTACCAGTGCCGGTGCCATTGCCGCGGCAGCGGCGGCCGCTGCCGAGCTGGGCCGCCAGCGCTACCAGCAGGGGCAGCTGCAGCAGGACCCCGCCGGCTTCGCCGAAATCGAGCGACTTCCCGAACACCTCTGCACCCCTGCGGCCGGTGGCCGCGGCACCAAACTGCTGGCGCTGTTCAGACCCGTCGCGCCTTTGCGCACGCTGTTCGACACCTTCATCGCGATCCTCGACAGCAAAGGCAAGAGCCCCTGGGTGCGGGTGGTCGCGCCCCTGAAGGTCATGCTGGCCCGACACAAGCTTGCCGCGCTGCTCGGTGCCCTGCTCGCCGGCGGGCCGCTGTGGTGGAGCGCCATCGCCAGCGACAGCCTACTGGTGTGGCTCTGGGTCGCGCTTTTCGCGGTGCTTGGCAGTACCCTGGCGGTCGTCTTGCGCCTGCTCGTGCCTGCACTGCGGGAAATCCCGGCGAATGGTTTCGGCCTGTGCACCGGTATGCCGGCAACGGACGACAGCGTCCCCGGGGAAGCCCTGACCACCTGGCTGACCCAGTACCTCGATCGCCTCAGTGGTCAGCAGGCATTCTGCGCGGGCCAGGCCGAGGCCATCGAATGCGAGCGGCCGCTGACCTTCGGCGACCTGCGCAAGCAGGGTATCGACCTGCAGGTCATGACCACCTGCCTGAGCATGGCGCGCCCCTTCCGCCTGCCGTTCCGTGATGACGACCAGGTGCGCGAGAACAATCAGTTCCATTTCCGCGAGGAAGAGTTCGCCCGCCTGTTCCCCCGGCGCGTGGTCGATTGGATGAGCGCGCACCAGCGCCCGAGCGACAGCGAGCGGCACGACGGCTATCTGCGCCTGCCGGTGCCGGACGACCTGCCGGTGATCGTCGCCGTGCGCATGAGCCTGAGCTTCCCCCTGCTGCTCAGCGCCGTGCCGCTGCATGCCGTGGACTACCGCAAGCCCGGCAAGCGGCTGGAGCGCTGCTGGTTCACCGATGGCGGCATCAGCTCCAACTTTCCCATCCACTTCTTCGACGCCGCACTGCCGCGCCGCCCGACCTTCGGCCTCGACCTGGGACCGACCGACGGCGCCGACGCGCAACGGGTGCGTTTTCCGCGCAACAACGGCGACGCACGGCTGGCCTACTGGCGGCGCTTTCCGCAGCACGGCCTGCCCGCCCTGCGCGGTTTTCTCGGCCAGCTCAGCAATGTCGCCAAGGACTGGAACCACGAGACCCTGTCGCTGCTGCCCGGCTTCCGCGACCGCATCGGCCTGATCCAGCTGACCCCGGACGAAGGTGGGCTCAACCTGAACATGCCCAGGGAGCGCATCGAACGGCTGACCCGCTACGGCCGCGAAGCCGGCCAGCAGTTCGTGCTGCGCTTCGGGAACCCGGCGCATTGGCAGCCCGGTGCGCAGGCCTCGCCGATGAATTGGGAGAACCACCAGATCATCCGCCTGCGCCTGCAACTGGCCAGCGTCGCCGAACAGCTGCAGAGCCTGGAGCGAGCCTGCCGCGAGCTGCATGACACGCCCCAGGATTACCAGCGTTTCTTCGGCACGGATGCCAGGCACTCCAGCTACCCCTTCAAGGGCCTCAACGACCTGGAGCAGGACCCGGACACCGGCCTCTACCGTACCCAGGCCGGCCTGGCCCAGGCCATGCTCGAGCAGTTGCGCCGCATCGCCCAGATGATCGAGCAGCATCCCGACAGCCACCCGGCCATCGGTGCGCCCAAGCCCACGCCGGAATTGAAGCTGCGGCCACGTCTCTAGGCTCTGTACGAATAGTGCCTGCGCTCGGTGATGCTGCGTTGAAATCGCTCTCAGAATGCTCATTTACAGCACGTAAACTGCGCTTCTTCGA